>NZ_JBHVVE010000010.1:275697-364375 GCF_042883725.1 Kitasatospora sp. NPDC058184
TGCACCCCCCCGGGGGGGGCCCGGCGGGTGCGCCGTAGGGCGCCCCCCCCCCGTCCCGCCCCACGTCCTGTGCGCCGCCCCGCAGACGCGAGTTCGAAGACCGGCCCTACCGCCGCAGCCCCGCCGCCAGCAGCTCGGCGACGGTGGCGAGCTTCACCCGGGGCCGCCCCTCGGCCTCGCCCCGCTCGCGTTCCGCGCGGTCCACCGCCCGCAGCTCCCGCAGCCCGACCGCGTCCGGCCGCCGCTTGCGCACCAGCCGTTCGAAGTCGCCGCGCCCCGCCTCCGGGACGGGCAGCGCGCGGGCGGTCGCGTCGTCCAGCAGCGCGCCCACCGTCTCCCGGGCGCAGGCCCGGTTGGCGCCGATCCCGCCGGACGGCCCGCGCTTGGCCCAGCCCACCACGTACGTCCCCGGCAGCGGCCGTCCGGTCGCCGGGTCGACGACCCGCCCCGCCCGGTGCGCGACCGTCCCGGTCCGCTCGTCGAACGGCAGCCCGGGCAGCGGGACGCCCCGGTGCCCGATGGAGCGCACCACCAGCCCGGCCCGCAGCACGTCCCGCACGCCGGTGCCCTCGACCCGGCCGTCCGCCGCCGGGGCGGTCCGCTCGACGGTCAGCGCCTCGACCCGCCCCTCCCCGGACAACTCGACCGGCGCCGACAGGAACCGCAGCACGATCCGCCGCCCCGGCCCGGGCGCCGCGTCACCGTCGTGCGGCACCAGCGGCAGCCCGGCGAGCAGCGCCGCCCCCGACGCCGTACCCGACCCCGCTTCCGACCCCCCTTCCGCCCCCGCCTCCGCCGCCGCCTCGATCGCCGCCCGGACCTCCGGGTGGTCCGCCACCACCACCTCGACGCCCGGCAGCCGCCGCAGCGCCAGGAACTCCGCCCTGCTCCACGCCGCCTGCCCGGGGCCGCGCCGGGCGAGCAGCACGACCTCCCGGACCCGGCTGCGGCGCAGCGCGGCCAGGGCGTGGTCGGCGATGTCGGTGGCGGCGAGCCGGTCGGGGTCGGTGAGCAGGATGCGGGCGACGTCCACCGCGACGTTGCCGTTGCCGACCACCACCACGCGCTCCGCCGACAGCTCCACCGCGTCGGCGGGCACGGTCGGTTCGGCGTTGTACCAGCCGACGAAGGCGGTGGCGGGCAGGCTGCCCGGCAGGTCCTCGCCGGGTATGCCGAGCCGGCGGTCGGCGGCCGCGCCGACCGCGTACACCACCGCGTGGTGGTGGGCGGCGAGCTCCTGGTGGGTGAGGTCCGTGCCGATCTCCACGTTCAGGTGCATCCGCAGCCGGGGGTCGTGGAAGACGCTCGCGAAGCTCTCCGCGATCCGCTTGGTGGACTGGTGGTCGGGCGCGACGCCGTGGCGCAGCAGGCCGCCGGTGACCGGCAGCCGGTCGATCATGGTGATCTCGGCGCTGGTGCCGCGCAGCAGTTCCTGCGCGGTGTACCCGGCGGACGGGCCGGTGCCGACGACGGCTATCCGCAGCGCGCCGACCTCGGCCGGCAGGCTGCGCGGGAAGCTGGGCGCGCCCCAGGCGTGGTCGTTGGGGTGGTCGCGGAACCAGTCGCGGTTGAGGTCGCCGGACACGGTGTCGGGTCCGCGCAGCCGGTCGACCGGGAACACGGCGTCCACCGGGCAGGCGTCCGCGCAGGCGCCGCAGTCGATGCACGCCCGCGGGTCGATGTAGAGCGTGTCGGTGGTGCCGAACTCCGGTTCGTCCGGGGTCGGGTGGATGCAGTTGACCGGGCAGACGGACACGCACGAGGCGTCGTTGCAGCAGGTCTGGGTGATCGCGTAGGCCATGGCCGGGGTGGGTCCTCGCTGCGCGTGGGGGATGGGGCGGCTCGGTGGTGACGGTCCGTCAGAGCATGTGCACCCGGCGGTAGACGGCCGCCGAGCGGCTGGTGAGCAGGCCGGTCTCGGCGAGGAAGGCCATCAGGTGCCGGGAGCTGGTGCGCATCATCGCCTTGCGGTGCTCGCTGGCCCGCACCTCGGCGAGCGCCCGCTGCACGTCGAGCCCGGCGGCCTTGTACACGCCCGGGTGCACCATGCTGGTGACGATGACGTACGCGCCCACGGCGATGCCGGTGGCCGAGGCGCGCCGGCGGGCCGGGCTCGCGTGGCGCATCCGCTCGCGGATCTCCTGCCGGGCGAACTTCATGTGCCGGGACTCCTCGACCACGTGGATCCGGGACGTGCCGCGGACGATCTCCAGCACCTTCTCGCCGCGCATCCAGTCGCGCTGCATGACGTCGAGCACCTCTTCGGCCACCAGGATGCCGCCGTAGGCGAGTTCGCCCTTGGCGAGCGCCTTGAAGGCGCGCCCGGCCTGGGCGATCACCTTGTTCGGGCGGTAGGCGGGGACGCCCATCTTGGCGCAGGCGCGGGCGAACATGATCGAGTGGCGGCACTCGTCGGCGATCTCGGTGAGCGCGAACTGGAACTCGGCGGTGGCGGGGTTCTTGAGGTACTGGTCGCGCAGCACCATCTGCTGGAGGATCATCTCGAACCAGATACCGGTGTTCATGATCGAGCAGACCTCGTGCCGGGTGAGCGCGACCCGCTGGCGCTCGGTCATCTCGTCCCACAGCCGGGTGCCGTAGAGGGTGCTCCACTCCGGATTGAGGCCGTAGTGGTCGTCCGGGAGGGGGGCGTCCCAGTCGATCTCGGTCGAGGGGTCGTAGGAGAGGGTGGCGGCCGACTCCAGCAGCCGCTTCGAGACGTCGTCGTCGGCCGTGGTGTGGCCGTGCCCCGTCTGCCAGGTGAGAGCCATGGCTGCCTCCAGGTGCCTGTTCCGCGGGTTCCCGCTCACCCGCTTATTAGACGGACAGTACAATAAGAGCCGGTCGCCGAGAACCCCCTGCGCGACAGCGATCCGGCGCGTGACCGTACGGCTCACGCCCCCCTTCCGCCTCCGGGCACGCCCCCTTCCGTCTCACGGTCACGCCCCTCTTCCGCCTCCGGCCCCGTCCCCCTTCCGCCTCCGGCCCCGCCCCGCCTTCCGTCTCACGGCACGGCGAAGGGCGGGACCCGCCCGCTGCCGGGGTCCCGCCCTTCGCCGCAAGCCCTCCGGCGCGCTGCCGCTACCCGCCGATCGCCTGCCGCAGCGCCTCCGCCGCCTCGGCCGTCGCCTCCCGGAAGCGGTGGCCGATACCGATGTAGCTGGCGTACCCGTGGATGAGGTCCGACTGCCGGCTCAGCCGCACCGCGACCCCGGCCTCCTCCAGCGCCCGCGCGTACGCCTCGCCCTCGTCGCGCAGCGGGTCGAAGCCCGCGGTGCCGATGTACGCGGGCGGCAGGCCGGTCAGGTCCTCGGCGAGCAGCGGCGACAGCCGCGGGTCGGTGCGGTCGGCGGGCGCGGGCGCGTACCGGTCGGCGAACCAGTCCATGTCGGCGCTGGTCAGGAAGAACCCGTCGGCGAACAGTGCGCGCGAGGGGCGCCGGGTCGAGGCGTCGGTCGCCGGGTACAGCAGCAGCTGGAACACCGGCGCGGGGCCGCCCCGCCGGACCGCCTGCTGGGCGGCGACGGCGGCCAGGTTGCCGCCCGCGCTGTCCCCGCCGACCGCGATCCGCTCCGGGTCCGCGCCCAGGTCGGCGGCCTTGGCGTAGGCGTAGTCGAACGCGGCCAGCGCGTCCTCGGCCGCCGCCGGGAACGCGTGCTCGGGCGCCAGCCGGTACTCCACCGACAGCACCCGCACCCGCGCCCGCTGGGCGAGGAAGCGGGCGACGTGGTCGTGGCTGGCCCGGCTGCCGACCACCCAGCCCCCGCCGTGCAGGAGGACCAGCAGGCCGGAACCGGCCGCCAGCCCCTCCGGGGTGTACAGCGTCGCGGCCAGTTCGCCGTGCTCCTGCGGGATGCCGACGCTCCGCGCGGCCACCGTACGGTTGCGCGGCCCGCCCACCAGGTGCCGCGCGTGCTCCATCGCGGCGCGCGACGGCCCGACCCCGCCCGACATCACCAGGGACGCCCCGGACAGCCGTTGGAGCTTGAGTATCAACTGCGCGTCCAGCGCGAGCGTCTGCCCGTCGAGGACCACCGGCTTGCCCGCGACGGCCCGCCGCAGGCCCTCGGGCAGCGCGTACGCGGCGCGGACGACGGCGGCCTGGATCCGAACGGGCGGTGGGATCGTCATCTCTTCTGCCTCCTGACGGCGGCCCTGGAACGGTGTCGGGGCGGTTCTGCCGGGGCCGGGAGCCCATGATGGGCCCCTCCCGGCGGACGCGGAAGCCCCCTGGACGCCGTCTGAACCCGCCCTCGACCCCGCCCTCGACCCTGCCGCCCGCCCGCTCACCCTGTACTCGAGGCCATCTCCAACCGCCGTGCCCGGGAGGCCAGATGGCGCCGCTCCGGGGCGCTCGCCGTCCTGGCCGCCGCCTCCCGGTAGGCGCGGGCGGCGGCCGCCGGGTCGGTGCCGAGCCGGTCGAGCAGGTGCGCCTGGACGGCGAGCAGCCGGTGGTGCCGGGCCAGGCGCCGGTCCCCGGCCAGCTCCGCCACCAGTGCCAGCCCGGCCTCCGGCCCGTGCACCATCGCGACCGCGACCGCCCGGTTGAGCGCGACCACCGGGTTCGGGTCGAGGCGCAGCAGCAGGTCGTACAGCGCCAGGACCTGCGGCCAGTCGGTCTCCCGCGCCGTCGCCGCCTCCCCGTGCACCGCGGCGATCGCGGCCTGCACCTGGTACGGACCGGCCTGCCCGCGCGGCAGCACCGAGGCGATCAACTCCAGCCCCTCGTCCAGCAGTTCATGGTCCCACCGGCCGCGGTCCTGCTCGTCCAGCGGCACCACCGCGCCGTGCGCCCCGGTACGGGCCGGCCGGCGGGCGTCGGTCAGCAGCATCAGCGCGAGCAGCCCCGCCGTCTCGGCGTCCCCGGGGGTGAGCCGCCGCAGCAGCCGGGTCAGCCGGATCGCCTCCTCGGACAGCCGCGGCGCGGTCAGCTCCTCGCCGCCGCTCGCCGTGTAGCCCTCGTTGAAGACCAGGTACAGCACGTGCCGGACCTCGCCCAGCCGCCCCGCCCCGCCCTCCGGGAGGGACTCTCCCCCGCCGAGGGACAGTCCCCCGCCCACGGTCCTCAGCGTCTGCTTCGCCCGGCTGATCCGCTGCGCCATCGTCGCCTCGGGCACCAGGAACGCGGCCGCGATCTGCGCGGTGGTCAGGCCGCCGACCGCGCGCAGGGTCAGCGCGATCCGGCTCGGCACGGACAGCGCCGGGTGGCAGCAGAGGAACAGCAGCGCGAGCGAGTCGTCCGCCGCCGGGTCGGGCGCGTCGGCCGCGGGGGCCAGCAGCGCCGACTGCGGCGTGGCCAGCGCCAGCGCCTCCTCCCGGCGGCGGCGCGCCGAATCGCTGCGCACCCGGTCCACCAGCCGCCGCTCCGCCACCGTCACCAGCCAGCCCCTCGGGTTGCCCGGCACCCCGCCCTCCGGCCACTGCGTCGCGGCGGCCAGCAGCGCCTCCTGCACCACGTCCTCGCACGCGTCGAACGCCCCGCCGTGCCGCCGCACCAGCACGCCGAGGACCTGCGGCGCCAGTTCGCGCAGCAGGCCCTCGACGGCACCGGTCGTTCCGCTCACTCGCACACGGGGAGGTCGCCCGCCGCGGACTCGTGCAGGATCGGCCACAGCTCCACCGGCTCCACGTCCGCGAACGGCATGTCCGCCGCGATCTGCTGGGCCCGCTCCAGGCTCTCGCAGTCCAGCAGGTAGAAGCTGGCCACGTACTCCTTGGTCTCCAGGTACGGCCCGTCGGTGACCACCGGCACCCCCTCCGCCCGCCGCACCAGCTGCGCCGCCGCCGCGTCCGCCAGCCCGTACGCGCCGACCAGCTCCCCGCTCTCCCGGTACCGCGCGTTGAACGCCTCCTGCCTGGCGATCGCCTCCGGCCACGCCTCGGCCGGGAAGGAGTCCCACTTGGCCTGGTTGCCGTAGATCATCGCGACGTACTTCATTCCGGGTGTCCCCTCCGTCTCACGCGCCCCGTCGGCGCGCCGTCACCTCTCAGTCGGAGCGGCGGAACCCGGCCTCTACATCGGCCGACGACTTTCCCGAGGAATCTTTCTCGCGCCCCTGACCCCCACGAACGATCAAGGTACGGCAGCCGCCGGCCACCCGGCGCTCAGGAGTTGCGCCGGTCCTCCGCGTCGAAGGACGTGAGGGCCCGGGCCCCCGGTTCGAGGGCCTGGCGCAGGGCGGCCAGGACGGTCGGGTCCAACCCTCCCACGGCGTCGGCGAGTTCCTCGGCCACGTCCGCCGCGATCTCCGCCGCCACGGCCTGTGCCGGCGTGCGGGGGCCGAGCTTGCTGACGGCGGCGGCGGCGCGGGTGGGGGTGAGCAGGGCCGAGGCCTGGACGAGGAGCCAGGCGGGGACGCCGGCCGCGCCCTCCGGCGGGGGGAGGTAGGGGCGGGCGCCGTCGTAGCGGTCGTCCTCGGCGAAGGCCTGCTGCTTCACCTTCACGAGCGGACGGGCGGTGGCGGACTCGTGCCATTCGCCGGCCGGTTTGAGGACGTACCCCTCGGCGAGGTTGTCCGGCAGCTCGGGCAGGCCGAGCAGGGCGGGCACCCGGCTGGGGTAGCGGACCGGCAGGTCGTGCAGGGTGTTCAGCGGGCCGTGGCCGAGCAGGGGGACGCAGGTGAGTCCGGCGGCCCGCGCGGCCGTGCGCAGGGTGCGGTCGGCGATCCACCAACGGCCTTCGGGTGTCTCGACGGTGGCGTCGAAGGGCAGCCAGCGCAGGCCGGGGGCGTACCAGACGCCGGTCTGGACCGGGTCGACGCCGGGGACGGCGGGCACCCCGGGGTGCGGGTAGCGGCCGCCGGCCAGTTCGCCGTAGACCGTCACCACGGCGGCGGCGCCCCACGGTTCGCGCACCGCGGCGGCGAACCGGGCGGCCGCGACGGAGAGTTCGGGCCAGATCCGGCTCACCCCGAAGAAGCCGTCCAGCCCCTCGTCGTCCAGCAGTTCACGCCGTTTCGCGGCCCGGACGGAGCCGCCTTCGCAGACCACGGCGAAGTGTGCCCCGTGCACCTTCTCGGCCGCGGTCCACTCGCGGCTGCCGGGCCCGCCGGAGCGGCCCCGGGCGGGGATCTTGGGGTAGGGCCGCAGCCCGGGCCCGTCGGACACCGTCTCGAACACCGTCTCGGACACGAACGGAATCCTCGCCGCCGGGGCCGCCGCCTGGCAACCGGGATTTCCCGGCCCGGACGGCGACCCAGGTCGGAGCGACGACCCGGGTCGGAGCGGCGCGGGTCAGACCCCCCACTCCGCGCGCAGCGCCGCGAAGGCCTCGTGGAACCCCGGGAAGGTCTTCCGCACGCAGCCCGGGTCGTCGAAGGTGATGCCGGGGGTGCGCAGCGAGGTGACGGCGAAGGACATGACGATCCGGTGGTCGGAGTGGGTGATGACCTCGGCCGGGCGGGGCGTGCCGGGCCGGATCTCGATCCAGTCGTCCCCGGTGGCCACGGTGACGCCCATCGCGCGCAGGTTGTCGGCGCAGGCCTCCAGGCGGTCGCACTCCTTGACCCGGGTGTTGTGGACGTCCTCGATCCGCACCGGCCCGGTGGCGAACGGGGCGATGGCCGCGAGGGTGGGCATGGTGTCGGAGATGTCCCGCATGTTGACGGTGATCCCGCCGAGCGGGCCCTCGCCGGCCACCGTGGTGCGGTCGGCGCCGACGTCCACCCGGGCGCCCATCCGCCGCAGCACGTCGACGAAGCGCAGGTCGCCCTGGAGCGCGTCCCGGCCGAGGCCGGGGACGGTGACCTCCCGGCCGGCCAGGGCCGCGGCGGCGAAGAAGTAGCTGGCCGTGGAGGCGTCCGGCTCGATCGGGTAGTCGGCGGCCCGGTAGCCGCCGGGGGGCACCTCGAACAGCTCGCCCGCGGGCGTCCGTTCCCGCTTCACCTCGACCCCGAAGTCGCGCATCATCGCCAGGGTGATGCCGATGTACGGCGCGGAGACCAGCCGGGTGACGGTGATCCGCAGGCCGTCCCGGGTGAGCGGGCCGAGCAGCAGCAGCGCGGTCAGGTACTGCGAGGACTGCCCTGCGTCCAGGGTGAGTTCACCGCCGCGGACGCCGTCGGCGAGGACCGTCAGCGGGTGGTGCCCCTCGGCCTCCTCGTGCCGCAGGTCCACGCCCAGGTCGCGCAGCGCCCGGGTGAGCGGGGCGACCGGGCGGCGGCGCATCTGGGCGGAGGCGTCGAAGCGGTACGTGCCGTGGCCGGCGGCGGCGAGGGTGGGCAGGAAGCGCGCGGTGGTGGCGCCGTCGCGGCAGTACACCTCGGCCTCCGGGACGGCGGGACCGGCCGGGCGGCCCTCCACCCGCCACGCCCCGGCCGTCCGCTCGATCCGGTACCCGAGGGTGTCCAGCCCCTGCGCGAAGCCCTCGGTGTCGTCCGAGGACAGCGGCCGGCGCAGGGTGGTCACGCCCTCGGCGGCGGCGGCCAGGAACAGCGCCCGGGCGGTGATGGACTTGGACCCGGGGATCTCCACAGCAGTCACGGCAGGCTCTCCCAACACGAGTGTCCGACAGGTGTCTCCGGTGACGTCGGGCCCGATCCTGCCCGACCCGGCCACCGCCGTGGCCGACCATCCACGGACTGGACGGTGACGGGGGCGACAACAGTGGGCGAAGGCTTCAGCCGCGTGCCGAGGGGCCGTTTCAGCAGCGCGCCCAGAGCCCGGCCAGGTGCGTGTGCAGGACCTCCTCCGCCTCCGCCACCGTCCGGTGCCCGACCAGTACGTGCGCGGTGAGCCCGTCGGCGAGGGCGAGCAGCGTACGGGCCTCGGTCCGCGCGTCCACCGCCCTGTCGACCGCCGCCCCGCCCAGCGCCGATCCCCCGGCCGCCGGCCCGCCCGCCGTCGCCCCGCCCAGCGCCGATCCCCCGCCCGCCGCCTCCGCGACCAGCCGCACCACCAGCTCCTCCAGCGCCGCGTAACTGCTCCGCAGGGTGGCCGCCAGCGCCGGGTTGACGGCGGCCCCGGCGACGAAGGCGAGCCAGATCCTGGCCTCGGCCCGGTGCTCCTCGCGCAGCAGCGCCACCTCGCCCGCCACCAGCCCGAGTTCGGTGGCCGCCGACTGCGCAGGGCCGGCCGTGAGCCGGTTCCGCACCCGCGCGGTGACCCGCTCCCCGACGTGCGCGAGCGCGGCCAGCAGCATCTCCTCCTTGGTGCGGAAGCAGCGCTGGACAGCCCCCATCGAGACCTCCGCCCGGGTGGCGACGTCCCTCAGGGTGACGCCCTCCAGCCCGTGCTCGTCCACCAGTAGGCAGACGGCCTCGGCGATCCGCCGGCGCCGGCCCTCGTGGTCCACCTGTTTCGGCATGCCCGTCCTCCTCGCCGCCGTGTTCTCCGATATTCGATATTCCGATGCAAGCGTATCGGTTCCGGGCTAGGGTTCGTTCCGTTCCGATGCGACCGCATCGGAACGAGCCCGACGACCCGCCGAGGAGCGCCCCCATGTCCCTGTGGAGCAAGCCCGCCACCGAACTCGCCGCCGCCGTGCGCGGCGGCGAGGTGTCGGCCCTGGAGGTGGTGGACAGCCACCTGGCCCGGATCGACGAGGTCAACCCCCGTCTGAACGCCGTCACCCAGCTCCTCGCCGACCGGGCCCGCGCGGCCGCGCGGGACACCGACCGCCGCCGGGCCGCCGGCGAGCCCCTCGGGCCGCTCGCGGGCGTGCCGTTCACCGTGAAGGAGTGCACCCCGATCGCCGGCGTGGCCACCACCTTCGGCACCCCGCGCTTCCGCGACCACGTCGCCACCGACGACGCCGTCCCGGTGGCCCGGCTGCGCGCGGCCGGGGCGATCCCGATCGGCCACAGCAACCTGCCGACCCTGATCCTCGCCGGGATGCACACCCGCAGCGAGCTGTACGGCGACACCTACAACCCCTGGGACCGGCGCCGCACCCCGGGCGGCACCAGCGGCGGGGACGGCGTGGCCGTCGCCGCCGGGATGGCCCCGCTCGGCCTCGGCAACGACTCCGGCGGCTCGGTCCGCATCCCCGCCTCCTTCTGCGGGGTCGCCGCCCTCGATCCGACCACCGGCCGCTTCCCCGCCGACCAGCGCCTGATCGGCCCGGACGACCCCGGCCCGGCCTCCCAGGTCCTGGTCACCGACGGCCCGTTGGCCCGTACGGTCGCCGACCTGCGGCTCGCCTACGAGACGCTGGCGGGCACCGACCCGCGCGACCCGCGCGCCGTGCCCGTCCCGCTGTACGGCGAGCCGCTCGCCGCCCCCGTCCGGGTCGCCGTCGTCGCCGACCCGGGCGGCCACGGCGTCCACCCGACCGTCCGCCGCGCCGTCGAGACCGCCGCCGACGCCCTGCGCGACGCCGGGTACGACGTCCAGGAGGTCCCCGACGTCCCGCGGCTGGACGAGGCGCTCGACACCTACCACCGCCTGACCGGCACCGAGTTCGCGCCGAACTGGCCCGCCGTCCGGCAGCTGCTGGGCGAGGGCGGCGACCGCTTCATCGAGCTGACGATGCGCAGCTCCCCGCCCGTGGACGGCCCCGGCCTGATCCGGCTGCTGGGCACCTGGATGAACATCCGCCGCTCCTGGGCGGAGTTCCTGCACGCGTACCCGCTGCTGCTGGGCCCGGTGTTCACCGAGCCGCCGGTCGAACCGGGCCTGGAGTCGCGGGACCAGGCGGGCCGGGACCGGGTCGCCTCGGCCATGCGGCTCTGCTCGGTGACCAGCTTCGTCGGCGTCCCGTCCGTCGCCGTCCCGACCGGTCTCGCCGCGGACGGCCTCCCCACCGGTGTGCAGCTCGTCGGCCGGGCCTTCCGGGAGGACCTCTGCCTGGCCGCCGCCCAGGCCGTCGAGGACCGCCTCGGCACCCTCGCCCCGATCGACCCGAGGCCGTAAGCCGCAGGCCGTAAGCCACAGGCCGCACGCCCGCACGCCCGCACACCGCACGCCGCAGGCCGCACCGACCGCCGGGGCTGCTCC
Organism: Kitasatospora sp. NPDC058184; assembly: GCF_042883725.1. Classification (NCBI taxonomy): domain Bacteria; kingdom Bacillati; phylum Actinomycetota; class Actinomycetes; order Kitasatosporales; family Streptomycetaceae; genus Kitasatospora; species Kitasatospora sp. NPDC058184. The sequence goes on from NZ_JBHVVE010000010.1 coordinate 286,633, forward strand.
CGCCGTGGCCACATCACCGTGGCCGCACCGCCGCTCAGGCGCCGGGCAGCCCCGGCACCACCAGCCCGCTCTCGTACGCGATCACCACCGCATGGGTCCGGTTCTGCGCGCCGAGCTTGCCCAGCACGTTCCCGACGTGCGTCTTCACCGTCTCCTGGCTCACCGCGAGGGCCTGCGCGATCTCCGGGTTGGAGAGCCCGGTCGCCATCAGCCGCAGCACCCCCTCCTCCCGGCCGGTCAGCGCCGCCCTGGGCAGCGCCTCGGCCGACTCCAGCGGCCGGGCCGCGACCATCCGGCGCAGCGCGGCGGGGAACAGCACCGCCTCCCCGGCGGCCACCACCCGCACCGCCTCGGCGATCTGCGGGACGGGCCGCCGCTTCAGCACGAAGCCGCTGGCGCCGGCGCTCAGCGCGGCGGTGACGTAGCCGTCGTTCTCGAAGGTGGTGATCACCACGACCTTGGGCGGGTCGGTGTCCTTCAGCAGTTCGCGGGTCGCCTCGATCCCGTTGCGACGCGGCATCCGCACGTCCATCAGCACCACGTCCGGGCGCAACATCCGCACCTGCTGGACCACTTCGACGCCGTCGGCGGCCCGCCCGACCACCGTGATGCCCTGTTGGGCACCCAGCAGGGTGCTCAGGCCGCTGCGGGTGACGGGGTCGTCGTCGGCGATCAGGAGGGTGACGTCGGGCGCCGCCCCAGCGGCGGGGTCGGCCACCCTGTCCTCACCGCTCCCGCTCACGCTCCCGTCGGCCCCGCTCCCCCCGGCCCCGCTCCCCCCGGAGCCGCGACCACCGCCCCCGCTCACGCCGACCACCGCATCGGCAGCCGGACCGCCAGCCGCCACTGCCCCTCGCCGTACGGGCCGGCCTCGAACTCGCCGTGCAGCAGCCGCACCCGCTCGGCCAGCCCGGGCAGGCCGTGCCCGGAGGTCGGGAAGCCGCCCGCCCCGGCCCCGTCCGCCACCCCGTTGACCACGCTCAGCTCCAGCTCGTCCGCCCCCGCCGCCACCCGCAGCTCGATCGTCCCGCCCGAGCCGTGCCGCAGCGCGTTGGTCAGCCCCTCCTGGACGATCCGGTACGCGGCCCGGGAGAGCGTGCCCTGCACCTGCGCCAGGTCCCCGGTGGTGCGCGGCGCCACGACGGCGCCCGCGTGCCGGAGCCGGTCGATCAGTTCGGGCAGGTCGGTGAGGGTGCGGGTCGGCGCGGTGCCGGACTCCTCCTCGCGCAGCGCGCCGAGCACGTAGTCGAGGTCCTCCAGCGCGGCCCGGGTCGACTCCTCGATGCTGCGCATGGCGGCCCGCGCGGCGACCGGGTCGTCGGCCAGCACCTCGCCCGCGACGGCGGCCTGGATGGTGGCGGCGGTCAGGGTGTGCCCGATGGAGTCGTGCAGTTCGTGGGCCAGCCGGTTGCGTTCGGCCAGCAGCCGCTCCCGCTCGGCGGCCATCGCGAGCCGCTCGGCCGGCGAGGGCCCGAGCAGCCGGGGCGCCAGCCACCGCAGCGCGCCCGACACGGCCACGAACAGCGCCACCGCGAGCACCAGGGCGAGCACTCCCACGATCCAGGCCCAGACGCCCGTCACGTCCGTGGCCCAGCCGAGGAGGCTGACCCTCGCCGTGCCCTCCGCCCAGCGGCCGGGCAGCGCCACGGCCGTCACCAGCAGCGTGCTGCCGCCGATCAGCACGGTCCAGCCCAGCGCCACGTGCGCCACCACGAACGCCGGCGTCCGCCACCACTCCGCCGCGGCGGCCCCCTTCACCGGGGCGGGCACCGCGACGCCCAGCGTCCTGCGCGCCCCCGCCGCCAGCACCCGGCGCACCAGCCGGGGCAGCCCGCACAGCCCGAGCAGCACCGCCCACAGGGGCAGCGCCACCCAGACCGAGTCCGGGCGGCCGGACAGCCCCAGCGTCACCCCGAGCGCCACCATCGCCACCGGCAGCGCGGCCACTGCCCCGACCACCGCGAACAGCACACCCGTATACGTCGACCCGCGCAGCAGCGGCTTCAGTCCCTTGATCATGTCCGCCAGTATCACCGGCCTTCGCACCCTCGCCCTCCCCCGATCGAGGGAGGATCTCCGCAGGTCCGCGCCGTGCCCCCGCGCCGTCCGCCACCCGCCGGCTCCGCCGACTCCGCCGAGCACGACGCGGCTCCCCGCGGCGGGGCCCCGGGCGCGGTCCCGCGCCGCCCGTCCGAGGGCCGCCCGTCCGAGGGCCGCCGACCTTCACCGACGAGGGCCCGCGTCGAACTCGGCCGGAACGCGACCACTCGTTCGCGTGATTCGGGGTCGAAGCCACCGCCGGGGCCGCCGGAGATCAGACCATCGCAAGGATGACGATCAATCAAAAGCTCTTCCGGCAAGGCCTGTTGGCGACCGCCTCCACTGCCACGGCGCTGGCCGTCACGACCGGCACCACGACGACCGCCCCGGCCGCACCCGCCCAGCGGGACGGCGGCCCGCAGGCCTACCGGGTGTCCGTCCGGGCCGGTGGGGCCTGGGAACTGCCCCCCGGCCTGACCTCCTTCACGGTGTACGTCCGGGGTTCCGGCGGCGGCTCCGGTGGCGGCGGCTCCGGAAGCGGCTGGAGCGGCGGCCGGGACGCCACCGAGGGCATCGCCGAGGGCACCACCGGCAGCGGCGGCCCGGCGATCGCACCCGGCTGACGCAGCCGGGCGGAGGCGCAACGACGCCCGCCCCGGCACCCCCACCGCCCCGCACGGCCGAACCACGGGAAATCGGCCGCCGCCCCGGATCCGCACCCCTCCCGACCAGCCCGATGCGGATCCGGGGGTGCGGATTCCGGCCGTTTCGGTGATCGGCCTGCCAACGAACGGACGGTGGCCGAGACTTGGCCACCGGACCGGGCACCCGACCAGCCTGACTCCGACGGAACGTCAATTCGCTTGATCCACAAGGTCATTGAAGAGACAGGAGTTCCCGGATGGCTGGTTCATCCACCCCGCGCACGGCCGCCCTCACCGCCGCCGCGACGGCCGTCGCCCTGCTCCTCGGCCCGGTACCCGCCGCAACGGCCGACCCGGGCCCGCCGCTCCCGACCCCCCACCTCCTACCGCTGCCCGCCAACGCCGGCCCGCTCAGCACCGCGTACAGCCTGAACAACGCGGGCGACGTCCTCGGCGAGTGCTACCTGAGCATCCCCGGCCTGTTCGCCCCGCGCGCCCTCCGCTGGAACACCGGAACCCTCGGCTACACCACCCTGGAACCATTGCCCGGCGAGACCGGTACCCGCCCGGGCGCCATGAACGAGGCGGGCACCGCGGTCGGGGTCTCCTTCGCGTCGCTGACCGACAACCACCCGGTCCGCTGGGCCCTCGACGGCACCCCGACCGCCCTGGAACTGCCGGCCGGAGCCCGCGGCGGCGGCGCGAACGGGATCAACAACACCGGTGTCGTGATAGGCGATTCGTACGACGCGGTGTTCCGCCCCCTGCCCGTGAAGTGGCGGGCCGACGGCACCAGGGTCGCCCTGCCGCTGCTGGACGGCGACGACACCGGTGCGACCACGGCCGTCAACGACGCGGGCTTCGTCATCGGCTGGTCCGAACGACGTCTCAGCGGCGAGCCCCGGAAGCGCGCGGTGGTCTGGAGCCCGTCGGGCACCGTGACCGCGCTGCCGCTCCCGCCGGGGATCGACGTGGCCGGGGTCTACCGGATCACCGACGCCGGTGTGATCGTCGGCCCCGGACGGCGCGAGGGGAGCACCGAGCTCGACCGGGTGGTGCTCTGGGCGGCGGACGGCACCGTCCGGGACATCGGCGAGGGCCGGCCGAACTCCATCACCAACACCGACACCGTCGTCGGGGCGGCGTTCGACGCCGCCCGCTCCCTGCACGCCGCCTACTGGAACCCGGACGGCACCCGGACGCTGCTCGACGGCCCGGCAGGCCAACAGAGCACGGCGCGCACGATCAACAGCGCGGGCACCGCCGTCGGCACCGCGACGGGTTCGGACTGGGACCACGGCACGGCACTGCTGTGGAAGCGCGACGGGACGGCCGTCACGCTCCCGCCGTCCTCGCTCAGCCCGTACGCCTCGGCCTCCCTCGTCAACGAGTCCGGGGTGATCGTCGGGCACGCCACCCTGCCGGACGCGCAGTCGCTGCCGCGCGCGATGGTCTGGAAGCCCTGATGGCCACGACCCGAAGTCGCCCCGACGTAACAGGAGTTCTCCGCATGACCGGTTCACGCACTTCTCGTACGGCCGCCCTCGCCGCCGCCGCGACGGCCGCCGCCCTGCTCCTCGGCCCGATACCCGCGGCGGCTGCCGCTCCCGCCCACTACCTGGCCTCCCCGCAGTTCCTGCCGACCCCGCCGGACACCGCCTACAGCACGGTGTGGGGCCTGAGCCGCGACGGCGCCGTCGTCGGCGAGTACTTCGCGAAGACCCCCGGCCAGTCCGGTCCGCGCGCCATCCGCTGGAGCCCCGACCACCTCGGCTACACCGTCCTGGCGCCGCTGCCCGGCGACCTGTCCAGCCGCCCGAGCGGGTACAACGACACGGGCACCGTGGTCGGGGCCTCCTTCGTGTCGATGAGCGACAACCACCCGGTCCGCTGGGCCCCGGACGGCACCCCGACCGCGCTGGAGCTGCCGGCCGGAGTCCGCGGCGGCGGCGCGGGAGCGGTCAACGACGCCGGTGTCGTGGTGGGCGGCTCGTACGACGAGGTCTACCAGCCCAAGCCCTTGAAGTGGCGGGCCGACGGCACCCGGGTCGACCTGCCGCTGCTGCCCGGCGACACCATGGGCTCGACCGCCTCCGTCACCAACGCGGGCTTCGTCGCCGGAAGTTCCGTACGGCGCCTCGCCGACGGCGGCTACCAGGAGACCCCGGTGCTCTGGAGCCCGGCCGACGCGGTGACCGCGCTCCCGCTCCCGCCGGGCGTCGACGGCGCCCGGGTGGACCGGATGACCGACGACGGCGTGGTGCTCGGCCACGGGCGGCGGGCCGGCGGCACGGAGTTCGACCGGGTGCTGGTCTGGACGGCCGACGGCACCGTCCGCGACGCCGGCTACGGCCGGACACGGGCCGTCAACAGCGCGGGCACCGTCGTCGGGGCCACGTTCGACGCGGCGCACTCCACGTTCGCCGCCCGCTGGAACCCGGACGGCAGCCAGACCCTGCTCGGCGGCCCGGCAGGCCGGCAGAGCGAGGCCATGGCGGTCAACAGCGCGGGTACCGCCGTCGGCAGCACCCAGGGCCCGGACTGGACCCGCAGCACCGCCCTGCTGTGGCAGCCCGACGGAACGACCGTCACGCTCCCGCCGTCCCCGCTCAGCCCGTACGCCCAGGCCAGGTACATCAACGACGCCGGACTGGTCGCCGGTCACGCCGTCGAGCTGAACGCGGCCGGCCAGCCGGTCGCGTCCCACCCCGTCGTCTGGAAGCCCTGACGCGGAACGGCCGGTCCCCTCTCGGACCGGCCGTTCTCAGCCCCGCTCCACCCCCGGGTCGAGGGCGTCGCGCAGCATGGTGCGGGAGGTGATGCCGAGCCGCTCGTAGATCTGGTACAGGTGCGCGCCGACGGTCCGGTGCGAGAGGAACAGCCGTTCGGCGATCTGCTTGTTGGTGAGTCCGGAGGCGGCGAGGCGGGCGGTCTCCAGCTTCTGGGCGCTCAGGCCGTGGGTGTTCGAGGCATCCGCCCGCGGCCTGCTCGCACCCGTCGCCCGCAGTTCGTTCCGCGCCCGCTCGGCCCACGGCCGGGCGTCCAGCTCCTCGAACACCTCCAGGGCGGCGGCGAGTTGGGCCCTGGCCCGGACCGTCGCCCGGGCCCGGCGGAGCCGTTCGCCGTGGGCGAGCCGGACCCGGGCCTGGTCGAAGCACCACCGGTCGGCCCCGGGGGTGTCCAGCGCGAGGGCGAAGCGGCGCAGGGCGTCCCGGTCGTCCTCGGCACAGAGGGCGGCCGACGCCTCCAGCAGCATGGCGTGCCAGGAGGACACCGCGCCGAGGCGGTCGAGGTAGAGGGCACCGGTGCCGACCCGGGTGACCAGGACGGGGTCGGGCTCGTCCGCCAACGAGGCCGACCGCGATCCACGGCCCCGTGAGCCCGGCGGCCGGTCGGCCCTCGGGTCGGCCGGCCGCCCCCGTGTCTCCTGACGCACCGCCTGCTCCGCCCGGACGACCTCGGCGATCGACCGCCCGAGCGGCCGTTTCCGCAGGTCGGCGCGGCGCGCCTGACGCACCGTGGGCATCGTTCGGCTGGCGACCCCGCTTGCGAGGGGAGGCGGCACGTGTCCCGCTGGTTCCGGCGGGCCGATCGGCGCCGCAGGCATCGCCTCGGCCCAGGAGGGCCTGGACGCGAACTTCGGCAAAGGTCAGTTCGTCGTCAACCAGAACGGCGCCGGCGTCGCTGACGCGAACTCCACCGTCTCCGCCGACGGCCTCCAGCACAGCGACTTCTGGGTCTGGTCCGACGACACCGGCGTCTCCGGCGCGTTCACCGGCTCGGGTGCCACCTGGCAGCAGGGCTGACGATCCCCGCACCGCCGCCGGCCGTACGGGGGCCCCGGGACAGGGCCCCCGTTGAACCGGATCCCGGAATGACGAAACGGCCGGTCGACCACGAAGGTCGACCGGCCGTTCCCATGGGCCTGCCCGGAGAGGAACCCCATGCCGCAGGCCCGCAGGGCTGCTCCGCCCGAACGACCTCGGCGGATGATCGCCCGATCGGCCATTTCCGCAGGTCGGCGCGGCGCGTCTGACGAACCGTTAGGCCTGTTCGGATGGCGGCCTCGCTTGCGGGGGCTGGCGGTGCGTGTCTGGCTGGTTCCGGCGGGCCGATCGGCGCCGCCGCTCATGACCTCGAATCCCACGGAGGAAACCACCATGCGTGCTCTCAAGCGTGTCCTGGCCGTCAGCGCCCTCACCGTCCCGCTCGTGATCGGCGCCGCCGGCCTGGCCTCGGCCCATGGGGGCGTCGACGCGGCCTGGGGCCAGGGCTTCTTCACCGCCGGCCCGGACGGCGCCGGTGTCGCGGGCGCCGAGTCCTCGGTCAGCCCCGAGGGCGTCTCGCACGCCGACTTCGGGATCTGGTCCGACGACGAGGGCGTCACCGGTGGGTTCACCGGCTCGGGCGCCACCCTGGTGAACGGCTGACGGACCCCGCACCACCGGACGTACGGGGCCCCGGGACAGGGCCCCCGCTGAACCGGATCCCGGAATGACGAAACGGCCGGTCGACCACGAGGTCGACCGGCCGTTCCCGTGGCCCCACCCGGAGAGGAACCCCATGGCGCGGGCCCCCAGGCCCTCGGAACTGGCGCGGCGGGCATGGGCGGCGAACCGGCCGCTGGCCGGGACGGCCGCCCTGATGGCCCTGATGCTGGCCGTCGCCCTGGTCGGCCTGCTCGCCGATCCCCGGTCGATCACCGGACAGCCCGCCTGGGCGAAACCGGCCCGCTTCGCGCTCTCGATCGCCCTCTACACCCTCACCCTGCTCTGGCTGCTCACCTTCGTCCGCGGCCACGACCGCCTCGTCCGGGTCGTCTCCCGGGTGACGGCCGTGTCGCTGGTCGTCGAGATGGCCCTGATCGCCGCCGCGGCGGCGGCCGGCACGACCAGCCACTTCAACTTCGCCACCCCGACGGCAACGGCGGTGTGGATGACGATGGCCGCCTTCATCGTCGCCACCTGGGCGATGGCCCTGGTGGTCGTCGTGCTGCTGCTGCGCCAGCGGGTGCGGCCGCCGGTGTTCGCGTGGGGGCTGCGGCTGGGCATCGCCGTGAGCGCCCTCGGCATGGCCGTCGCGTTCCTGATGACGCTGCCCACCTCCCCGCAGCGCGCGGCCGCCAGACGGGGCCACGGCCTGCCCGCCGTCGGCGCGCACACCGTCGGGCTCGCCGACGGCGGCCCGGGAATGCCCGTCACCGACTGGAGCACCCTCGGCGGCGACCTGCGGATCCCCCACTTCCTCGGACTCCACGCGCTCCAGGTGCTGCCGCTGCTCGGCTTCCTCCTCGCCACCCGGCCGCGCGGGCTGTCCGAGCGCCACCGGGTCGCGCTGATGGGGATCGCCGGGGCGGCCTACCTGGGCCTGGTGCTCGTCCTCCTCTGGCAGGCGCTGCGCGGCCAGCCGGTCACCGCCCCCGACGCGGCGACCATGGCCGTGCTGTTCGCGCTCGGAGCCGTCGCGGGCGCGGCGGTCCTCGCGGTCCTCCGCCACGCCCGCCGCGTGGAGGGCCGGTAGCCGGAACGGCCGGTACGGGACGGCCGCCATTCGAACCAAATCCCGGTCACACGGTCTGCCCCGGGGCCTCCGATTGGTACGCAGGCAGACCGGGATCGGTGGGCGGTCCCGCGAACAAGGGAGAAGCGAGGACATGAAGAACCTCCGGGTCGCGGCGGCTTCCGTCTGTGTACTGGCCGGTGCTTTCACGGGCACGGCGTCGGCAGCCCCGGCGCCCGCGGACACCAGCCCGAGGCCCGTCGCGGCCCACGTCCCGCCCGCCCCCTCGGGCGGCCGGGGCGTCGTCCCCGGCGATCCCGAACTGCGCCCGCTGACCTGCGAGAACGGTCATATCTTCTACGGCTGGGACGGCGCCCCCCGCACCTCGTCCGACTTCGTCGGCCTCTACACCACGAAGCCCGACCCGGCCGACACCAGCAGGAACCGCCTCGCCTACGCCTTCGTCTCCTCCGCCGGCGCCGTCCGGCACTCGTTCGACTCCGAGTACCAGAGCGGCACCGGCCTGTGGGCCGCGTACTGGACCCGCGACGCGGACTCGGAGACGTACGTGATCGTCAGCGAGGAAGGCCCGACCAGCAAGTTCTGCAGCTGAGCCCTCTCGGCACCGGCCGGTCGACCGTCGGGTCGACCGGCCGTCACCCGTGGCGGGCCGGGAGGACCGGCCGGCCACGGCATTCGACCACCACAGGAAGGAAGGCGAGGCAATGAGGAACCCCTGGGTCGTGGCAGCCGCCGTGTGCGCGCTTGCGGGAACCTGCGCGAGCACCGCGTCGGCGGCCCCCTCGGACCGGACGGCCCATGTCCGCAGCGGCCCCGAGGTGCGCCCGCTGAGGTGCGAGAACGGCCGGATCCACTTCGGCTGGGACGGCGCCACCTACGACTGGACCGACTTCGTCACCCTCACCCGCGGCAGGCCCGACCCGGACTCCACCGCGAACCGCGTCGCCTTCCGCTACGTCACCTCCGAGGACGGCACGGCCGTCCGGCACTCCTTCGACTCCGCGCTCCAGAGCGGCATCGGCCTGTGGACCGCGTACTGGACCTACGACGTGGACCTGAACAGGAACGTGATCGTCAGCGAGGCCGGCCCGGAGGACAAGCTCTGCACCTGACCCCACGGGGGCCTGCGTCAGCCGGTGGGGTCGTCCTCCCCCACCGGCCGCGCGGACTGCACCGGGTACGGGAAGCTGGCGGCCCCGCGGCCCGGTTCGAGGGTGACGGCGAGGCCGCCGTACGCGGGCGACTCGTAGAAGCACCAGGCGACGTGGCTGGTGTTGACCACGCTCTCGACGGGCGGCTCGATCAGCAGCCGCGGCTGCCGGATGTGCACCAGCAGGCCGTGGAAGTCGAGTTCGGTGAACGCGCACACCGTACGGCCCCGGGGCCGGGCGAGCTGCCGGGGCACGGACGGCGCGCCCGCCGCCGGGATCACGGCCGCGCCCGCGATGGCGGCGGCGGTCAGCGAGACGGCCGCCCGTCTCGGCACGGACCACTCCAACGCCAACTCCCTTCCGATGCACCGGTGATCGGCGGTATCGCCGTTCGGGAGGGGGATCCCACCCCGGAGGGGAGGAGTAAACGGCGCCGGGGAAAGTCGTAAGTACACACACCGGGCGGCGTGGTGGCGAATCCGTCATCCGACCATGGGGAAGGGCTCGGCGGCCAGGCCGCCGAGCCCCTCGTCAGTCACTCACCGGGCCGGGTGCACCCGGCCCGTCGCGGCCCGCGTCAGCCCGGGAGCTGGCCGCTGCAGTTGACCAGCCAGGCGCCGAGCTCCGGGGAGTGGTCGCCGCCGTGGTTCGAGGCGTTGTAGGCCCGGCTGACCGCGTTCTTGATGGAGCCGCCGGTGGCCGGGCCGACGACGCCGTCCGGGCTCAGTCCGTGGCCGCTCTGGTAGTGCACGACGGCGTTGTAGGTGAGGCCGCCGAAGTCGTTGTCGACCTGGAGACCGGCGCTGTCCACGTAGTCGAGGCCCTGCTGGAGGCAGCCGACGGCCGAGCCGTAGCTGCCCTTCGCGAGGGTGCTCGCGGCGCTGGCGGAACCGGCGGTCAGGGCGACGACGGCGGTCGCGCCCACGGCCAGGGCGGCGGCGCGGCGGGTCCAGGTGTTGATGCGCATGATCAGTGCCTCTCCTTGAGTTCCGGCTGGCGCCGGCCCCTCGCGGATCGTCGTCCGCCGCGGGGCCGGCGTGGCTTCGCTGGTGACGACGATGCTCCGATCGGCGCGCCGGAGCCAGGAATTCGCCCCTGGTCGAAACCCTTGCCCCCGGCCCGCCGGTCTGCCCTGCGGGGACGGCCTCTGCCCGTCTTCCCTCCGGAAAGGGCTGTTGGTGGGAACGTCACCGTTCGCCGCACGGGCGCGCTCGCGGCCCGGGTACACAGTGCGCGAACCAAGCTGGTTCGCCTCCCAACCGAAATGGAGCCGCTCATGATGGCGCCGAGCGAGACCGACCGGCGGCTGCGCAGCCGCACAGCAGACCGGGTGGAGGTCACCCAAGTCCTCAGCCAGGACGTGGTCCTGGGCGGGCCGGTGATTGTGGACACCGCCCGCCGCAAGCCGGTCCTCGCGTTCCACAACCCCGGAGAGAAGGCGGGTTCGGACTCGGACGGGCACCAGGCCCTGGTGTTCTCCCCTCGATCGGGCCCGGTCCCCGACATCAGGCACGTGGCCCGTGCCCTGGGCACCCCCACCGGCTGGCGCGTCACCAGCCCGTTCGAGGACTGGCTCCAGGAGCAGGCCAAGCAGCCCGGCTGGGTGTTCAGGGACCTCACGGTGACCGTGACGCCCGGAAACGGCTCTCGGAGGGTGGTCGCGGAATTCCTCTTCGGGTCCACCGACCCTCAAGACCTCGTCAGCCAGGTCTTCACCGTGGAGCTGTCCCAGGACGGCACCCAGTGGGCGGAACCCGTTCCGCTCGACACCACCGGTCTGCCTCAGCGGAACTACGAAACTGTCGACACGACGTACACGACACAGGGGGATCCTGTGACGTACGCCGTACCGACGGGGGCATCGGGACTCTGGATCAGATCCAAGGATCAGGGGGACGCCTACCTCCCCACAAGCACGCCCGGCCCGAACGGCGTCCCCGTGGCCGCTGCGCTTTCGGGCTCCGAGGTCGTGCTGGCGAGCGTGGACTCGGGCACGGTGATCGCCTCGCGGGCAACTCTCAGTACGACGTTCAGCGTCCAGACGGATCCGCTCCCCTTCCAGGCCAAGCAGGTCGTCACCGGCTTCGCGACGGGCGAGGGGGCGACCTTCCTGGTGAGCGACTCGGCCGACGGCCTGTGGACGGTGCTCTACGAGGGCGACACGCTGAAGCCTGGCCAGAAGCTCCACGACAAGGGCACCGTCCGGGTGGACTCCCATCCCACGGCTGACGGTGGCCGTGCCGTCTACGTCGTCGACACCGACCACGTCTGCTGGATCCACCGCCTGCCCGCCCAGGGCGCGGCACTGCCGGGAATCCCGCTCCAGAAGGACGTGGTCGCCGTCGCCACGCCGCCCTCGCCGCTGGAGACCTCGACCGTCTTCCTGGTCGAGGCGGGCACCGAGCCCGGCGACGAGACGAAGAACGAGCTCCGGCTCGACGTCCAGGACAGCGCCACCGGCCTGTGGCGGCGGGTACACGTCCACGACCCCGCGGCGGGCGTCAAGGAGGTCAAGCGCTACCGGCTGGAGGCCACCCTCCTCGACCAGTTCGGTGCGCCCATGCCGGGGCAGCATGTGACCCTCGCCCGCGCCCCCGGCAACACCTCGGGCGAGGTCGCCTTCGACGGCCAGGTCACCGATATCACCGACCAGCCGACCCCCCTGAAAACCGACCTGTTCGGCAGGATCACCCTGACCTTCACCCCGACCGGCTTGTCCGCTCCCGACCTCATCCTCAAGGTCCCGGGAATCGACGACATCGCCCTGCGGCCCTCGCGGGACACCGAGGACTACCTGCGCGGCACCAAGAACAAGAAGCTCAACCTCACCAACCCCGCCGGCCCCCTGCCCGACTTCGGCAGCGGCGCCCTGGCGGGCGCGAAGGTCCCCGGCCAGGCCGGGCACCCGACCCACGACTCCCTGGCGCCCTGGGCTGCGAAGTCCAAGCTGATCGCCGTACCGGCGGCCAAGGCGATCACGGCCATGGCCGGCTACAAGGCCGATCCGATGTCGCAGGACGTACGCAGCTTCCGGCTGTCGGTGCAGGAAGGCAATGGCGCCCCGGAGCTCGTGTACGAGGAGCCCAATGAGCCGGAGGTCCCCGACGACTCCTGGGAGGGCTCCCCGATCGCCTTCGGAGACCTGCACGCGGGCCTGCACAGCGGGGCCATCACACCCGTGAGCATCACCTTCGACACGAAGAACGGCATCCTCGCCGTGATCGCCCGGATCGGGACGGAGCTCAAGACGTTCTGGACCTCGGCGAAGAAGGCGATCGAGGCGGTCTGGGGCTTCATCGGCAGCATCTTCAACGTGATCGGCTCGAAACTCCTCAACGTCGTCGACTGGTTGGCCGCGTGGTTCGACTTCCCCGCGATCTGGCGCACCAAGAAGGTCTTCGAGGACTCCGTCCTCCACATGCTCGACAAGACCGAGGCCGCCGTGGCCGAGGTCGGCAAGCTCGCCGACGGCTACCTCAAGGAGCAGAAGGACAGCGTCAGGAAGACCTTCGATGGCGCCCGCGCCAAGCTCGGGGACACGACGGTCGGCAGCTTCGACACCTGGTCCGGGAAGGGCAAGCAGGACGTGCCCGTCATCGGGGACGCGAAACTCGCCGACCTCGGCGGGGGCAACGCCCACCTCAACTGGTTCCAGGACAAGGCGGCCGGGATGTCGGTCGCGTCGCAGGCCGGCGACAAGGAGATCGTCGACGACGACGCCTGGAACGCCTGCGCCCCCACGTTGAAGCAGGCCGGCGGGGAGTTCGTCAACGGCGTAAGTGACCTACTGGAAGGCTTCACGAAACTCGCCGCCAACCCCCAGGACCTCAAGGCCTCCACCCTCGCCAAGCTCCTCGAATCGTTCGAGCAACTGGCCCTGGCGGCCCTCGACTTCGGGGACGTCCTGGTCCACGCGATGGTCGACCTGGTCTCCAAGGCCGTCGGCAAGCTGAAGACGGCGCTGACCGCCGAACGCGACGCCGGAATCCTCGGGAAGCTCTGGAAGTGGATCGCCAAGCAGGCCGGCGATCCGGACGCGCCACTGACCGTCAACGGCGCGGTCTGCCTCCTCGGCGCGCTCCCGGTGACACTGGTCTACCGGCTGATCAAGGGCAAGGGCGCCGAGCCCTTCCCCGAGAAGTCCACCCCGCTGAAGGCCCTGAGGCACGGGTCCGCCCCCAGGGACACGCTCACCCCCACGGACAAGACGTGGCTGCTGGTCGCGGCGATCCTGCAGACCATGCAGTTCGCCTTCTACGCGGCGGGCGACCTCCTCGCCTACGAGAGCGCGCAGGGCCTCGACTGGCCCTACCTCGGCCCGCTCGTCCAGGTCGCCAACCTGCTGTTCACCCTCGTGGTCTTCGACATCGCGACCACCGTGCTGAAAACGACCCCGGCGCCGGGTTGGGCCATCGCCCTCGTCGCCACCCTGTTCGCCCTGGCGTTCGCGGTCCTGGCCGTGGTCTACCGGACCGCGTTCAAGGGGTGGCTCTCGAAACTGGCGGACGCCGGGGACCCGATCCCCGTCCTCCTGATGCTCAAGGGCTGCTTCTGGAACCTGCGCGGGGCCGTGGCCCGGATCGTCGACGGCACGACGGAGGACGCCGACGAGGGCGCGGCACAGGTCCTGCTCGCGATCTCCCCCGCGACGGCCCTGCTGAACAACCGGATCATGCTCAAGGAACCGGACTCCGGCTTCGTGATCGCGACGGTCAAGGCCGGCCTCGACACCTTCTTCACCGTCCTCGGCGGCGTCCTGCTCTGCCGCCACTACGACAAGCACTGAACCCCGCGCGTCCGGACAACAAAGAACGGCCGGTTGATCCGAAGATCAACCGGCCGTTCATCTGTGCGCGAGGGGGGAGTTGAACCCCCACGCCCTTTCGGGCACTGGAACCTGAATCCAGCGCGTCTGCCTATTCCGCCACCCGCGCATCTGGGTGATGAGGAAAACTATAGACCATCCGGAGGGGTGCCTCCGACCACCTCCGGGCAGACGGCCGGGGGCTACTCCGCTCCCAGGATTCGGAGGCCGTGCTCCTCCTGGAAGTACGCGTAGTCCTTCAGGTTCAGCGTCGCCAGCGGAAGGTCGTAGGTGAGACAGCAGGCCGCGATCCACATGTCGTTGACGGGACGCGGAAGACCGGCCTTCAGGCCGGCCGCCGAGAGCCTGCCCCCGCCAACCTGCGCTTGTGCGTCAGGGACGTGACGTCGGTGTCAAGAATGACAGGCTGCACCTTGCTCCCTCAGGCCACGTTCCGCTGGCGTTCGGCGCGGACGAACGCCAGGAACTCGTCGAGCTCTTCGTCCGACTCGAAAGTGTCGGCCTGGAGCTCATCGAGGGACCGTATGGGCTGCGTGTTCTTGGCTGCCAGCAGTTCCTCGACCGTGACTCGGGGGCGCGCGGGCGGGTAGATCGGGCGTTCAACTTCCGAGGCGCTCATGAGTGGCCTCCCGCAAGTGATCGGCTAGGGCTTACGAAAGCCATGATAGAGCCCGATCACACCGGGTGATGCCTTCGCTACCCGTCCGCCGCCCCTGGGCTCCGCAGGCGGGGAGCGGCCATGGCGGTGTCTCCTTCCGCGGCCGCTCAGGCCTGGAACTCGTCGATGACGACGGCACCGGTCGGGCCGTACGTCTCCAGGGACTCCAGCACGTCGCCCGCCTCGTGGAGGCTGACGATGCGGGTATAGACCATCCGGAGGGGCACTTCCGACCACGTCCGGGCAGACGGCAGGAGACCGGGTCTACGCCGGGGGCCGGGGGTGCTGGGGCGCGGGGGTACGGAAGTGGCGGGTGAGGTAGCCGAGCCAGGCCTGCTCGAAGCTCTCGGCGAGCTGTGACTCGGGGGCGAACAGGTCGAAGGCGTGGTACGCGCCGGGGTAGAGGTGGAGTTCGACGGGGACGCCGTGGGCGCGCAGGCGCATGGCGTAGTCGAGGTCCTCGTCGCGGAAGGAGTCAAGTTCGCCGACGGCGACGAAGGTGGGCGGCAGGCCGCCGAGGTCCTCCGCGCGGGCGGGGGCGGCGTACGGGCTGACCTGGTCGGTTCCAGCGCGGTCGCCCAGGATCGCCCGCCAGGCGAGGAGGTTGGTGGCGCGGTCCCAGATGCCGAGGTCGGTGATCTCGTGGCTGGACGCGGTCCGGTTCCGGTCGTCGAGCATGGGGTACATCAGCGCCTGGAACAGCGGCGTGGGGCCGCCGTGGTCGCGGACCAGCAGGGCGGTGGCCGCCGCGACTCCCCCGCCGCCGCTCTGGCCGGCGATGCCGATCCGGGCGCCGTCCAGGCCGAGTGCCCGCGCCTCGTGGAGGAGCCACCGGTGGGCGGTGTGCCCGTCCTCGGCGGCGCCGGGGGCGGGGGTCTCCGGGGCGAGCCGGTAGTCGACGGCGGCGACGGCGCAGCCGAGCCGTGTGCTGAGCCGCTTGAGCCAGGGGTCGTCCTGAGCGGCGAAGCCGAGTACCTGCCCGCCGCCGTGGAACCAGAGCAGGACCGGCAGCGGGCCGGGCCCGGCGGTGGTGGGCCGCAGCAGGCGGATCGGTACGTCCGGGCCGTCGGGCCGGGTCGCGCGGTGTTCGGTCACGGTGACCGACGGGTCGTCGGGGGTGGAGTCGGCGACGGCCGCGGCGAAGGCGCGGAGGGTCTCGCGGGTGGCGGGGATGTCGGTCAGGTCGAACGCGCCGTTGGGGGTCATCGGGACGGCGTCGAGGGCCCGGCGCAGTTCCGGGTCGACCAGCAGGCGGGGAACGGGCATGGTCGTGCTTCCTTCCACCGGTGCTCAGGCCCGGAACTCGTCGATGACGACGACGCCGGTCGGCCCGTACGTCTCCAGGGACTCCAGCACGCCACTCGCCTCGTGGAGGCCGACGGTGCGGGTGACGATCCGGCCGGGGTTGAGGCGGCCGGCCTCGATCATGTTGAGCATGGTGCCGAAGCGCTGGCCCTGCATGCCGAAGGCGCCCAGGAACTCCAGTTCCTTGACCATCATCACGTCGATCGGTAGCCCGACGTCGCCCTTCTCCGCACCGGTGGTGTGCCCGAGTTGGAGGTGGCGGCCGCGCGTGCGCAGGGAGAGGACGGAGTTGCGGCAGGCCTCGGCGATGCCGACGGCGTCGACGGACACGTGGGCGCCGCCCCGGGTGAGGGTCCTGACCGCCTCGGCCGGGTCGTCGGTGGCGGCGTTGACGGTGTGGACGGCGCCCAGGGCGCGGGCGGCCTCCAGCTTCTCCTCGGAGATGTCGACGGCGATGACGTTGGCGCCGGTGGCGGCCGCGATCTCCACCGTGGACAGGCCCATGCCGCCGCCGGCCCCGTACACGGCGACCCACTCCCCGCCGCGCACGCGGGCCTGGTCGACGACGCCGTGGAAGGCGGTCATGTAGCGGCAGGCGAGGGCCGCGACATCGACGAATCCGACGGTCTCCGGCACCCGGACGAGGTTGACGTCGGCGAAGCGGACCATGACGTACTCGGCGAAGGCACCCCAGTAGGAGACGCCGGGGACGAGCGAGTCCACGTGCTCGCACACGTGCTGGTTGCCGCTGCGGCACATCTCGCAGGAGCCCTCGCCGGGGTTCATCGGGAAGATGACCCGGTCGCCGTCCCGCCAGTCCCGAACGTCCCGGCCGACCTCCACGACGGTGCCGGCGAACTCGTGGCCGAGGACGAACGGGGGCTTGACCTGCGGCCCTCCCGTCCAGAAGTCCCCGGCCCACAGGGCCCAGTCGGTGCGGCAGATCCCGTTGGCGCCGACGCGCACGATGGCGCCGTCGGGCGGGCAGACGGGGTCGGGCACGTCACGGATGACGAGGGGCTGGTGGAGTTCTTCGATGACTGCGGCGCGCATGGACGCGACCTCCTCGGGGAAAGTCCACCGGTTCAAGTGGTGGACCTTGAAGCTATGCGCCCGCTTCGCCGCGTGTCAACCGCTTAGAGTGGTGGACATGAGTGACGAAGACGGCCGACGAGAAGGGCGCCAGCGCGCCAAGACCGACTTCCGGTTCGACGACGCACGGCTGTGCTTCGCCTTCGCCGGCACGCTCGCCGATCGCGGCAAGGACGTGCGCGTCGAGCGGCTGGCACTGCCGGAGGACCTGAGCCGGTGGAGCGTGGAGAGCGGCTGTACGACGGTGGCGCCGAGCTGCGACGAGGCAGAGCTGGAGGGAGCGAGGCGGCTGCGCGAGGCGATCCAGCGGACGGGCGTCGCGCTGGCGGAGGGGGTGCCGCCCGCGCCCGAGGACGTCGTGGTGGTCAACGGCGCTGCGGCCGAGGCGACTTCGGTACCGGTGCTCGCTGCGGACGGGGCATCCGTGCGGTGGGACGGGGACGGGATCGCGGCCGTGCTGTCGATGGTCGCGCGGGACCTGATCGCGCTCTGCGCGTCCGAGGAGCAGCGGACGCGCGTGCGCATCTGCGGAAACCCCGACTGCGGAACGCCGTTCGTGGACACGTCGAGGGCGGGCGCGCGGCGCTGGTGCTCGATGAAGACCTGCGGCGCACTCGCGAAGAAGCGCGCCTACCGGGCGAAGGCGAAGTAGCCACAAGCGGGGAACGCCTCGGGGCGGGGCACCAGTTGGCGCCCCGCCCCGAGGGAGGGATGTGGAGGGGTGGCTCAGCCCTCGATCGGCAACTCGCCGGCCCGCACCGCCGCGACGAAGGCGTTCCAGGAGGAGTCGGGGAAGAGGAGGGACGGGCCCTGCGGGTCCTTGGAGTCACGCACCGGGACGGCGCCGGGCAAGAAGCCGAGGGCCACCTCGATGCAGTCGCCGCCGTCGTTGTGGCTGTAACTGCTCTTCTGCCAGACCGGCAGCGCCACCTCGATACAGTCGCCGCCGTTGTCGCCGCTGTAGCTGCTCTTCCGCCAGATCAACACAGCCAGCTCCTTGGGGAGTTCTACTCCGGGAAGTCGCCCGTACGGACGGCCGCAACGAAGGATTCCCAAGCGGAGGCCGGGAAAACGAGGGCCGGGCCCTGCGGGTCCTTGGAGTCACGCACCGGAACGAGGCCGGGGAATCCGGGGGCTACCTCGATGCAGCTGCCGCCGTCGTTGCCGCTGTAGCTGCTCTTCCGCCAGTCGGCTGCGGCGAGCTCGTTGCTCATCATCCTTGAATCCCTCCAGCGCCTCGGCGAACCGCCGAAGCGAGTCGCTCTCTGACAGGCATTCGCCACGGAGCTGATCATAGTGGCGCTGGTACTTGACCACGCTGGCGGGATCATTGCTGAGATGCCCTCGATCGAGGCTCTCCGAGTACACCAAGCGCTGCCCATCTGGCAGCTCAAGCAACACCATGTCCGTCTTGATGGGCATCCGCCGGTCCGCGAATGGCGCCACGTGAATGACCACGTTCGGGAGCTGAGCAACTCTCAGGAGGTGCTCCATCTGAGCCCGCATCACGCTCGGGCCGCCGATGACCGTACGAAGGGTGTTTTCTCCGAGGATGACGAGCAGCAGCGGCCCATCGGGCACCAGGAAACGACTCTGCCGACTGAGTCGAGCATTGGTCAACTCCTCGACTTCCACCGGATTTCCAGCCGCGTCACCAGTTTGAAAGAGTGCCCGCGCGTACTGGCGGCACTGCAACAGGCCGTACATCACGGTGTCCTGGTACGCGCGCAACCCGACCGCGATGCCCTCCTGGTCCACATACTCCTGGAACCAGTCCGGATGCTCGATCGAGGCGCTCCAGTCGACCCAGCCGTACAGCCGCGTGAGCAGTTCAGTGGCGTTCAGCAGTTGCCCGAGCTGCGCAAGCTCCTCGAGCGACGGCTTCCGCCGCCCGCCCTCCATCCGCGAGATCACCGTGCGGTCGAGGTGCATCTTCCTGCCCAGGTCCTCCTGGCGGTAGCCCATCGCCGCGCGCGCGTGGCGGATCTCTTCGCCGAACATGATGGCGGAGCTCGCCGTCGGTCCGTGCCCGGTCTTCCTCTGTGCCATGACTGCCCCCAGCTGTGCTTCGCGTGCCCAACACGCGGAATTGGGGACCACGGTATCCCCACAGGCCGATCATTGTTACCGGAACGCAGTCATCTGCATGCGCAGCGTGAACCGTGCGCTCCTGTCGCACGCCCCCCTCCGCCCCCGTGAGGTGCTCCCCCATGCTCTCGTCCCGCCGGCCCCGCGCGTTCGTCGCGCACCTCGACTCCCGCGCCGAGTCCACGCCCCTGGCGCGCTACCTGCTCCGCGCCTACCTCTCCGGGCTGCCCTCCGGCAACCGCTATGCGGACACCGCCGAGCTGCTCCTCGGCGAACTGTTCGCCAACGCCGTCCAGCACTCCGACGCGCCGGACGACCGCCACATCGAGATCCGCATCGCCCTGATCAACTCCCGCCTGCGGCTGGAGGTCCACGACGCCGGCAGCGGACACCCCACCCTCCACACCCCCGCTCCTTCCGACGAGCACGGGCGCGGCCTGTTCCTCGTCAACAAGCTCGCCGAGCGCTGGGGCTGCTCCTCCCGTCCCGACGGCATCGGCAAGTTCGTCTGGGTGCTCGTCGCCCCCGCGCCCGCCACCGCCCTCGCCTGAAAGCCCGAACCCCCATGCACCTCACGACCCTGGCCCGGCACGCCCTCTCCCGTGGCGCGACCCCGGCCGCGGCCTTCGCCCTGATTGCCCGCCTGGGCCACCCGCCCCTGCCCGTCGCGCGCGCCGTCTGCCTCGCCCTCGACATCCCCCTCGCCGAGACCAGCCGCCGCCTGGCCGAGTGCTACGACGCCCTGCTCTCGGACCCCCACCCGGACTCCGAGAACGACACCGGTGAACTCCTCGAGGCCCTCGGCGTCTTCGACGTCCCCAAGTCGCTCACCGACACCGAACTCGCCGTCGTCGAACACTTCCTGGCCGCCATCGACGCCCACGGCAGCCTCCGCCCCGGCCACCGTCACGGCCTCCAGCGGTGGTTCACCACCGGCAACCTCACCACGGCCTACCTCTCCCTGGCCGCCGCCCACCCCATGCCCCGCACCGGCGACCCCGCCCTGTACTGGACCACGCTCGTCACCGCCGGCGAACTCCTCACCGCTGCCCCCGGCCCCGACAGCCGCATCAAGTACGCCCTCTCCCACTGCCGCACCCAGGCCGCCCGCACCTGAACGCCCTGCGTGGGAAGTCGGCGGGGCCGACTTCCCACGAGCCGGTCACCGGCACACCGGATCGGTGATCCGGTGATCAGGGCGAGGTGCCCGGGCGCGGACGCCCGGACCGCACGGTCACGGAATCGTCAGCACCTGACCGACGTTCACCAGGTCCGGGTCGTCGATGCCGTTGGCCTGCGCGATCTCCAGGTAGCGGCTGCCGTCACCGTAGAAGCGCTCGGCCACGGCCCACAGGGAGTCCCCGGGCTCGACGGTGTAGGTCTGCACCGCGACGGGCTCCGGGGTCGGGACCGGCTCCGGCTCCGCGACCGGAGCCGGGGCCGAGACCGGGGCCTCGGCGGCGAGGGGGAAATCGGTGTTGGTGTCCGTCGCCCACCGCGCCCCGCCGTCCCGGGCGTACAGCACCACGTTGCGGTCGGCCTGCACGACCAGGCGGTCGACGTCCTGGCCGTCGGTCCCGGTGGACCACGCCGCACCGTCGCCCTTGTAGAGCACGAAGTTGCCGTCCTCCTGGAGCACGGCCCGCTCGACGCCCTGGTTCTGGGTCTCGGTCGCCCACACGACGGCGCCCGGCTCGGAGAGCACCAGGTTCCCGTCCCCCTGGAGGGTCAGCGTGTAGGCACCGCCGGTCAGGGACTGGCCGAGACCGAGTTCATTGCCAGCGTACAGAGTGTCACTCATGGATATTCCTTTCGGATAAGGGACTTGGCGTCGTCGCGCCCGGCTAGCGGCACGTCAGAGAGAGGCAGCCTCACCGCCGCCGGCGCACGAACACCAGTCCTTGGACTCTAGGTGCCATCGGGGTTTGCACACAATTCACCGCATCGGGTGACATCCCCGGCACGGCGGCCGCGCCCCTGCGGCCGCCCGCAGCTGCCCCCCGGCAATCCCGCCCCGCACGAGAAGTCGGCCCCGCCGACTTCCTGTGCGGCACGGTCTCCCCCGGCCCGGCCGCCGGCGGTCCACCCCGTACGCGGCTGCCGGGCCTTCACTCGTGGTCGCGCAGGAAGGCCTGAATCCCCTCGCGGGTCGGGGAGTTCGGCAGGGGCGCCGGCTGGTCCTGGAGGAACGCGCCGATCACGGCCGCCGCCCGGTCGTTGTTGCCGTCGAGGCCGTTCCACATGTGGTGCCCGACCCCCGGCATGAACTGGGTGCGCCGGATCGCGGGGTCGGCGGCGAGGACGGCGGTCGCCCATTGGCGGACCTGCGAGGAGCACTCGGCGATCATCAGCATCGCGGGGGTCCGGGACCGCCCCAACTGCGGTGCGATGGACGCCGAGTCCCTGACCGTCCGCTGGACGCGGAGGCTGGCGGCGGGGCTGAAGGAGAAGTTCCGCGCGCTGTCCTCGACGGGGATGCGGTGCGCGTCGCCCGCGCAGTAGGCGGATGCGGTGTCGCCGCCCAGGTCGGCGGCGGTGAAGGCGTTGTCGCCCTCGGCCTGTCCGATCAGCCCGGTGCCGGGGCTGAGGAGTCCGAGCCGCAGCAGGCCGAACGCCACCGCGTAGCGGGGGACGTGCGTCGACCGCGGCCCGGTCGGGTCCGGGGCGAGGCCGCGCGCGGATTCATGGCCCTTGTGCCCGGCGATGTGCGCGGTGGGGCCGTCCATCGGGCCGGGTTCGGCGATGACCGCCCGGTGCACGCGCGCGGCGGTTCCGGGATCGGCCAGGGCCCGGGTGAGCACGACCGCGCCCGACGAGAACCCGAGGACGTCGACCGCGCCCGCGCCCAGGCGGTCGACGAAGGCGCCGAGGTCGCGGACCGACCGGTCGGCCGTGTACTGGTCCATGGGGAGCAGGCCGCTGCGTCCGCCACCGGGCTGCTCGTAGGCGTAGACGTCGTAGCCCTGCCCCGCCAGGAGCCGCAGGAACCGGTGGTCGAGCAGCGAAATGCCGCGCACCGGACCGCCGTTGAGGTACACGAGCGGGACGGGGTGCCGGGGGCCGGGCCCGGCGGGCGGGTAGTGGTACACCGCGACGCTGCTGCCGGTGTCCAGGCTCCAGTGCTCCGTGGCCACGAACGGCAGGTCCGGCGGGTACTGCCGGGCCGTGGGCACGGTCGGGACGCAGACCGGCGCCGTCAGCGCCGCCGCGACGACCACCGGCAGGAACGGCACGAGCCGGGCCGCCCGGGTGCGGCTCCGGCCCCGGTCCCGGCTCCGGCTCCGGCTCCGCCACCGTGCGAGGGCGGTCCCGGCCGCGAGGACCGGCAGCCAGGCGGCGAGCCCCGAGCCCGCGCCGTCCGTGAGGACGACCAGGGCGAGGAAGGCGAGGACCGACGCCAGGACGGCGGCCAGGGCCGACAGCGAACGGGCGGCGCGGCGTAAGAGGGTCGCGGGCAGGGCGAACGTGGACAAGGTGGAGCCCTCCTTGTTTCGTAACGCTGTTTCAAAACGACGTTATCAAAGGCGGTAGGCTCCCCGTCATGGGAAGGCCGAAGACGAACGACGAGACCGTCGGAGAGCGCCTCGTGGCGTGCGCGACCGAATGGCTCGCCACCCGCCCGCAGGAGACCGTCACGGTCCGGGCCGTCGCCGCGGCCGCCGGGACCTCGACGACGGCGGTGTACTCCCTCTTCGGCGGCAAGGACGGACTGATCTCGGCCGTCCGCGACCAGGCCGTCGCCGGCCTGTTCCGCGCCGTCGCGGACGTACCCACCTCCGCGGACCCCCTCGCCGACATCTACGCCCTCGCCACGGCCTACCGGCACTGGGGGCTCGAACACCGCCACCTGTACACGGTGCTGTTCGGCGGGGTGCAGTCCTTCGAACCGTCGGACACCGTCGGCACCAGCGACCCCGTCCGACCGCTCACCGCCGCGATCGACCGGGCCGTCGCGGAGTCCGTCCTCGACGGCCCGGCACCCTCGATCGCCCTCTCGCTCTGGGTGACCCTGCACGGGCTCGTCACCCTCGAACTCGCCGGAGCCCTCGACGCCCCCACCGCGCGGGCCGCGTTCAAGTCGACGATCCACGCCGCACTGCGCGGCTGGACGACCCCCGCGGTGTTCCGCGGACTCCGCGAAGCCGAACCCACCCCCTGACGGGCCAGCCCCACGCACGCGAGAAGTCGGACCGGCCGACTTCTCGTGCACGCGGGCGGTGGACGCCGAGGGCTTCCCCGTACGGTCCGGCCCCGGTCCACCCCTGGACGGGGCGAGCCCAGGGCCGCTGTCAGTGGCGGTTCGTACGCTCCCCGCGTGAACATCGACGACCTCTCCTGGCAAGCGCACAACCTCGGCGGCGTCCACCCGCGCATGGCGCAGACCCTCCTCGACCTGGGCCAGGTGGAGCTGCTCGCCCGGGCGGCGCAGGAGCGCGGGGACTGGAACTGCGCGAAGGCGGCGGCACTGGAGCTGGGCGCGGCCGGGGAGTTCGAGCGGGCGCTGGCACTCCTGGACCCGTTCACGGACATCGGCTGGCGGGCCGCCGAGTGGGTCACCGCCGAGATCATGATCCGGCAGGGCGAGGCCGACGAGGCGCTCGCGATGGTGCGCCCGGACGCGGCCGAACTGGACGACGCCCACGTGTGCGTGCGCTACGCCGAGTTGTCGGCGAAGGCCGGGCGGATCGACGAGGCCATCGAGGTGCTCACGCCCCACCTCGGGGCGTCCTGGCCGCTGTCGTGCCTGGTCGAGGCGACCGAGGGCCAGGGGGCGGACGACCAGGTCCTCGACGTGCTCGCCCAGGCCGCGGAGCGCGCGGGGACCGAGCCCGCGGGCTCGCTGGAGCGGTGGCAGGTGCTGCTCCTGACCGCCCGGGTCCTGGAACGCGCCGGGCGTACCGACGCGGCCGTCGAGACCCTGCGCACCGAAGTGGCCGCCGGCCGGCACCACCCCGTCAACTTCCCCGAGTACCAAGCGGAACTCCTCGCCCGGCAGGGCCTGATCGAGGAGCTGGCATCCCTCGCCGCCGACCAGCCCTACGCCGCCTTCGACGCGTACGCGAAGGCACTGGAGGACGCGGGGCGCGCACCCGAGGCCGAGGCCCTGCTGCGCGAACGCATCGAGGCCCACGACCTCTCGAACGACCGCGCGGCACTGATGGACCTCCTCGCCCGGCAGGGCAGGATCGACGAAGCCGTCGAGACCGGCCGGCCCACCTTCGACTACCACGACTGCGGGAACCTCCTCCACCGGACACTGGACCTGCTCGTCGACGACGGCCGCCCCGACCGCGCGCTCGAACTCGTGGAAGGGCTCACCGGCCCGTACGCCGAAGGGCACCCGGACGACGTCCTCCAGCTGCGGCTCCGGCTGCTCGGCGAGGCCGGCCGCTGCCCGCAGGGCATCGCGGAGGCCACCGCCCTCAACGAACGGCAGCCCGGCGCGTGGGACACCTCGCTGGCACGGCTGCTGGAGCTGGACGGCCGACTGGAGGAGGCCGTCGCACTCCTCCGCGCGTCCACCCACTACCGGGCCACCCTCGACCTGGCCGACATGCTGCTCCGGAACGGCCGCCCGGCCGAGGCCCTCGCCGCCATCCCCACCATCGCCGAGGAACGCGCGGCCGCCGAACGGCGGGGGTGGTGACAGAACCCTTCCGGCGAAAGTCGGGTGACCCCGCCGACGGCGGCGGCGACACTGGCGCCATGACTGGTTCCGCACCGCCTCGACTGCTTCGACCGCGTGCCCTGGCGCCCGGAGACCTCGTCGTCATCGCCGCGCTGTCCGGTCCGCTGCCGCCCGCGTACGAGCCCAACGTCGAGCGGACGGTGGCCGTGCTGGAGCGGATGGGATTCCGCGTGCGCCGGGCTCCGCTCCTCGAAGCGGGCCGCCGCCACTGGTGGAGCGCGGCCACCCCGGCGGAGATCGCCGGGGAGCTCAACGCCCTCCTGCGCGATCCCGAGGTGCGCGCGATCGTCGCGAGTGACGGCGGCCAGACGGCGCTCGGCTACCTCGACCTGATCGACGTCGAGGCGATCAGGTCCGACCCCAAACCGATCCTCGGCTACAGCGACATCTCCCTGCTGCACCTGGTGCTCCACGCGCGCACGGGCCTGGTCGGGTTCCACGCCGACATGGCCGTCCCCGGCTTCGGCGGACACTGGCGGTCCGCGCCCGCGGCGCGCCAGGCTGAACTCGAGGCGCTCTACGCCAGGTTGCTGACCGGCACCGAGGCGATCGGCGCACTGCCCGCGAGCCCGTCATGGGAGTGCTGGCGTCCCGGCCGTGTCGAAGGGCCGCTGATCGGCGGGTTGATCAACCGGATCGTGCTGGCGCAGGCGACGCCCTTCGCGCTGCCGCTCGAACGGTTCGACGGTGCGGTGCTGTTCTGGGAGGAGATGGGCGGCCTGGCCTCGTACGTGTGGAGCTACCTGCACGTGATGCGGCACAGCGGCATCCTCGACCGGATCGCCGGCATGGTCGTGGGCGTTCCGCGCGAGATCGACGGCCTCGAACCCGGCGCGTCCCCGACCCTGCGCGAGATCGTCCTCGACGTCCTCGGGGACCGTGACATCCCGGTCCTGGGCAACGTCGACTTCGGGCACGCCGGCCCCAACCTGCCGATGCCGGTCGGCGTCCGCGTCGGCCTCGACGCGCGGCAGCGGACGCTCGCCCTGCTCGAACCGGCGGTGGGGCCCCACGAGCCGACCAAGGGAGCCCCGCGCCGCACGACGTAGCCCCGGCGTATGACCCGGTACCCCGTGGGGGCTACGAACGACAACAGGACGGTTACCTCGACGGGTTGATCCGACACGGAGCCTCGGGACCCTAGCGTCTGTCCCATGAAACGCAATCG
Organism: Kitasatospora sp. NPDC058184; assembly: GCF_042883725.1. Lineage (NCBI taxonomy): Bacteria > Bacillati > Actinomycetota > Actinomycetes > Kitasatosporales > Streptomycetaceae > Kitasatospora > Kitasatospora sp. NPDC058184. The sequence continues at coordinate 312,813 of NZ_JBHVVE010000010.1, forward strand.
CCGTATCAGCGCAGTCGCGGTGCTGACGCTCGCCGCCCTCGCCACCGGAACCGGCGCCGGGTTCGCCGCCACGGCCGGACCGTCGGCCGCACCGGTGGCCACGCACGCGTTCGACACCGCACCGGCCGCGGCCGCCGCACCCGCGCGGACCTTCCAGGGCGCGCTCCCCGCGCCGACCGGCCCCTACGCCGCCGGCGAGGACGTCATCCACCTCACCGACACGAGCCGCCTCGACCCGTGGGTGCCGTCATCCGGCCCCCGCCAACTGGCCGTCACCATGGTCTACCCGGCCGTCCCCGGGACGGGGACCCCGGCCCCCTACATGTCCCTCGGCGAGGCAACCGGAATCGTCCAGCGGCAGAACCTACCGGCGAGCTCCGGCATCACCCCACAGACCATCGCCGGCGTCACCACGCACGCCTTCGACGGCGCGCGGCCGCAGCCCGGCAAGTACCCGCTGGTGGTCCTCTCACCCGCGTACGAGGACCCGCGCGTCACGCTCACCGCGCTCGCGACCGACCTCGCCAGTCACGGCTACGTCGTCGCGCTCGTCGGCGACACCTACGAGGACAGCGGCGAGACGCTGGCGAACGGCCAGACGACGCCGTGCGCGATCTGCGGCGACCCGTCGCGGATCGACTCCATCCCCGCCAACCGCGCGCGGGACGTGTCCTTCCTGATCGACCAGTTGACGCACGGCAACACCGCGTGGCGCCTGGCACACCTCATCGACAAGCACGAGATCGGCATGGCCGGACACTCCATCGGCGGAGCGGCGGCCTCCGCCGCGATGGTCGCCGACCCGCGCGTACGGGCCGGCGTGAACATGGACGGCGCCTTCAAGCCGGTCCCGACGCCCGGCCAGATCAACCGGCCGTTCCTCATGCTGGGTTCGCCCGACAACCACCCGGCCGGTGGCGGCGACACCACGTGGGGGCAGGCCTGGGACGCCCTCGGCGGCTACAAGAAGTGGCTGACGGTCGCCGGCGCCGACCACTTCAGCTTCAGCGACCTGGACCTGCTGCACGAGCAGGCCGGGTTCCCGGCGCCGCCCCTCTCCCCGGCACGCGGGGTGGAGATCACCCGCGAGTACGTGACGGCATTCTTCGACCAGACGCTGAAGGGGATCGACGGTCCGCTGCTGGACGGCCCCTCGCCGGACAATCCGGAAGTGGTCTTCCAGCGCTAGGGCGGCGCCGGACTAGCCCCGCTGGGCGACCAGCCAGGCGAGCAGGCCGGTCACGGTGGCGCCACCCGCCGCCGTGGCCATGCCCCGGACGAAGTACAGGGCGACGGTGCGCCGGACGACCCGCCACCGACGGCGCCGTCCGGCCACCTCGCCACTCCGTCCCGCCCCACCGGGCCGACCGTGCTCGAACATCGCGCTCCTCCTCATCCCTCGGGACAGCCGCTTCTCACGGCCTGGATCAACCCTGGCGGCGGACGGAGGCAGCACCGCGCCCGGTCGATGAGACCGGATGAAACCGGAGGCCTGCCGCCAGGAACCCGCGTTCAACTGACAGAACCGCCCCGCCACTTCATGATGGACCGACAGTTACGGACGAAATCTGACAGTCCATCGAGGGGTAGCGCGGCCTTGGCGGGAATCATCGTTCCGACCAGTGAGAAACTCCCGCCCGGGCCACGCAGGGACCTGGTCGAAGCGCTGCACGGGCTGTACCGGGGCGCGGGCAAACCCAGCCTCCGCGAGATCTCCCTCGGCATCAAGCAGCGCGACGAGCTGCCGACGACGGTGAGCCACGACACCGCGAGCCAACTGCTGCACGGCGTGGCCGTACCCGCCTGGGCGCGGGTGGAGTCCATGGTCCGGTACCTGGCCGGCACCGCCGTCGGGCGGCAGAAGCCGGACCCGGAAGACGAGGTCGAACGCTTCCACCGGCTCTGGCTGGCCGCCGACGACGTGGAACGGGACGCTCCGGCGCCACCCCCCAAGGCGGGCACCACGGATGCGGCGCTACGGGAGGAGCTCCGGTCCACCGACCCGGAGCGCCGCATCGCCGCCCTCTACCGCCTGGAACGGCTCGCCTGGCGCACCCCGCCGCAGGACCAGGAGGCCACCGAGCCGTCCTGGCCGTCGATGCTGCGCGACTTCCTCCGGGAGGCCCGCCCACTCGGGGGTTCCACCAGCCCGGAGCCGGATCCGGCCGAGGACGTCCAGGTGGCGGTGCTGATCCTGGGCCGTCTGCCCGAGCGGTATTCCGGCGGCCACTTCAACCTTTCGCGGCTCGATCTCCGGAACCTGGTCTGGGACGGGGCCCGGTTGTGGCGGGCCAACCTGAGTTCGAGCCTGCTGTCGGGCAGTTCCCTGGAGTACGCGCAGCTGGGAGACGCCCGACTCGTGGAGGCGACCCTCACCGGTGTCGACCTGGACTCCGCCGATCTCACCTCGGCCGACCTCACCCGGTGCGATCTCTCCGGCACGACCATGGTGGACACCAGGATCCCGGACGCGAACCTGTCCGGCGCCGTCCTCACGGGAACGGAGCTGGTGGGCGCCTCGGCCCCCCAGGCCAGGCTGCGGGGATGCAAGGCCTCGGGCGCCGACTTCCGCCACGCCGACCTGAGCGAGACCAGCTTCAAGTGGGCCGTCCTGACGAACTGCCACTTCGACCACGCCAAGCTCGCCAGCGCGGACCTCACCGGCGCGGTGCTGAGCGGCTGTTCCTTCGCCGGCGCCGACCTCTCCCGCGCGCGCTTCACCAAGCGCGGCCTCACCGAGGCCCAACTGACGCCGGCCCAGCTGCAGTCCATCAAGGTCGTACAGAACCCCGACTGACCGAACGCCCCCGACTGACGGCGTTCACGCGCCGCCGACCTTCCGCGCGGTGCGGGCCCGCTACAGCGCCGCCAGGTAGGCCTCCAGGCGCTCGGCCAGTTCTTCCGGGTGGCCGAGCATCGGGAGGTGGTCGCCCGGCATCTCGTCCGGCCGGAGGCCGAGCCGCGCCTGGACGAGTCGGCGCAGGAAGGCGGGCGGGAAGAAGCGGTCGCCGGTGGCCAGCAGGAACCTGGTCGGCACCTGCGGCCAGGCCTCCAGGGGCCACGGTGTCCCGAACGGCGTGGCCGACTGGCGTCGCCCGTGCTCGGTGAGGAGTTCCTCGGCCAGGGCGGGCGGGGTGTCGTGCAGGAAGAGGGCGCGCTCGTCCTCCTCCGCGCCCTCCGCCACGCCCCTGGCGCGGTCGGATTCGCGGCGGGCCTCCGGGTAGCCGGTGTTCTCCCACCACGCGCCCGGCGTCTCCCCCGGCGCCGGAACCTGGGCCTGGAGCATGACCAGCAGGTCCACCGGCAGCCGGGCGCAGACCAGCGGGCCGGTGAAGCCGCCGAAGGAGTGCGCGACGACCACGAGCGGGCCCGTCCGGTCGCCGGCCGGCCGTTCAGAAGCCACCGCCGACGCATCCGACGACGACACCGCCGACACCGCCGCGTCCGCGTACTCGGCCAGCCCGGCCGTGTCGTCCTCGCACGGCAGGTCCGGCGCGACCACCTCGTGGCCCCGCCCCCGCAGCTCGGCCGCCAGCGGCTCCCAGCACCAGGAATCGGCAGCCGCGCCGTGGATCAGCACGAACGTCGCCATGGAACAGTCCCCCTCGTACGCCGGTCAACTCCGGTCAACTCCGGTTTCCCGGAACTCCCTTGCCGCGCGCGAGTGTACGACCCGCCTCCGACAGTCACCGGTGCACCCGCCCGCCTCCGCCCGGCCGCGCGCGGGAAGTCGGCCCCGCCGACTTCCCGCGCAAACAGCGCAGGCTCACAGGGTGCGGAACGCGCCCTCCACGGCCTCGCAGGTCTCGTCCAGGTCGTCCTCCGTCACGGCGGCCGAGACGAACCAGCAGGCCATCCCGTACGCGTTGACGTGGATCCCCCGGCGGAGCAGCTCGTGGCGGAACGCGTGGTGGCGGGCCTGGTCGCTGCGGAGCAGGTCCCGGTAGTGCCGGGTCGGCTCGCCGTCGGCGGTGAACACCACCTGGAACATCGCCCCCACCCCCTGGACCGCGCAGGGGACGCCCCGGTCCCGGGCGGCCCGCCGGACGGCCTCCATGATCCGTCGGCCGCTCTCCTCGATGTGCTTCACGGTGTCCGGCCGGTTCAGCCTGCGCAGCGTCACCAGGGAGGCCGTCGCGGACAGCGGCGAGGCGTTGTACGTGCCGCCGTGCTTCACCCGTCCCTCGGCCACCGGCTCCATCACCTCGCGCCGCCCCGCGAAGGCCGCGATCGGCAGGCCCCCGCCGAGCGCCTTGGCGTAGACGGCGAGGTCCGGCACGACCCCGAACAGCGCCTGGGCACCGCCGGGGCCGGTGCGGAAGCCGGTGCAGACCTCGTCGAAGACCAGCACGATGCCGCGCGCCGTGCACTCCTCCCGCAGCAGCGCCAGGTACCCCGGCGCGGGCATGGTGCAGGCGTTGTTGGCGACGATCGGTTCGCAGACGACGGCGGCGAGTTCGCCCCGGTGGGCGTCCAGGACCGCGCGCAGCGCTCCCGGGTCGTTCCACGGGCAGACCACGACGTCGCCGACGACACCGGCCGGGATGCCGGCCGAGTGGGGCACGGAGCGCGGCGCGCCGTACGGCCCGGCCTCGGCGGGGTCGGGCCGGTTGGAGACGGCCAGGGTGTCCGACCAACCGTGGTAGTGGCCCTCGAACTTGAGCACCTTGGACCGCCCGGTGTAGCCACGGGCGGCCCGCACCGCCCCCTGCACCGCCTCGCTGCCCGAGTTGGCGAACCGGACCAGCTCCGCGCAGGGCACCATCTCCCGGATCAGCTCGGCGAGTTCGACCTCCACCGTGTTGCAGGTGCCGAACATCGTGCCGGCGCCCAGGACGGCGCCGAGCGCCTCGGCGAGCTGCCGGTCGGCGTGGCCCAGCACCGCGCTCCCGTAGCCGGCGAGGTAGTCCACGTACGTGTTGCCGTCGACGTCCCGGACCCGCGCGCCCGAACCGCCCACCAGGTAGAGCGGGTAGGGGTCGGGGCCGGTCGAGGTCAGCCGGGCGGAGGAGCTGACGCCGCCCGCCAGCGACTCCTTGGCCCGCTCGAACCACTGCCGGCTGCCGTCGGTCCGGCCCGGTACCGGGTCGGGAACATCCACGTGCGCCGGGCTGCGGCCGTTCGACTGCGCCGCCGGGTTACGGCCATTCATGTGCGACTCCTGTTTGGTCGAGGGTTGTCCGGGCACGCTCGGGGTGCCCTTCGTAGGGACGGGTTCCTGCCGGACGGCATCGCGAGCAGAGCAGAGCGGAGCAGAGGGGACGTGGGGCATGGCGGAGCGGACGGCGGTCGTCACCGGGGCGGGGCGCGGCATCGGGCGGGCGAGCGCGCTGGGCCTGCTGGCGGACGGCTGGACGGTGGTCCTGGTCGGCCGCCGCAAGGAGCCGCTCGCGGAGACGGCCGGGCTCGCCGCCCCCGCCGACCGGGACCGCGCCGTCCCGTTCCCCGCCGACATCACCGACCCGGTGGCCGTGGACGGCCTGTTCGAGTTCGTCGAGGAACGGTTCGGACGGCTGGACCTCCTGTTCAACAACGCCGCCGACGTCATGCCGTACACCCCGACCGAGGACGTGGCCGTCGAGGACTGGCACCGCGTGATGGACTCCATCGCCACCGGCACCTTCCTCTGCTCGCGCGCGGCCTTCCGGATCATGAAGCGTCAGACCCCGCGCGGCGGACGGATCATCAACAACGGCGCGCCTTCCGCACAGACGCCCCGCCCGGACTCCGCCGCCTTCACCGCCGCCAAGCACGCGGTGGCCGGGCTGACCCGCTCGCTGTCCCTGGACGGCCGCCGCCACGACATCTCCTGCGGCCAGATCGACATCGGGAACGTGACCCCGCCCGACCACCCCCAGCCGGCCGTCCTCCAGGCCGACGGCTCACGGCGGGTCGAACCGACCATGGACGTGCGGCACGTGGTCGACATGGTGCGGACCATGGCCGGACTGCCGCTCGGGGTGAACATCCAGTCCGTCCTGGTCATGCCCAGCGCCATGCCGTACGTGGGCCGCGGCTAGCGCCGATCTCTCGGATCGCGCCGGGCGCCGCGCCGCCCCCGCACGGAACGTCGCGGCACCGCCCTGACCCATGTCCCGTCCCCCGTCCGGTTGCCGCTGCCGTTCGACCGGCGTCGACCGCGGTTCACCGGGCCGTTGCCCGGATGTCCCCGCGACGCCGCCGAAGCCGACGCCCCGAAGCTTCTGTCCCACCCCGGCCCGAAGCAATCCGCCGACGCGGCGAACGGCCGAAAAGTCGTCCCCCCCTCCCGCGGTGCCCCTCGCGGCGCGATCATCGTGCCGACGCCCGGTCACCACCAGCCCGTTAGGGGAGCCCTTGTTCCGCGACACCCGCCCGCACGGCATCCGCATACCGACCCACCGCGAGACCGCCGAGGAGTGGGGCGAGCAGATCGCCGTGCTCCGCGACGCCCCGCGCGGGTGGCGCTTCCTGCTGGGGCGGCTGTCCTCCGACGGCTACCTCTGCCACCTCGACCTCAACTACCACCTGGACGGCGAACTCGTGGCCGTCGTCCAGACCTCGCGCCCCGTCCCGTCCGGCCACCGGGTGGGCTCCCTCACCACCCCGCAGTCCCAACTCTCCACCTTCCTGGCGAATTCGGACCGCCTCGACCCCCGCATCCACCTCGCCCCGCCGGACGGCCCGCCCACCCCCGGCGAGGTCCGGCTCCACGGCGTCCCCGTCCCCGTCGAGGTCCACCGCAGCCACGGCTGCCGCAGCGCCCTGATCTCCCGGCTCCCCTCCCAGCCCGGCTACGCGATCGTCACCGCCGCGACCGAGCACTGGGCCACCGCCACCGACCTCGCCCTCCGGCCCCCGGCGGCGTTCTGACCACGCGGGCCCCTGAGCGGGTGTGCGCCCCGAAACAGGCGCGCGCCCACGATCATTCCCCTGTCCGGGTGACGGACGATCACATTCGGCCCTCCTCGGCAGTTCCCGAACCAGGGGCGGAGGTTGGGGTTAGCCTGTGGACATGGTTGCAAACTACAAGGAAGAAGTAGCCATGCCCGACGCGGAGTTCGTCAGCGGTCCCGCTCTGATCCTCCAGTCCCTCGCCTCCGATCCCGACCGGCAGGCCGTCGTCACCGCCGACGGCGCCGAGATCACCGCCGGCGACTTCGCCGCCGCCGCCTACCGCCTCGCCCACGAGCTGATCGCCCGGGGCGCCGCCCTCGGCACCACCGTGACCCTGCTGACCGGCAACACCCCCGAGGCCCTGAGCGCCCGGTACGCGGCGGGCCTCGCCGGCGCCCGGGTGGTGAACCTGTACGACGGCATGAGCACCCCGGTCCTGGCCGAGATCACGGCGAGCGTCGACACCACCGTGCTGCTCGTGGACGCCGAACGGTACGCCGAGGCCGCCGAGTTGCTCCCGCTGATCGACGTGCCGACCGTCCTCACCCTCGGCCCCGGACCCGGCGGCGACCCCGCCGCCCTCGGCGAGGACGTCATCGCCGCCTCCGCCCACCGCCCCGCCGAAGCCCCGGACGTCCGGGTCGGGCCGGAGGACGACCTCAGCATCCGCCACACCGGCGGCACCACCGGCATCCCCAAGGGCATCCTCAGCCTGCACGGACCGTACCGCCGCATCTTCGACGCCCCGATCGGCAGCGACCCCGCCGCCGGCGCGCCCCGCCTCCTCGCCGCCACCCCGCTCGCCCACCTGGCCGGCATCTTCGCCGACCTGACCCTCCAGCACGGCGGCACGGTGGTCCTCCAGCGCTCCTTCGAGCCCGGCGCGGTCCTGGCCGCCATCGAGCGCGAGCACATCACCGACCTCTGGGTGCTGCCGCCGCTGCTCCACCAGCTGCTCGACCACCCGGCGATCGGCCGCACCGACCTGTCCAGCCTGCGGTACCTCTCCTACGGGGGCAGCGCCGCCTCACCGACCCGGATCCGCGAGGCGCTCAAGGTCTTCGGGCCGGTCCTGGTCGGCCTCTACGGGATGTCGGAGGCCCAGCTGATCTCCTTCCTCACCCCGCAGGAGCACGACCGGATCGGCCCCGGCGGCCAGGTGCCGGTCGGCCGGCCCGTCCCGGGCGTCGAGGTGGCGATCCGCTCCGACGACGGCACCGACCTGCCGACCGGCGAGCAGGGCGGGATCCACCTGCGCTCCGACGCCGTCATGGCCGGGTACTGGAAGCGGCCCGACCTCACCGCCGCGGTGCTCCGGGACGGCTGGCTGAACACCGGGGACGTCGGCTACTTCGACGAGGACGGCTACCTCTACCTCTCCGACCGGGTCAAGGACCTGATCATCGTGGTCGGCGGCCACGTCTACCCCTCCGAGGTGGAGGACCTCCTGCTCACCCACCCGGCGGTCGCCCGCTGCGCCGTCTTCGGCGTCCGCGACGACCAGGAGGCGGAGCACGTCCACGTCGCCGTCGTCCCCGCCCCGGGGCAGCGGCCCGACCTGGACACCCTCCGCGCGTTCGTCACCGAGCGCAAGGGGCGGATCTTCGCCCCCGAGGTGCTGCACCTCGTCGACGAGATCCCGCTGACGCCCGTCGGCAAGCCGGACAAGAAGCGGCTGCGCGCGGCCGCCACGGCCTGAAGGCCCGCACCCGCCGGACCGCACCCGCCGGACCGCGCCGTGCGCGGCCGCCGGGTGGCGGCCGTGGCGGCGGCCGCACACCGAACCGGCACCGGTCCCCACGGGAATCCCCACCCGGCTTCACCCCAAGGTGGGGTTTGGCTCAACACGCCACGGGCCCCGTGCCGAGAAGCCAACGGGGTGGCGGCGCTGAGGGCCGCCACCCCGTCGGCTCCTCCCCCTTCTCCCCCGCTACGGCTGCCGCGACCGCGCCAGCGCGTCGAGCGCCGCCGCGGCGGCCGGGTCCGGGCCGGGGGTGTAGACCTCCAACCGGTGGTCCGGCCGGTCGGGTTGGAGCCACACCTGGTACGTCACCTCCAGCGGCCCGACCGCCGGATGGTCCAGCGTCCTGCTGCCGAAGGTGCACTCCCGCACGTTCCCACCCGCCCACCAGGCGGCGAACTCCGGGCTCTTCATGCTGAGTTCGCCGATCAGCCGGGCCAGCTCGCGGTCCTCCCCATACCGCCCGGCGACCAGCCGCAGGTAGCCGACATGGGTGCGGGCGTAGTGCTCCCAGTCCCGTTCGAGCGCGCGGGTGCGCGGGTCCAGGAACAGCAGCCGGCTCATCGACGGCCGGGTGGCCGGATCGTCCGGCGCCCCGTACGGGAGGTGTCCGGCGAGCAGCGCGTGGCCGAGCCGGTTCCAGGCGAGCACGTCGTTGCGGCGGCCGAGCAGCAGGGCGGGCACGTGGTCCAGCGAGGCGAGGAGGTGCGCCGAGCGCGGGTCCGGCTGCTCGACCGGAGGGCGGCTCCGTACGGCCCGGGGCGGGCGGCGGGCGAGGTCGCCCAGGTGGGTGCGCTGGGTGGCGTCCAGGCGCAGGACGCGGGCGATCGCGTCGAGCACCTGGTCCGAGGCGTTGGTGCTGCGCCCCTGCTCCAGCCGGGTGTAGTAGGCGACGCTGATGCCCGCCAGCCCGGCCAGCTCCTCCCGGCGCAGCCCGGCCACCCGCCGGTGCTCGGCCGGCACGCGCAGGTCCAGCTCGGCCGGGGTGACGGCGGCGCGGCACAGGCGCAGGAACTCGCCCAGCTCGCTGTTGGCTCCCATGCCCACCGAGGCTACGGCGGAAGGTTTCCGCAGGCCAGCGCCGTGGGTGACCCTCCGAGGAGTAGGAACGACAGGTGGCTGGCCGGGGGCGCGCGGGGCGCCGGAGCATGGCCCCGTCCGGCCGCGCCCCGGCCCCGCCCCAGCCAAGGACCCTCCACCGCCATGCCCCCCGCCCTGCTCGCGCTCGCCCTCAGCGCCTTCGCCGTCGGCACCACCGAGTTCGTCACGAACGGCCTGCTGACCTCCCTCGCCACCGACTTCGACGTCACCGTCGCCCGCGCCGGGCTGGTCACCACCGCCTACGCCGTCGGCCAGGCCTGCGGTCCGGCGCTCGCCCTGCTCACCCTGCGGATGCCCCGCCGGCGCCTGCTCGTCCTGCTGATGCTGCTGTTCACGGCGGGCAACCTCGCCTCGGCCCTCGCGCCGACCTTCGGCCTGCTCCTGGCCACCCGCTTCCTCACCGCGTGCACCCACACCGCCTTCTTCGGCGTCGCCTCCGTCGTGGCCTCCCGGCTCGTCCCGACGGCCCGGCGGGGAGCCGCGATCGCCCTGGTGTTCACCGGGCTGAGCCTGGCCAACGTGCTCGGCCTGCCGATCGGCACCCTGGCCGGGCAGGCCTGGGGCTGGCGCGGGGCGTTCGCGCTGGTCGCCGTGTTCGGCGCGGCGGGACTGCTCGGCCTGCTGCGGCTCCTCCCCCGCACGGACACCGCCCCCACCGACGCCCCCGCCTCCGCCGCGCCCTCGCTCCGCGCCGAACTGGCCGTCTTCGCGGACCTCCGCCTCTGGCTGGCCCTCGCCGCGACGGCCGTCGGCTTCGGCGGGCTGTTCGCCTCCTTCACCTTCGTCCAGCCGATGCTGACCGCCGTCACCGGCTTCGGAACGGGCGACGTGGTCTGGCTGCTGGCCGTCTACGGCGCCGGGCTGGTCGCGGGCAACTGGCTGGCCGGCCGGGCCGCCGACCGCGCCCTCGTCCCGATGACGGCGGCCCTGTTCGCGGCCCTCGCCCTCACCCTCGCCCTCTTCACCGCCACCGTCCACCACAAGGGCGCCGCCGTGGCCACCCTCTTCCTGCTCGGCTTCTGCGGCTTCGGCCTGCTCACCCCGACCCAGGCCTACGTCCTGCGGGTCGCGGGCCGCGACTCCGCCCTGGTCGGCACCGCCAACACCGCCGCCTTCGGCGTGGGCATCACCCTCGGCTCCCTGCTCGGCGCCGCCGTCATCGAGCACGGCGGCCCCCACCCCGACACCGCCCTCCCCCTCACCAACCTCGCCGGCGCCGCCATGACGGCCCTCGGCCTGCTGGTCTTCGCCCTCTCCGCCGCAACGGGCCCCCGCCGCCCCGCCACCGCTCCATCAACTCCCGGATGACGTCCACCGGTTCAGCCGGTCCGAACCGCTCAGCCCTCCTCGCGGCCGCGGAAGGCCCGACGGTACTCGCGGGGGGCGACGCCGACCCGGTCCACGAAGACCGGCCGCAGGGAGACCGCGGAGGCGAAGCCGCAGTGGGTGGCGACGGTGTCGACGGGCAGGTCGGTCTCCTCCAGGAGGCGCTGGGCGGTGAGGACGCGCTGGTCGAGGAGCCAGCGCATCGGGGTGGTGCCGGTGGTGGCGGTGAAGCGGCGGGCGAAGGTGCGTTCGGACATCAGGGCGGCGGCGGCCATCCGGCGCACCGTCCAGGGGGTGTCGAGGGAGGCCAGGACCTCGGCGCGGAGGCGGGCCAGCGGGTCGTCGCCGACGGCGGCGTCCGGGACCGGGGAGGGCAGGAACTGGTTCTGGCCGCCCGCCCGGAAGGGCGCGGTGACCATGGCGCGGGCGATGGTGGCGGCGGCCCGCTGGCCGTGGGCGGTGCGGACGAGGTGCAGGCAGAGGTCGATGCCCGCCGCGACGCCGGCCGAGGTCCACAGGCCGTCGCCGCCGGTGAAGAGCACCTCGGGCCGGACCGTCACCGCCGGGAAGCGGCGGGCGAGTTCGGGGGCGAGCGCCCAGTGGGTGGTGGCCTCGCGGCCGTCCAGCAGGCCGGCCTCGGCGAGGACGAAGGCGCCCGCGCAGAGCGAGGCGATCGGGACGCCCGCCGCGGCGACGGCCCGCAGGGCGCCCAGGACCTCCGGGGTATGCCGGGCCCCCGGGTCCTCGACGCCCGGCACCACCACCAGGTCGCAGTCGGTGAGCGCGCCCAGGGCGTGGTCGGGGAGCCGCTCCAGCCCGCCGCCCAGCCGCACCCGGGCGCCCTCCGGCCCGCAGACCCGCAGGTCGAAGAGGGGCTGGCCGGGCCGGATGGCCCGGTTCGCCCACACCTCGCCGATCACGGCGTAGTCGAAGGCCCGGACACCGTCGAAGATCAGGCAACCCACCGTACGCATGGCAGGAATCTATCGATGGTCGGCATCTCCGCCCATCACGCCTCCCCGGCCCCGCCGACCACCATGGACGGCATGACGAACCTCGACGCCTTCGACGCCCCCCTCGCCCTCGACCCCGACGCCGTCCTGCTGCTCATCGACGTCCAGAAGGGCTTCGAGGCCCCCGCCTTCGGCCCCCGCGACAACCCGCAGGCCGAGCAGCGGATGGCCGAGCTGATCACCGCCTGGCAGGACACCGACCGCCCGATCGTCACCGTGCAGCACGACGGCCCGGGCACGCCGCTGGCCGGGGGCACCCCGGGGCACGACCTGAAGGACTTCGTCGCCGGGCTCACCCCGGCGCTGCACGTCACCAAGACCGTCAACAGCGCCTTCTACGGCACCCCCGACCTGCACGCCTGGCTGCAGGAGCGCGGCGCCCGGCAGGTGGTGGTCACCGGGATCATCACCAACGTGTGCTGCGAGACCACCGCCCGGATGGCCGGCAACCTCGGCTACGACGCGATCTTCCCCACCGACGCCATGCACTCCTTCGACATGGCCGGCCCGGACGGCACCACCATCCCGGCCGCCGACCTCGCCCGCGCCACGGCCGCCACCCTGCACGCGATGCGCTTCGCCAAGGTGGTGACCACCGAGGACGTCACCGGAGCCGCCCGGGCCTGAACAGCGGCTCGTAGGCGTTGCCCTCCTCGGCATTGAGCAGCACGTACGACGCCCCGGGGCCCAGCGCGAGCTCCCGCAGCCGCGCCAGGGCCCCGAAGGCCGGGGGACGTCGGGCCCGAGCACGGCGGCCGGGGGGCCGCTGAGCCCGAGCGCGGCGGCGGAGTCGGCGCGGACGGCGTCGAGGAGGGACGCGGCGGCCACCCCACGGACCACGACGGGCAGCCGTCAGGCCGCCAGCCGCTCCGCCAGGTACTCCTCCCAGGTCCGCCGCCCGTGGTCGGCGCCCGCCGGGGCCAGGTTCTCCCCCGCCCGGTACGCCCGCCCGACCTTGCCCGGCACCCGGAGCGGCAGCCGCCGGCGGCTGCGGCCGCGCGCCGCGAGGTAGCCGCGGGTCAGCTCCTCCATCGCGTACACCGTCGGACCGGCCAGGTCGGGCACCGCCCCGGCCGGCTCGCCCAGCGCCAACTCCACCAGCCGGGCGGCGACTTCCCGTACGTCCACGGGCTGCCAGCGGACCCCGCCGGGGGCCGGGACGAGCGGCAGCCGGGCCGTCTTCTCCGCCACCGTGAACGCCAGGTCGTGGAACTGCGCGGCCCGCAGGATCGTGTACGGCAGGCCCGATTCGGCCACCGCCCGCTCGGCGGCGTGCTTGGCCCGGAAGTAGCCGAGCGGCAGCCGGTCCGCGCCGATCACCGAGATGTACACCAGGTGCCGCACCCCGGCCCGCCGGGCGGCGGCGACCAGCAGCCGGGTGGCGACGTCGTCGCCCTTGGGGCCGCCCGCGAGGTGCAGCACGGTGTCCACGCCCGCCAGCGCCTCGTCCAGCCGGGCGGCCGCCGTCGCCGGGTCGCCGAGCAGGTCGCCGCGCACGTACGCGACGCCGTCGGCGTCCGGGCGCTCCCGCCGGCTGAGCACCCGCACCGGCAGCCCGGCCGCGCGCAGCAGCGGGACCACCTGCCGGCCCAGGGTCCCGGTACCTCCGGTGACCAGCACCGTGTTCTTCGTCATGACCGTCTCCGATTCGTCCCGGGAGGGGAGTTGATCTCCCCGCCGCGGCCGTTGTTGGGTGACTCCTGCTGCCCTGACCCCCGGCGACGAAGGAATGTGACACGTGGACGAGAAGGTGGACGGGGAATCCTCCCGGACCGCGCTCTTCGAGGAGCACCGCCCGCACCTGCGCGCGGTCGCGTACCGGATGCTCGGCTCGATCAGCGAGGCCGAGGACGCCCTCCAGGAGGCCTGGCTCCGCTACGACCGCACCGACACCGCCGGGGTGGACAACCTCGGCGGCTGGCTGACCACGGTGGTCTCCCGGGTCTGCCTGAACCTGCTGCGCACCCGCGCCCTGCGCCGCGAGGAGCCGCTGGAGCCCGCCGGGCCGGGCGGCGAGCCGGGCCCGCCGCGCATCCCGGACCCGCTGCTGCGGCGCGAGGGCGTGGTGGACCCGGAGCAGGAGGTGATGCTCGCGGACTCGGTCGGGCTGGCGCTGATGGTGGTGATGGAGTCGCTGTCACCGGCCGAGCGGGTCGCCTTCGTGCTGCACGACCTGTTCGCGGTGCCGTTCGAGGAGATCGCCCCGCTGATCGAGAAGACCGCCGCCGCCACCCGCCAGCTGGCCAGCCGGGCCCGCCGCAAGGTGCAGGGGCAGGCGCCCGCGCCCGACCCGGACCTCGGCCGGCAGCGGGCGGCCGTGGACGCGTTCTTCGCCGCCGCCCGCAACGGCGACCTGGACGCGCTGCTCGCCGTGCTCGACCCGGACGTGGTGCTGCGCTCGGACGGCGGCGCGCTGCTGGCCCGGCACACCGTGGTGCTCTCGGGCGCCGGCACGGTGGCCGGCCAGGCCGTCCTGTGGGGCACGCTGTCGCCGTTCGCCCGCCCGGCGCTGGTCAACGGCACCGCGGGCGCGGTGGTCATCGGCGACAACGGCCGGCCGCTGTCGGTCATGGCGTTCACCGTGGTGGACGGCGCGATCGTCGCGATCGACGTGCTCACCGACCCGGAGCGGCTGGCGGGCCTGGACCTCACCGACTTCCGGAACGGCTGACCCGGGAGGCGGGGCGGGGAGGGCGGCCGCGCCCTCCCCGGTCAAGCCCGGTCGGCCCTGCGTTCCCCCCGGTCACCGCGCCACCCTGACCAGCCCCTGAGAGGACGTCACCAGCCCTGCGCGACCACCCAGTCGGCCAGCTTCCGGGCGCAGTCGTCCACCGCCTCCTTCCAGCTGTGCTCCGCACCGTCCCCGGCCTGGTCGCTGACGTGCTTGACCAGCCGCACCGGCAGCCCGGCGCGGTGGGCGACGGTGGCGACGGCGTAGCCCTCCATGTCCACCAGGTCGGCGTGCTCGGCGAGCCGGTCGCGGGCGTCCGTGTCGGAGACGAAGAGGTCGCCGGTGGCCAGCACCGGGCCGTCGCCCTTGCCGATCACCAGCGGGGCCCCGTACTCACGCCCGGTGAGCGCGTGCAGGGCGGCGGTGTCGAGGTCGTGCTGGATCACCTGGACCACGTGGTGGGTGCCCTCCCAGCCGGGGCGCAGCGCGCCGGCCGTACCGAGGTTGATCACCTCGGACGGCTTCTCGCCCTGCGCGAGGACGGTGGCCAGCGCGACGGCGGCGTTGACCTTCCCTATCCCGGTGAGCAGCACGGGCAGGCGGTCGTCCAGGTGGGCGGCCTCCTCGCGCACGGCGACGACGAGCAGCGGACGGTCGGGCGAGATCGTTCCAAGCAGGCGCATACCTCCATCGTACGGAGCGAGGGGTCGCCGCACCCGGGAAAGCCCGCCCGCAACCGGACCCCCGCGCTCCGCCCGGCCGGGGGAACCGCGTAGGGTGCGGCCCGCGTCGGACGGTTCGCCACCTCTCGGGACGACCGGCAGGAGACGACCGGCGGGAGCGGCACGAACCGTACGGGCCATACGGGACCGTACGGGCCGCACCGGCGGCGCCGACGGCACCGGCCGCGCCGGTGCCACGGGCCGTCCGGGGGACGTGCACGACATGCTCAAGATCGGCGCAAGTCAGGTGTGGTCGGGGGGAGTCACGGCCATACTGCTGCCATCGGTCGGGCCCCGGGGACGGGCCCGGCCCCAGGGGAGGATGAGGCGGGTGGCAACACCAGTAGGCAACGGCGCGTCCGGCGCCGCGTTCCCGGCACGGCCGAACCAGCTGCCGGGGGCGCCGGGCGCCGCGGTGGCGACGGCCGTGCCGGTGGCGGCGGCCGCACCGGGGGCACCGGCCGTCCCCGGATCGGCACCGCTCGCGAAGTCCGGCGGGGCGCCCCCGGCGGCCAGACCCGGTGGGGCGCCCGAGAAGCGCCCTCCGGCGGCCGTCGCCACCGGCGTGCGCGCCCGGCTCGCACAGGCCACCCGCACGCCCCCAGGGCGGCTGCGACTGGCCGGCGTGGTGCTCGCGGTGCTCACCGTCGCCTTCGGCGGGCTCACCGCCTGGCAGCTGGAGACCAGGGCGCAGGCCGCCGACCGGGTGGTCTCGTACAGCCAGCCGCTCAGCCGGGACGCCGCCGAGATCCACCGCAGCCTGGCCGACGCCGCCACCACCGCGGCGAGCGGCTTCCTGCTGGCCGGCGCCGAGCCCGACGCGGTCCGCACCCGCTACGAGCAGGACATCGCCACCGCCGCCAAGCTGATCGCCCAGGCTGCCGCCCGGACCACCGCGACCTCGCCCGCCCAGGGCTCGCTCTCCCGGCTGAACCAGCAACTCCCCGCCTACGCCGGCCTGGTGGAGACCGCGCGGGCCGACAACCGGCAGGGCATCCCGCTCGGCGGCGCCTACCTGCGGTACGCCTCCGAGCAGATGCAGACCGTGCTGCTGCCGGCCGCCGCCGAACTGGCCGCGGCCGAGAACCAGGAGCTGGCCGACGACTACGCCGAGGCCAAGGCGGTGCCGTGGGGGGCGTACGGCCTGGCGCTGGTCACCCTGGCCGCGCTGGCCTGGGTGCAGCTCACGCTGTTCCGCCGCACCAACCGGGTGTTCAACATCGGGCTGCTGGGCGCCACCGCCGCCGTCCTGGCCGGCGGGCTGTGGCTGGCCGTCACCGGTCTGACCACCAGCGCGGCGCTCAAGCGGAGCGTCCACGAAGGCGCGGCCCCGCTGAAGGCGCTCAACACCGCCCGGGCGGACGTACTGACCGCCCGGCTGGCGGAGAACCTCCACTTCGTCGCCCGCGGCTCGACCACCAAGTACGCCGACCAGTGGACGAAGGCCGTCGGAGACCTCGCCGGAACCACCGACGTCCCGGCGGACCGGTCCGCCGGCTCGCTGCCGGAGGCCCTCCGCCTGGCCCCCTCGGCCGCCCAGCCGGGCGTCCGGGAGGCCGCCAAGCAGTTCGACGAGTGGCGCAAACGGCACGATGAGGCCCGGAAGCGGGAGGTGTTCGAGGCCGACTACCAGGGCGCGCTGGAGGCCACCGTGACGGCCAAGGGCGACGCGGCCACCGCCGACGCCTCCTTCAACGCCACCGACAAGGCGCTCGCCCAGGCCGCCGACATCGAGCAGGACCGCTTCAAGCAGGCCGCCGAGGGCACCGGCGGGGACCTGCGCACCGCCGCCGTCGCCGCCGCGCTGCTCGGCCTGGTGGCCGCGGCCGCCGCGCTGCGCGGCCTGGGCCGGCGACTGGCCGAGTACCGGTAACGGGCAAGGGGGAGAGCGACCGATGCGCACCAGGGGTTTCAGGAGCTTCAGAGGTTCCAGTGGTTCCGGCCGTTCCGGCGGTTCCGGGAGGAGGACCAGGCCCGCCGTCGCGGTGGCCCTGCTGGCGGCCGGCGCGGCCGTGCTCGCCGGGGGCGGCCCGGTCGGCGCCGCGCCGGCGGCCCTGCACCGGACGAAGCAGGACCAGCAGGAGCAGCAGGAGCAGGCCGACGGCTGCGACGTCACGAAGAGCGTGCCGCCGAGCACCGACGACGGCCCGGCCGTGAAGGCCATCAAGGCCAGGCGCAGCCTGGTGATCGGCGTGGACCAGAACAGCTACCGCTGGGGCGCCCGCAACCCGAACACCGGCCAGATCGAGGGCTTCGACATCGACCTCGCCCGGGCGATCGGCGCGGCCGTCATGGGCGACCCGGAGAAGGTGGTGCTCAAGCCGGTGGCCACGGCCGACCGGATCGACGCCATCAAGAAGGGCCGGGTCGACCTGATCGTCCGCACCATGACGATCAACTGCAAGCGGATGGAGGACGTCGCCTTCTCCAAGCCGTACTTCAACATCACCCAGCGCGTCCTGGTGCCGACGGCCTCGCCGGCGAAGAACATCGACGACGCCGTCAAGGACCAGCGGGTCTGCGCCGCCGCCGGCTCCACCGCGCTGACCGTGGTCACGGAGAAGAAGACCGCCCGGCAGGTCGTCACGGTGGAGAACCAGCTGGACTGCCTGGTCCTGATGCAGCTCGGCAAGGTCGACGCGACCATGACCGACAACGGCCTGGCGGCCGGTCAGGCCGCGCAGGACCAGACCGTGCGGATCGTGGACGGCGAGGCCCAGCCGGAGGTGGTCGGCGTCGCCATGCTGAAGGACAGCACCGACCTGACCGCCCGCGTCAACCAGGTCCTGGCCGACTACTACGCGCGCGGCGACTGGGCCCGTTCGTACGAGCACTGGCTCAAGCCGTACATGCTCAACGAGGCCGACCGCTACTGGCCGGGCACCCGCTGAGCCGGAGTCGGGGCCGCCCCGGGGTCCGCCCCGGGCCGGTCCGGGGGCGACGCGGGGGACGGCGCGGGGGAGGTAGCGCGCGGGCCGTCAGCGGGGCGTTGACGGTGCCTTGACGCCCCGCGCCCGCTCCGCCCGAACGGCCACCGGCTAGGGTTCGGGACGATCACCACGGGGAGACCGGTGGTGGACACGGGGGTTGTCGTGGGACCGCACGTCCGGTACGTCCAGCACGTCAGGTACGTCAGGAACGTCAGGCACGTCGGGATCGCACGCGAGGAAGGAAGGACACCGCGGTGGCGGCATCGGCTGGCCCGGTACTGAACCGGGAGGAGGTCGACCGCGCGCTCGCCCGCCTCGGCGCGGAGCGGGACGCGGTCGAGTCGGCGCTGCTCGCCCTCCAGGACCACTCGGGCCTGCGGCTGCTGGACGGCGCCGAGCTGTCCGGACGCACCCTGGAGCGCTGGTCCGTCGCCGGCAAGGGCCTGCCCCTGCTCTGGGCGCTGTTCGACCGCTACTCCGAGGCGCTGGCCTCGGCGCGCGCCGTCCGGGCCCGCAAGGCCAAGCCCGGCGCACCCGAACTGGCCGAGCTGAGCGAACTGCTGACCGGCGACGCGGTGACCGTCCCCGGCGGGGTGGTGCCGGACGGCCCGCAGGTGCTCGGCGCGCCGGCCAGGCTGGTCGAGCGGATCAGCCTGGACGCGCTGATGGTCCGGATGAACTCCTGGTACGCCACCGTGCTGGAGGTGGTCAGCGCCGCCGACGCCGTCTGGTCGGCGCTGCCCGCCCGGATCGACCTGCTGCTGGCCGAGCTCCAGCGGGTGCGCACCCTCGCCGCCTCGCTCGGCGTGCGCACCGGGAGCCACCCGCTGGGCGACGACCTGGCCGGGATCGAGCAGGACCTCACCGGGCTGCGCGCCGAGGTCCACGGGGACCCGCTGGCGCTGTGGCGCCCGGCCCGGGTGCCCGCCCAGCGCGGCACCGTCCCGGAGGGCTCGGCCTTCGCCGGCCCGGCCGGGGTGGTCGACACCGAGCGGTTCGACCGGGCCGGGCGGGCGCTGGACGGCGTCCGGCTGGAGCTGGAGGACCTGCTGCGGCTGCGCGACGAGGCCGAGGAGCGCCTCCAGGGCGTCGGCGACCTCCTCCAGCGGGCCGACGCCACCCTGGCCGAGGCCCGCCGGGCGCGCGGCGAGGTGCTGGCGAAGATAGCGTCCAGCGACGTCCCGGCGGTGCCCGGACCGGCCTCGGCGCTGCGCGAACGGATCGTCGCGGCCCTGGACCTGCGCCAGGCCGGGCAGTGGGGCCGGCTGGCGCCGCTGCTGGACACGCTGGAGGACGCCGCCGCCAAGGAGCTGGGCCGGGCCCGGCAGTCGCTCACCGAGGTGACCCAGCCGCTGGCTGTCCGGGCCGAGCTGCGCGGCCGGCTGGACGCCTACAAGGCGATGGCGGCCCGGCTGCGGGTCTCCGAGGACCCGGAAGTGATCGAACGGTACGAGAAGGCGCGCTGGCTGCTGTGGAGCGCGCCCTGCGACCTGCGGGCGGCGGCCGCCGCGGTGGCCCGGTTCCAGCAGTCGCTGCGCCCGGCCCAGACCGAGGCCGGGCAGGCACAGGAGGCGGCCGGCCAGGAGCCGGCCGACGGACAGGTCCAGGGGGGCTGAGGGTGATGGGCGGGACGTGCGAACGGCCGGAGTGCTCCGGCAGCGGCAGGATCGACGCCGACGGCTACTGCGACGAGTGCGGGCTCGCCCCGGCGGGCGGGACCACCGCGACGACCGGAGCGGCGGGGGCACCGGGCGCGGGGGCGACGGGGACACCGGCGGCTGGGGCACCGGCGGCCGCCGGCCCCGGCGCGCCCTGCCCGCGCGACTGCTCCGGCACCATCGACCCGGACGGCTACTGCGACGAGTGCGGCCTGACCCCGCCCGGCGGCGACACCGGCGCCACCCAGCCCCACGTCCCCTCCGCCCGGGTCTCCCCCGGCCGCGGCCACGACGGCTCCGCCCGCTCGCTGTCGGTCCGCACCGGCTCGGCCCGCTCAATGTCCGGCCGCTCCCGCTCGCACCGCTCGACCCGCACCGGCAGCAGCCGCTCCCTCTCGGTCCGCTCCACCCGGGGCGGCTCCACCGCCGGCACCCGCAACCGGCTGGGCGCCGGCCTGGTCACCGTGCCGACCGTCGAGGCGGCCGACCCGTCCCAGGCGGTGCTGGCCGACCCCGAGGTGCCCGAGCGCAAGCGGTTCTGCTCCAAGTGCGAGACCCCGGTGGGCCGGGAGAAGAACGGCCGCCCCGGCCGCCCGGACGGCTTCTGCACCAAGTGCGGCACGCCGTACTCGTTCACGCCCAAGCTGCGCCGCGGCGACCTGGTCGGCGGGCAGTACGAGGTGGTGGGCTGCCTGGCGCACGGCGGGCTCGGCTGGATCTACCTGGCGGTGGACCGGCGGGTCCACGACAAGTGGGTGGTGCTCAAGGGCCTGCTGGACACCGGGGACGAGGACGCGCTCGCGGCGGCCGTCGCCGAGCGGCGCTTCCTGGCCGAGGTGGACCACCCGAACATCGTCCGGATCATCAACTTCGCCGAGCACCCGGACCTGCGCACCGGCTCCACCGACGGCTACATCGTGATGGAGTACGTCGGCGGGAAGTCGCTCAAGGACATCGCCAACGAGCGCCGCACCGCGGACGGCCGGCGCGAACCGCTGCCCGTCGAGCAGGGGATCGCCTACGCGCTGGAGGCGCTGCCGGCCCTGGGCTACCTGCACGGCCGGGGCCTGGTGTACTGCGACTTCAAGATCGACAACGTGATCCAGAGCGGCGACACGCTCAAGGTCATAGACATGGGCGCGGTCCGCCGCTTCGACGACGACGGCCCGATCTACGGCACCATCGGCTACCAGGCCCCGGAGATCGCCACCGACGGCCCCTCCGTCGCCTCCGACCTGTACACCGTGGCCCGCACCCTCGCGGTGCTCACCTTCGACTTCCAGGGCTACAGCGGCACCTACCGCGACTCGCTGCCCGGCCCGGAACAGGTCGAGGTCTTCGCCAGGTACGAGTCGTACTACCGCTTCCTGGTCCGCGCCACCGACCCGGACCCGGCCCGCCGCTTCGCCTCCGCCGAGGAGATGGCCGACCAGCTCACCGGCGTGCTGCGGGAGGTCCTGGCCCTCCAGGACGACCGGCCCCGGCCCGCGCCATCCACCCTGTTCGGCCCCGAACTGCGCGTCGTGGACACCGAGTTGGTCCTGCCCACCGAACAGGCCGGGCAGCTCCGGGTGGCCCCCCTGGACCCGGCCGCCGCCGCCCTCGCACTGCCCGTCCCCCGGGTCGACCCCGGCGACCCGAACGCGGGCTTCCTCGCTGTCCTGGTCACCCCCGACCCCGAGGAGACGCTCGCCGCACTGGCCGCCGCGCCCGCCGTCTCGGTCGAGAGCCGGCTGCGCGAACTGCGCGCCCTGCTCGAACTCGGCCGCCACGACGACGCGGTGAACCGCCTCACCGAGCTGGAGCGGGACCAGCCGGACGACTGGCGGGTGGTCTGGTACCGCGGGCTGACCGCCCTCGTCGACGGCTCCTCCACCGCCCTGCGGGCCGCCGCGGAGGCCTTCGACGCCGTCTACGACGCCTTCCCCGGCGAGGCCGCCCCCAAGCTGGCCCTCGCCATCTGCGCCGAGCTGCTCGGCGACGGCGGCGACGCGGCCGAGTTCTACCGGCTGGTGTGGGCCACCGACCACGCCTACCTGAGCGCCGCCTTCGGGCTGGCCCGGGTCCGGCTGGCCGAGGAGGACCGGACCGCCGCGGTCCGCGTCCTGGAGACCGTCCCGGCCACCTCCAGCCACTACACCGCCGCCCGGATCGCCGCCGTCCGGGCCCGGCTGCGCGAGCGCCGGACCACCGACGACCTGGCCGCCGACCTCGGTGCGAGCTCCGCCCAGCTGACCGCGCTGCGGCTGGACGCCCGCCGCCGCGAGGAGCTCGCCGTCGAGGTGCTCGACACGGCCCTCGGCTGGGTCGGCGCCGAGGAGGCCGCCGGCCGGCGGACCACCGACCTGGTGGTACTGGGACGTCCCGCACAGGAGCGGGAACTGCGCTTCGCCCTGGAACAGTCCTACCGGGTACTCGCCCGGTTGGCCGACCGGGCGGAGACCAGGATCGAGATGGTGGAACGGGCCAACCGTGCCCGTCCCAGGACGTGGGTGTAGCAGATGCCGCAGCAGACCGAGTGCCCGAGCTGTTCGGAGCCGATGGACCAGGAGGACGCCTACTGCGGCTCCTGCGGGACCGGCCGGGACGGCCGGGCGGCCCCCGGCTCGATGCCCACGAGCTGGGCCGCCGCCCGCGGCGAGGCCGTACCGTCGCCGCGCGGGCAGGTCTGCGTGCACTGCGGGCAGCCGCAGGTCGCCCCGGACGGCTACTGCGAGGGCTGCGGCAGCGCCCAGCCGCGCCCGCGCGACCACATGGAGAAGGCGCTCGGGGGCGTCGCCGGGGTCAGCGACCGCGGCGTGCGCCACCACCGCAACGAGGACTCCTTCACCGTCGCCGCGACCTCGCTGCCCGGCGGCGAGCCGGTCGTGGTCGCCGTGGTGTGCGACGGCGTCTCCTCCTCCGACCGCCCGGACGAGGCCTCGGAGACCGCCGTGGACGCCGCCTCCGAGTCGCTGCTGACCGCCCTGGAGGCCGGCCGGGACCCGAACTCGGCGATGCGCCAGGCCGTCGCCGACGCCGCCGACGCGGTCGCCGGCCTCGCCACCGACGGCGCCGGCCCCACCCGGCCCGACCTCAACGCGCCCGCCTGCACCTTCGTCAGCGCGATAGCCGCGGGCGGCCGGGTCACCATCGGGTGGGTCGGCGACACCCGGGCGTACTGGATCCCGGACGACCGCGCCGCCGCCGAGCCGTTCCGGCTCACCCAGGACGACTCCTGGGCGGCCCGGATGGTCGAGGCCGGGCTGATGAGCGAGGCCGAGGCCTACGCCGACCCCCGCGCGCACGCGATCACCGGCTGGCTCGGCGCCGACGCCGAGGAGGTCGTGCCGCACACCCTCGACTTCACCCCGCACGTCCCCGGGGTGGTGCTGATCTGCACCGACGGGCTGTGGAACTACGCCGAGGCGGCCACCGACCTGGCGTACTACGTGCGCCCGGACGCCCGCACCGAACCGCTCGCCACGGCGCAGACCCTGGTGAAGTTCGCGGTCGCGGCCGGCGGCCACGACAACATCACCGTCGCCGTGCTGCCGATCGACCCGCCGGCCGCCGCCCTCGAGGCGGCCGAGGAGACCCCCACCGCGTTCGACCTGCCGGTGATCGCTCCGCGCGCGGCCGCCCGGCCGGCCCCGGAGGAGGACGAGGACTACGAGCCGACCCTGCCGGACCTCCCGGTGATCGGCTCCGCCGCCGCCCCGCTGCCCCCGGCCCCGCCCGTACCCCCGGTCCCCCCGGCGCCGTCCGTCCCGCCGACCGCGCCCGCCGTTCCGCCCGTCCCGCCGCAGCCGCCGCACCCGCCGACGGCCTGACCCGACCACCCGCCGGACGCTCCGGCGGCACGGCCCGCCGGCCCCGCCCGGCGGGCCGCCCCACCGTCCTGAGCACGTCCACCCCTCACCCGACGGGAGCCGACCGCCCCATGGCAACACTGGCGAAGCCGAACCTGCCCAGGTTCAACGTGGAGATCTTCCAGAACGAGTACCTGGCCGACGGCGCCCGCGAGGTCAACGCCATCGTCACCGTCACGGCGACCGGCGGCGGCACCTCGGGCGGCCGGCCCCTCGGCTTCGCCGACGCCACCGCGGCGGGCGCCGGCACCGCGGCGGCCGTGGTCGTCCTGGTGGACTGCTCGGGCTCGATGGACTACCCCAAGACCAAGATCAACGGCGCCCGCGAGGCCACCGCCGCCGCCATCGACGCGCTGCGCGACGGCACCGCCTTCGCCGTCGTCGCCGGCACCCACGAGGCCCGCGACATCTACCCCGGCGACGGCACCCTCGCCACCGCCTCCGCCACCACCCGCGCGCAGGCCAAGGAGTCGCTGCGCCGGCTCACCGCCGCCGGCGGCACCGCGATGGGCACCTGGCTGGCCAAGGCCGACCAGCTCTTCCTCACCCGCCGCGACATCGCCATCCGGCACGCCGTCCTGCTCACCGACGGCAACAACGAGCACGAGTCGGCCGAGGACCTGGCCCGCACCGTCGAACGGGTGACCGGCCACTTCACCGCCGACTGCCGCGGCGTGGGCACCGACTGGCGGATCGACGAGCTGCGCCGCATCTCCTCGGCGCTGCTCGGCACCACCGACATCGTCGCCGAGCCCTCCGGCCTGGCCGAGGACTTCCGCTCGATGATGGCCGGCGCGATGGGCAAGCAGGTCGCCGACGTCGCGCTGCGGATCTGGACCCCGGCCAACGCCAGGGTCCGGTTCGTCAAGCAGGTCGCCCCCGCGGTCGAGGACCTGAGCTCCCGCCGCACCGAGGCCGGCCCCCGGGCCGGCGACTACCCCACCGGCTCCTGGGGCGACGAGAGCCGCGACTACCACGTCTGCGTCGAGGTGCCGGCCGCCTCGGTCGGCAACGAGATGCTGGCCGCCCGGATCAGCCTGGTGCTGCCCGAGCAGGTCGCCGGCGGCACCCCCGAGGTGCTCACCCAGGGCCTGGTCAAGGCGGTCTGGACCGACGACCTGGCCTCCTCCACCCGGATCAGCCCGCAGGTCGCCCACTACACCGGGCAGGCCGAGCTCGCCTCCTCCATCCAGGAGGGCCTGGAGGCCCACCGGGCCGGGGACGTCGACCGGGCGACCGCCAAGCTGGGCGCCGCCGTCCGGATCGCCCACGCGACCGGGAACGAGGGCACCTACAAGCTGCTCCAGAAGGTGGTGGACGTGGTGGACCCGAAGGAGGGTACGGTTCGGTTCCGTAAGAACGTGAGCGAGGCCGACTCGATGACCCTTGAGACCCGGTCGACCAAGACGGTACGTGTGAAGAAGTGACCGCTGAAGACGTGACCGGGCCGGCACCCCGGCGCGACGCCGCACGGAGCCGGCCCGAAACGAGGGGGACCTGATGCCGATCTGCCCGAGGGGCCACGAGTCGCAGGCCGAGGACTGGTGCGACTTCTGCGGCTTCCCGATGACTCCGCCGGCCCCTGCGCCGGGGGCGCACGGAGGCTACCCGGGGGCGCACGGGGGCGAGCCCGCGCCCGGCACTCACTCCGGACACCCGGGGTACGGCGGCGCCTCCTTCGGCGCACCGCCGCCTCCGCCGCCGATGCCGCCGGGGGCCGTCCCGCCGCACGGGGCACCCCTGCCGCCGCCCGGCCATGTGCCCCCGGGCCCGCACGGGGCCGTACCCCCGCACGGGGCCGTCCCGCCGCAGGCCGGACCGCAGGGCCTCACCGCGGGCCTGGCCGTCTGCCCGATCTGCCGCAGCCCGCAGACCGGACGGTTCTGCGAGGAGTGCGGCTACGACTACGAGCTCTCCACGCCCTCGCGCCGCCAGGTGCCCGGCGCGGCACAGCAGCAGCAACAGCCGCCGCAGCAGCCGCCGCTGAACATCCCGGCCTCCTACGGCGGCCCCCCGCCGCAGCAGGCCCAGCACGGCCACGCCCCGGCCGGTCAGCCTCCGCACGGCCACGCCCCGGCGGGACAACCGCCACACGGCCAGCCGCCGTTCGGCCAGCAGCCGCTCGGGCAATCCCCGCTCGGCCAGCCGCCGGCGGCCCAGCAGGCCGTCGCCCCGCCCGTCCCCCAGCAGCCGCAGGCCCCGGCGCACCAGCACACCTACGGCTACCCGCCGCCCGAGGGCGCGTTCCCCGACACCTCGGTGCGCGAGGACTCCGGCCCGGTGTACGCCCAGCCGACCGGCCCCGGCCCGAACAACCGCGGCGGCGACTTCGGCACCTCGTTCAACCTGGCCCCGCCCGTCCCCCAGCAGCCCCAGGAGACCGCCCCGGCCGAGCCGGTGCGGACCAACTGGATCGCCGTGGTCTCGGCCGACCGGGACTACTTCACCGACATGATGGCCCGCAGCGGCCCCGAGGCGGCCGGCCTGTTCTTCCCGCCGTACTGCCCCGAGCGCCGGATCCCGCTGACCGGCCGCGGCCAGCTGCGGATCGGGCGGCGCAGCCAGCACCGCGGCACGGTGCCGGAGATCGACCTGTCCGTCCCGCCGGAGGACCCGGGCGCCTCGCACCAGCACGCGCTGCTCGCCGAACAGGCGGACGGCAGCTGGGTCCTGGTGGACCAGGACTCGACCAACGGCACCACCATGAACGGCGGCGCGGAGCCCGTCCCGCCGCACACCGCGGTACCGCTGAACGACGGCGACCGGATCCACATCGGCGCCTGGACCACCATCACCGTGCACCGCGGCTGACCGGCCGTCGGTCGGAGGGGATTCTCCGACTGAAAACCCGTCAAATCGTTACCTGACCACACGTCGGTGACAACTCCGGCCGGGCCGGGCGGAATTCGACATCCGCCCGGCCCGGATTTGTTTGGGCCATCCTCAAAATATCCGCAAATTCGCCGCCGCGGGCGTGCGCCGGAGCCTTCCCTGCCCCTAGGCTCAGGCCACATGACTGCTGCTATATCCGCTGACGGCATCCGCCAGCGGTACGGGGATGTGCAGGCCGTCGACGGGGTGTCGTTCACCGTCGAGGCCGGCGAGTTCTACGGGATCCTGGGCCCGAACGGCGCCGGGAAGACCACCACGATGGAGATCCTGGAGGGCGTCCGGAAACCGGACGAGGGCCGGGTCGAGCTGCTGGGCATGGCGCCCTGGCCGCGAAATCCGAAACTGCTGCCGCGAATCGGCGTGCAGTTCCAGGCCTCCGCTTTCTTCCGGAAACTGACGGCCCGGGAGACCATCCGCACCTTCGCGTCGTTCTACGGGGTCGGCCCCAAGCGGGCCGACGCGATGCTGGAGCGGGTCGGCCTCTCGGACAAGGCCGAGACCCTGACCGACCAGATGTCCGGCGGCCAGGCCCAGCGCCTGTCGATCGCCTGCGCGCTGGCCCACGACCCGGAGCTCGTCTTCCTGGACGAGCCCACCACCGGGCTGGACCCGCAGGCCCGGCGCAACCTCTGGGACCTCCTGCGGGACATCAACGCCGAGGGCCGCACGGTCGTGCTGACCACGCACTACCTCGACGAGGCCGAGGTGCTCTGCGACCGGGTCTCGATCATGGACCACGGCAAGATCCTGCACACCGGCGCCCCGGCGGCGCTGATCCGCGAGATCGACGACACCGTCCGGATCAGCGTGGCCTCCGGCCAGCTCCCGCTCGAGCGCGCCCGGGAGCTGCTGACCGCGGCCGGCGCGGAGATCGCCACCCTGGAGGACGACAGCGTCTCGCTCTCCGTCTCCACCCGCCTCCCGGCTCCGGTGCTCAGCGTCCTCGCCGAGCAGAACGCGCTGCGCGGCCTGGAAGTGCGCGGCGCCACCCTGGAGGACGTCTTCCTCCAGCTGACCGGACGGGAGTTCCGCGCATGACCGCCACCACCCCCACCGAGCCGCAGGCCCCCGCCCGGCGCGGCGGCCCGGCCGCCGGCGAGCGGGAGCGGGTCAGCGCGTTCTGGAGCCTGTCCCGCGCCATGCTGCTCGGGATGAAGCGCGACCGCACCGCGGCCTTCTTCATCCTGCTGTTCCCGCTGGTGTTCCTGGTCTTCTTCGGCTCCGTGACCAAGGGCTCCGGCAGCCCGCACGCCAAGGTGGCGCAGGTCGGCGCGGTGAAGCTGTTCGACTCGATCCAGGGCGAGGACCGGGCCGGGCTGGACAAGGTCCTCACCATCACGAAGACCGACGACGAGGCCGGCACGCTGGAGAAGGTCCGCAAGGGCGACTACGACGCGCTGATCAAGCAGGGCCCGAACGGCACGGTCGAGCTGCGCTACACCGCCGCCGACCAGGTCCGGGCCGGCGCGCTCCAGGGCATCCTCAACTCGGTGGTCCAGAGCGCCAACCAGGCCGCCACCGGGCAGAAGCCGGCCTTCGTGCTGGACTCCCAGCAGGTCGAGGACAAGTCGCTCAAGCCGATCCAGTTCCTCACCCCCGGCCTGCTCGGCTGGGCCGTCGCCACCGGCGCGGTGTTCGGTGCCGCGCTGACCCTGGTCAACTGGCGCAAGACCAAGGTGCTGCGCCGGCTGCGGCTGGCCCCGCTCAGCGCCGGAACCGTGATCAGCTCCCGGATCCTGGTCTCGCTGCTGACCGCGTTCCTGCAGACCGCCGTCTTCCTGGTGGTCGCGACCGGCTTCTTCGGGCTGAAACTCACCGGCAACTGGTGGCTGGTCATCCCGCTGGTGGCCTGCGCGACGCTCGCCTTCATGTCGATCGGCCTGCTGGCCGGCTCGGTCGCCAAGACCGAGGAGGCGGCCAACGGCATCTCGCAGATCATCGTGCTGCCGATGTCCTTCCTGTCCGGCTCGTTCTTCCCGCTGGACGGCGCCCCGGAGTGGCTGAAGGCCGTCTCCAAGGTCATGCCGCTGCACTACCTGGTCGAATCCGCCCAGTCGGTGCTCACCCGCGGCGGCGGCGTCATGGACGCCGTGCCGACCATGGGCGGCCTGCTGCTCTTCGCGGCCGTGCTGACCGGCATCTCCTGGAAGCTGTTCCGCTGGGAGGACTGACCGTCCGGCGCTGATCTGCTACGCCGACGTCCGCGCCGACGTCCGCCGGTCCCCTCCCGACGGGGTCGTACGCCTTTGGTCCCGGTGTACGACCCCGTCGGCGTCTGCGACCATGGTCGGGTGAGAGAGATCCGGCGAGGCACGTTGAGCGAGGAGACCTTCTACGACCAGGTCGGCGGTGAGCCGACCTTCCGGCGGCTGGCCCACCGGTTCTACGAAGGCATCGCCGAGGACGAGTTGCTGCGGCCGATGTACCCCGAGGAGGACCTCGGGCCCGCCGAGGAGCGGATGGCCCTCTTCCTGATGCAGTACTGGGGCGGCCCGCGCACCTACAGCGAGCGGCGCGGCCACCCGCGGCTGCGGATGCGGCACGCGCCGTTCAAGGTCGACAAGGCCGCGCACGACGCCTGGCTCACCCACATGCGGGCGGCCGTCGCGGACCTGGAGCTGCCGGCCGAACACGAGCAGCAGCTGCTCGAGTACCTGGTCTACGCCGCCGCCTCGATGATCAACACCCCGGGCTGAGCCCGGAGCGCTCCTCGGCGGGGCGGGCCGGGTTTCGGACCGCCGTTACCGGAGCGGGCTGAGGCCCAGCCCCGCGCCCGGCGCGGCCGCGGTCCGCACCACCACCGAGCCCACCGGGGAGCTCAACCGCAGCCAGCCGCCCGCCCGGTGCACCGAGAGCGGCGCCTCGGGGCTCAGGAAGCCGATCCGGTACGAGGCGTGGACGGCGCGCAGCGGCAGCTCCGGCAGCACCGAGACCGGACGGGACCACACCTCGTCCGCCAGCCGGTCCAGCACCGCGCGGGTGCGGTGGTGCTCCGGGACGGCCTCGCTGCGCTCGCGGAACTCCCCGACCGCCGCCATCAGTTCGCGGCACACCTCGGCCGCCGGCGGGGTGCCGACCGGGCGCCAGCCGGTGCGCGGCGGCAGCAGCCCGGCCCAGGCCGGACCGGTCACCGGCGCGGGCAGCGCGACGGCGCCCGACCCGGCGTCCACGCCGTCCAGCAGCTGGCCCGCGGAGACGGTCAGGTCCACCGGCTCGTCCAGACCGTCCAGCCGGGCCGTGCGGATCGCCAGCACGCCCGAGTCGCCCAGCGGCAGCCGTCCGAAGACCGCCAGCACGCCGTCCCCCTCGCCCGGGCCCACCGCCTGGATCCGGACGGCCGCCGCCCGGTCGAAGCGCAGCAGGCGCAGCAGGAAGGCGGAGAGGTCGGCGGCCTCCCCGGTGTCGGTCAGGGCGAGACGGGCGGTGATGGTCACAGTGGTTCAGCTCGAATCGTCGGGTGCGGTCAGACGGCGGCGACTACCGGCTCTTCGTCCATGAAGCGGCCGAGGAACTCCCGCTCCACCGGCGAGATCCGGCGCGGCCGGCCCTCGGCCAGGTCGTAGGGGACGACTACGGTGGACGCCCGGACGTACACGATGTCGCCGCCGTCCTCGGCGACGTCCTTGATCTCGTACGAGACGGTCAGCGAGGCGCCGCCGATCTTCGTCACCCAGGTCTCGATGGTGACCGGCTCGGGCCGGTGCACCAGCGGACGCTTGTAGTCGATCTCGTGGCGGGCCACCACCGAGCCGCCCGCGAACTCCCCGGCACCGGCCGCGGCGGCCTGGGTGAACATGAAGTCGATCCGGGCCTCCTCCAGGTAGCGCAGGAAGACCACGTTGTTGACGTGCCCGAAGGCGTCCATGTCGGACCAGCGCAGCGGGCAGGCGTAGATGTGGCGAGCCACGGGAGTTCTCCTCGGTGTCCGTTCGCCCGCCGCCGTCCACCGCCGGGGCGGCGGGCGGTCGGCGACGGGCCGCGGCCCGGCAGGCCGCCCCGGAGGGCAGTCTGCCGGGCCGTTGTGACGGCTGGGTGTCAGCCTCGGGTCAGCTTCTTGTACGTGGCCCGGTGCGGACGGGCGGCGTCGGCGCCGAGCCGCTCGATCTTGTTCTTCTCGTACGACTCGAAGTTGCCCTCGAACCAGAACCACTTGCTCTCGCCCTCGTAGGCGAGGATGTGGGTGGCCACCCGGTCCAGGAACCAGCGGTCGTGGGAGATGACCACGGCGCAGCCGGGGAACTCCAGCAGGGCGTTCTCCAGCGAGGAGAGCGTCTCGACGTCGAGGTCGTTGGTGGGCTCGTCGAGGAGCAGCAGGTTGCCGCCCTGCTTGAGGGTCAGCGCCAGGTTCAGGCGGTTGCGCTCACCACCGGAGAGCACGCCGGCCGGCTTCTGCTGGTCCGGGCCCTTGAAGCCGAAGGCCGACACGTAGGCGCGGGACGGCATCTCGACCTGGCCGACGTTGATCCAGTCCAGGCCGTCGGAGACGACCTCCCAGAGGGTCTTCTTCGGGTCGATGTTGGCGCGGGTCTGGTCGACGTAGCTGATCTTGACCGTCTCGCCGACCTTGACCGTGCCGCTGTCCGGGGTCTCCAGGTCCTGGAGCATCTTGAACAGGGTGGTCTTGCCGGCGCCGTTCGGGCCGATGATGCCGACGATGCCGTTGCGCGGCAGGGTGAAGCTCAGGTCGTCGATCAGGACCTTCTCACCGAAGGCCTTGTTGAGGTTCTCGACCTCGATGACGATGCTGCCCAGGCGCGGGCCCGGCGGGATCTGGATCTCCTCGAAGTCCAGCTTCCGCATCTTGTCCGCCTCGGCCGCCATCTCCTCGTAGCGGGCCAGACGGGCCTTGGACTTCGCCTGGCGGCCCTTGGCGTTGGAGCGGACCCACTCCAGCTCCTCCTTGAGGCGCTTGGCGCGCTTGGCGTCCTTCTGCCCCTCGACCTTCAGGCGGGACTGCTTGGACTCCAGGTAGGTGGAGTAGTTGCCCTCGTAGCCGATCGCGCGGCCGCGGTCGAGCTCCAGGATCCAGCCGGCCACGTTGTCCAGGAAGTACCGGTCGTGGGTGACGGCGACGACGGTGCCGGGGTACTTGGCCAGGTGCTGCTCCAGCCAGTTCACCGACTCGGCGTCCAGGTGGTTGGTGGGCTCGTCGAGCAGCAGCAGGTCGGGGGACTCCAGCAGCAGCTTGCAGAGCGCCACGCGGCGCTTCTCGCCACCGGAGAGCTTGGTGACCGGCCAGTCGCCGGGCGGGCAGCCCAGGGCGTCCATGGCCTGCTCCAGCTGGGCCTCCAGGTCCCACGCGTTGGCGTGGTCCAGCTCCTCCTGGAGCTTGCCCATCTCGTCCAGCAGGGCGTCCGAGTAGTCGGTCGCCATCAGCTCGGCGATCTCGTTGAAGCGGTCGAGCTTCCCCTTGATCTCCTTGACGCCGTCCTCGACGTTCTCCAGGACGGTCTTGGTCTCGTCCAGCGGCGGCTCCTGGAGCAGCATGCCGACGGTGAAACCGGGCGAGAGGAAGGCGTCGCCGTTGGAGGGGTGCTCCAGGCCGGCCATCATCTTCAGCACGGTGGACTTACCGGCGCCGTTGGGGCCCACGACGCCGATCTTCGCTCCGGGGAGGAAGCTGAGCGTCACGTCGTCAAGGATGACCTTGTCTCCGTGAGCCTTGCGCACCTTGCGCATCGTGTAGATGTATTCCGCCACGTGAGATCGCTCCGGCGTCGTCGGGAGTATTCGGCTTGCAGCCTTCCATTGTGCCGCACCCGGCCCTGAGGCCCGAATCGCCTGGATGACCCCACCGGGGTATCCGGAAGCGCTCCCGCCCGCCCCGGCCCCGCCGCCCGGACGGCGGCCGCCCGGTGCCCCCGCTCCCGCCCTCCCGGCCGCCTCTCCGCGGCCCGCACCCCGGCCACCCCGGGCCCCGCCGCCCCGTGGCCGACACTCCCGGAGGCCCGCCCGGGAAACGCGACGGCCCGGCTCCCCGCAGCGGGTGCGGGGAGCCGGGCCGGTTGCCGCTCTCAGGGCCTCGGGAGGTCGGTGACCCCCGGCCCGCTCGGGCGGCTCCGTCGCTTCGGGCGCTTGGTGCGCCTCAGGCGGTTCGGACGGTTCAGGCGGTGGTGCGACCGTGGCGGCCGCGGCGGCGCAGGACGAAGACGGCGGCGCCACCGGCCACGACCAGGCCACCGGCGACGGCGGCGAGGATCGGGGTGGAGTCATTGGCACCGGTCTGGGCCAGGCCACCGGTGCCCGGGGCGGCGCTGGTGGTCGCCGGGGTCGGCTGGCCGGCGCCGGTGCTGGGGGTGCCCGACGGGGCCGCGCTCGGGGTGCCGGACGGCGTGCCGGTCGCGGCGGGGGTGGTCGGGGCCGGGGTCGGCGTCACGCCGACCTTGCAGTCCAGGACGCCGGTGAACTGCTTGGTGTAGCCGTTCGGGCCGGTCACGGTGAAGTCGTAGTGCGCCTTCTCCTCGACCTTGACGAGCACGCTCTCGGTCTTGCCCGGCTGGACGGCGACCTGCTGCTTGCCGACCGTGACGGTGGCGGCCTCGTCACCGCTGTTGGTGACGGACACCCGCACGCCGCCGGTGGCGCACTCCTCCTTGGCGGTGCTGTCGATCAGCGCGCCCTTGCCCTGCTTCCAGGTGGCCTTGGCGCCGCCGGCGACGTTCACCTTGGTGGAGCCGGCCAGGATCATGGTCTGGCTGTGGCGGCCGCGGGAGTCCACGCCGCTCATGAAGACCCGGCCGCTGAGCACGGTGGCCTCGGCGGTGGCGTTGATGGCGGCCTTGCCGTCCGGGGTGCCGGCCGGCACGTCCAGGAACAGCGGGGTGTCCTTGCCGATCGGACCGGCCAGGCTGCCGTTGACCGGCTTGCTGTCCTTGTCCAGCAGCTTGATCTTGTCCGCGGCGTCGCCGGTGACGGTCAGCTTGACCTCGTTCGCGCTGGAGTTCAGCAGGAACGGGCCGAGCTTGCCGCCCGACTTCCCGGAGACCGAGTCCGGGGAGAGGGTCAGCGAGGGCTTCGGCTCGGCCGCGACGCCCTTGTTGGCGTCGCCGACGAGGTAGTCGCGCAGCTTCTTGGCCTTGTCGTTGCGCGGGACGGCGTTCTTGTTGTCCGAGAACTTCCAGATCGCGGCCTGGGTGCCGGCGGCGGCGTCCGCGTCGGTCAGGCTGTCGACGCCGGCGGCCGTCGCGAGGGACGTCAGGCTGGCCTGCGGGTACGAGTTGTCCAGGATCCAGCGGATCTTGGGGGCGTTCGCGTTGCTGTTGAGCGAGCTCGACGCCCAGTCCGCCTCGTGGTACTTGGCGCCGCTGTCCAGGTAGACCGGGTTGTCGAAGTCGATGCAGTACGTCCGGAGCTTCTCCCCGGCAGCCGTCTTGAGGGTGAACAGGCCGCCGTCGACGGTGCCCTTGCCCTCGACGTCGATCTTCTCGCCGAGCATCTCGTTCTGGACTTCCGCCGTCACGCCCGAGGTCGGGGCGCCGGCCGCGACCGCCGCACCGGCCGCGAACAGGCCTCCGCCAAGCGCCAAGCTGGTCGTGAGCATGACAGTGGTTATCCGGGACAGACTCCGCCCCTGCCTCTGGAACATCTGGGATCCCTCCGGGCCGGGCCGCACCGAGTGGGCGGCCCGCCGACTTGCCGTTCCGCGCGTGCCCCCTGTGGCACTGCTACGGGTATGAACCAGACGAATCCTATTGAGCCCCAGAGGCCCGGAAACCCCCATGCGAAATCAGGACGATTCCGTATCTGGATCGTTATCAATCCCCTCAAGTCCCACACAAGCTGACGGTCGGCCAGAAAGTCCCGGGCCGCTTTCTGTTATCCGGTCGGATTGCGCGTGCGGGCACAACGACGTTCTCGATCAACATATTTGTCGACAGGGAAGGTCACCGACCGATCAGGTCAGGGCATCCTCGGCGCCACCTCCCCGCTCCGCCCCGGACACCTCGCCCGACTCCCCCGCGGCCGGCCGCCCGCCCGGCGGCAGCGCCCGGACGACGGGTGCCGCGACCGCCGCCGGGGGCGCCCCGGAGCCCCTGCGCGCCTCCACCGCGCTGACGATCCACCCCGGCACGGCCTCGCCCCCGCCCTCCGCCCCGGCCGGACCGGCGCCACCCGGCGGCTGCCCGCGCACCCCCGCCGCCCACCGGAACGCCGTGGTACCACGGGTGAGGTCGTGTCCGACCGATCGGGCGTCGATCTCGGCCCGGCTCCGCTTCACCTCCCCCTCCGTCCACTCGCGCACCCGCAGCCGGCCGCTCACCAGCACCGGATCGCCCTTGGACAGCGAGCCGATCAGATTGACCGCCAGCGCCCGCCAGGCCGTCACCGCCACCCACTGCGTCTCGCCGTCCACCCAGCACTCGCGCTGCCGGTCGTACCGCCGCTCGGTGCAGCCGAGCCGGAAGTTCGCCATCGGCACCCCGCCGCTGGTTTCGCCGTAGCTCACCTCCGTCGCCACATTGCCGATCACCGTCACATGCGTCTCGCTCACGGCACACCCTCCGTTCTCGCCGATGCACCGTACGGAATCGACCGGTGCGCCTTGAGCGTGCACTTCAGGGGAAATCCGGGCCACCGACTTCCGAAATCCTGTGGATAACTCGGGCCTGTGGAACTGTTGTCACCCGCAGGGGTGAATTTCAGCCTTCCGCCGCCGCTTCGACCCCGCTTCTTCGCGGCCATGACAACAAACTCGCTGCTCGCCGCCCGGCCGGCGCACCCCGGAACCCGCCCGGGAACGCGCCCCGGAAGGCGCCCCGACGGCCGTCCGCGCACGTCATACGACCGGCGCAACCGCGATTAAGGCCCCCACCCGCACCGTCGGCGCCGCATTCTCCGTGCCGAATCCATAACGGGTGAGGAGGCAGCCCCGTAACGACTGCACAACGTCCGGCGCGGAACACTCCCAGACCGCTGCACTCACGGCCTTCACCTGCGATTATCGGACCGCTCCACCGAACCGACACACCAACGGCGGTGTCGTCACACCCGGCCTGGGAACCGGTCACCCTTATCCTGTCCCCGACAGGGCGAGGGCCCACCACCCCCACCCCCACCCTCAGGTACGGGGCCGGACAGCGCGCGCCCCGGCGCTCGCCAGCCCGATCCCGGCCACGGTCGCGCCCGCCAGGGCACCGCCCGTCCCGCCCCCATAGCTCAGCGGATAGAGCACCCGCCTTCTAAGCGGTAGGTCGCAGGTTCGAATCCTGCTGGGGGCACCACCCCGCAATTCCGCAGGCCACCACTCCGGCGGACACTTTCCGTGTCCGCTCCGGACCAGTCGGTAATCCCGTACACCAACCGTTCCGCGCACTCATCGCACAGAACTCGTGACCATGCGTGTCGGGCCGTCGGGAAAACGGGGCGAAAAACGGGTCCAACCGGAACAACCGGAATTCCCGGTGAATCCCCCACCCCGAACGCGCCGGAGCCCGCCCCGGGCCGGGCCGACGCGCCCGGAAGCGCCCCGGCCTACCCCGCCAGCCCGGCCAGCCCGGCCAGCCCGGCCAGGTAGGCGTCCAGCAGCTCCGTCTGCCGCTCCGCCGGGAACTCCTCCGGGGCGAACAGCGCCTGGACCACCAGGCCCAGCACGAAGGCCTGCGCTCCCGCCGCGAGCGCGGCCGGGTCGGCCCGCGCCGGGAGCTCCCCCAGCCGCTGGGCGTCCGCGACGTGCGCCGTGAGCGCGGTGCGCGAGCGCGCGTAGCGGCCCGCGTGGGCGGCCGCCAGCTCCGGGTCGGCCAGGGCGTGGTCCCAGGAGCCGACCCAGATCCGGTTGTCGGCGGCGGCCTCGCCGTCCAGCGGCAGCACGTCCAGCAACGACGCCCGCACCCGGGCCAGGCCGGCCGGCGGCGCGCTGCCGTCGGCGGGGGCGGTGCGCCGGGGCCGGGCCAGCGAGCGCCGGTCCAGCTCCTCCAGCGCGTGGCTCAGCAGCGCCCGCTTGTTCGGGAAGTAGTGCGTCAACAGCCCGGTGGAGGCACCCAGTTCGGCGGCCACCGCGCGCAGGGTCAGCCCCTCGAAGCCCCGGGTGGAGAGCACCCGCCACACCCCCTCGGAGACTTCCGAGCGTCGGGCGTCATGGTCTCCACGGGCCGGTGTCATGGGGGCTATCTTACGTACCAAACGTTTGTTATGAATAGTCCAGCCAACCTCAGCACCACCCGTGAAAGGCCGCCCGTGTTTGCCGTACCGCTCACCGAGAACGCCGAACTGCGCCCGCTGGAGCCCTGGCAGGCGCCCGAGTTCCTGACCCACCTCGACCGCGCCCGCGCCCACACCGACCCGTGGATCCCCTGGGCCACCTTCTCCGTCGACCTGGACTCCGCCCGCGCCACCCTCCAGCGCTACGCCGACGGCCTGGCCGCCGACCAGAAGCGGATCTACGGGATCTGGCTGGACGGCACCCTGGTCGGCGGCGTGATGTTCGTGAGCTTCGACGCCCGGTCCGGCGTCTGCGAGATCGGCGCCTGGACGGAGCCGGCCGGCGAGGGCCACGGGCTGATCACCGCCGCCGTCAAGCAGCTGCTCGACTACGCCTTCACCACCCGCGGCATGCACCGCGCCGAGTGGTGGTGCTCCTCCGTCAACGCCCGCAGCCGGGCGGTCGCCGAGCGGGTCGGCATGACCCGCGACGGCGTGCTGCGCGAGTGGTACCCGTACAACGGGGTCCGCTACGACAAGGAGATCTGGGCCGTGCTGGCCAGTGAGTGGACCGGCCGGGCCTGAACCGGCAACGGCGCCGGGCCCGGTGGACTCCCCCGCCCACCGGGCCCCGCGCCGCACCGCACCGCACCGCACCGTCCCGGCGGCCCACCAGCCCGCCGGCCGCCGACCCGTCAGGCGGCCGGCGCCACCCCCGCCGACCCGGCCGGCCCCGCCAGCTCGGCCGGCCGCAGCCGCAGCACGCACACCAGCGCCAGCGCCAGCACCCCGCCCGCCGACAGGAAGACCACGTCCACCGCGTCCGTGAAGCTGCGCACCGCGTGCTCGTGCGCCGCCCCGGTCAGCGCCCGGACCGCGCCGAGCGGCCGCCCCGGCTCGCCCGCCTCGAAGACCCGGGTCAGCACGGTGCCGAAGAGCGCCGCGCCGAGCGCGCTGCCGAGGCTCTGGAAGAACCGGATCCCCGTGGTCGCCACCCCCAGCTGGTGCCGGGGCGCGGTCTCCTGCACCACCGTGACCAGCTGGCCGATCAGCTGCCCCAGCCCGCAGCCCAGCAGGGCGAGTTCGGCCAGCACCGCCCACAGCCCGGTGTCCGGCCCGCTGAGGCCGAGCAGGGCGAGGGCGAGCGTGGCGCAGGCCGCGCCGGCCGCCAGGAAGGTCCGGGGCGGGTGGCCGCGCCCGGTCAGCCGCCCGACCAGCAGGCCGGCCGCCGTCATCCCGGCCGCCATCGGGACCAGGTAGAGGCTGGCCGAGGTCGGGGCGACGCCCCGGGCGATCTGCAGGTAGAGCATCACGTACATGATCGAGCCGACCATGCCCATCCCGACCAGCCCCTGGATCGCGAAGCCCAGCCGCACCGCGCGGATCCGGAACAGCGACAGCGGCAGCACCGGCTCGGCGGCGGTGGCCTGACGCCACAGGAAGAGGCCGAGCGCGGCCAGGGTGGCGGCGGCGAGCCCAAGGATCACCGGGGAGGTCCAGGCGTGGTCCTTGCCGCCCCACTCGGTGACGAGCAGCAGCCCGGTCGCGAAGGCCGCCGCGAGGGCCGCGCCGACGAAGTCCAGGCTCCGGCGGCCGGTCGCCCGGGGCAGCCTGACCACCAGGGCGACGCCGACCAGCACCAGCAGGCCGAGCGGCAGGTTGACGTAGAAGACCCAGCGCCAGCCGAGGTGGTCGGTGAACAGCGCGCCGACCAGCGGGCCGACCGCCATGCCGAGGCCGGCGACGATCCCGCCCACCGCCCCGCCCTTGGCGCCGCCGCGCTCCTCCGGGTCCTTGAACTGGGCGATGACCACCATGGTGACGCTCATCAGCCCGCCGCCGCCGACGCCCTGCACCGCCCGGAAGGCGATCAGCTGGTCCATCGACTGCGCCGCCCCGCAGAGCGCCGAGCCGAGCAGGAAGGTGCCGACGGCCCCGAGCAGCACGCGCTTGGCGCCGTACACGTCGCAGAGCCTGCCGTACAGCGGCAGCAGCGCGGTGGCGGCCAGGGCGAACGCGCTGACCAGCCAGGGCAGCCGGTCCACGCCGTGGACGGGGTCGAGGTCGCGGACGATCGGCACGGTGGCGGCCGACACGATGTTCATGTCGAGCACCGCCAGCACGATCGTGACCAGGCAGAGCAGCATGCCCAGCTTGCGCTGGGCCGGGGTCATCAGCGCGGTGTCCGGCGGCGCGGGTGCGGCAGCGGGTACGGCGGCGGTGGTGGCCATGGTCGGGTCCCCCCAGGGTCCGTCGGGTTCGCGCCGGGGCCGGGGCGGCCGGCGGCACGCCCTCACCATCGCAGCGTTTTTGGACTCGGTCAATTCTTCATCCCGACCAATCTTTCTGCCGGGTCAACATTTGATCCTGGTACAGTCCCCCCATGGCGATGCGACCCGCACAGGACTTCGGCCCCGACGTCGACCTCGACGCCCTCCCGCTGCGCGAGCGCAAGAAGTTCCAGACCGGCATGCGGATCTTCCGCACGGCCGTCGCGCTGTTCACCGAGCGCGGCTTCGACCAGGTCTCGGTCGCGGAGATCGCCGCCGCCGCCGAGGTGTCCAAGATGACCGTCTTCAACTACTTCCCCACCAAGGAAGACCTGGTCATGGGCCCGATGGAGCAGCACCTCGACGAGCC
The DNA here is from genome assembly GCF_042883725.1 of Kitasatospora sp. NPDC058184. NCBI lineage: Bacteria > Bacillati > Actinomycetota > Actinomycetes > Kitasatosporales > Streptomycetaceae > Kitasatospora > Kitasatospora sp. NPDC058184. The sequence continues at coordinate 352,371 of NZ_JBHVVE010000010.1, forward strand.
GGCCCAGGCTGTGCGCGACCGCGCCCCGGGCACCTCGGCGGTGACGGCGCTGCGCGAGCAGTTCCTCGCCGCACTGGAGCGCTTCGACCCGGCCGCCGGGCTGAACGACGACCGGATCGTGCTCGACGTGGTCCGGCTGATCCACCGCACCCCCGCGCTGACCGCCCGCGCCACCCACGGCTTCGACCGGCTGGCGCACGCCGCGCTCGCCGCCGAACTGCTCGCCCAGGACCCGGCCCACGACGAGCTGACCGCCCGGGTCGCCACCGCCCAGCTGCTCGCCGTCCGGGTCGCGCTGATCGCCGCCAACCACCGGCGGATGCTGGCCGGCGAGCGCGCCGCCGACGCCCTGCCCGCCGTCCTGGAGGAGGCCCGCCGCGCCTTCGCCCTGCTCGAGCACGGCCTCGGCGACTACTGCGCCCGCGCCGCCTGAGAGAGTTGGCGCACCACGACCGACCGGAGGTGCGCATGGACCAGCCGCTGCTCACGCGGGACCGCTCCGCCCTGCCCGCGCAGGCCGACGGCCTCAACGCGTACGTCGGCGAGGACGGCGTCGCCGTCCTGGAGTTCGCCCGCCCGCACCGCCGCAACGCGGTGACCCTGGCGGTCTGGCAGGCGCTGCCCAAGGTGCTGGAGCAGCTGGCCGGCCACCCGGGCGTGCGCGTCCTGCTGCTCACCGGCGCCGGCAACACCTTCAGCGCGGGCGCGGACATCGCCGAACTCTCCGAGGTGTACGGCGATCCGGACCGCGCGGAGGCCTACCACGCGACCAACGTCGCCGCCGAGGAGGCGCTGGCGGCCTTCCCGCACCCGACCGTCGCCGTGGTGCACGGCGCCTGCGTCGGCGGCGGCTGCCAGCTGGCCGTCGCCTGCGACCTGCGGTTCGTCGCCGAGGACGCCCGGCTCGGGATCACCCCGGCCAAGCTCGGCGTGGTCTACCCGGCGGTGCCGACCGTACGGCTGGCCCGGCTGATCGGCCCGGCCCGGGCCAAGTACCTGCTGTTCTCCGGCGAGTTGGTGGCCGGCCGGGACGCGCTGCCGCTCGGCCTGGCCGAACGCGTCCTGCCGGATGCCGAACTGGACGCCGCCGCCCTGGACTTCGCCCGGCTGCTGACCCGTCGCTCCGCCCAGACCGTCGGCGCGGCCAAGGCCGTCCTGGACGCCCCGCCCGAGCGGGCCGACGAGGTCCTGGCCCCCTGGCTGCTCCGCGCCCGGGAGGGCTCGGACGTCCGCGAGGGCCTGGCCGCCTTCCTGGAGGGCCGGCCCGCCCGGTTCTGAACGGGAACGGGTCCGAGCGGGAACGGGTCCGAGCGGGAACGGTGCGGGCCCGGCGGAAGGGGCCGCACCAGCACCCGTACGATCATCCGGCCGGAACCCGTCCACCCCTTCCCGCCCCCGGAGCACCCACCCCGATGACGACCGAGGCCCAGGCCGTGCCCGCCCCGCCCGCCCCCACCCGCCGGACGGCCCTGGCCCGCCGGATCACCGACGGCCTGGAGCCGAAGAACGTGATCCTCGTGCTGCTCCCGCTGCTGGGCGGCCTCCGCTACGGCTGGGCGGGCATCGGCTGGGCGCTGTTCGCCGCCCTGTTCGCCGCCGTCGTCCCGACCCTGATCATCGGCCACGGCATGCGCAAGGGCACCGTGGCGGACCGTCACGTCGGCCGACGGCAGCGCCGGCTGACCCTCTTCCCGCTCATCATGGGCTCGGTGCTGCTCAGCTTCGCGGTGATGATCGGACTGGACGCCCCGGCCGACCTGACCGCGCTGGTGCTGGCGATGTTCGCCTCGCTGGTCCCGATCCTGGTGATCACCGTCTGGTGGAAGGTCTCCGTGCACACCGCCGTGGCCACCGGCGCGGTGGTCTGCCTCGCCATCGCGCTCGGCCCGCTCTGGCTGCTGCTCGGCGCGCTGGTCCCGCTGATCGGGTGGTCCCGGGTGGTGCTGCGGGACCACACCGCCGCGCAGACGGCCGTCGGCGCGGCGGTGGGCGCGCTCGCCGCCGGCCTCACCTTCTGGGCCGCCCGCTGACGGGCCACCCGCTGTCGGGCCGCCCACCGGCCAGGGCGACCGGCTAGCGGATCGGCACCCCCGAGATCGCCCGGGCGATCACCAGCCGCTGAATCTCGCTGGTCCCCTCGAAGATCGAGTAGATCGCGCTGTCCCGGTGCATCCGCTCCACCGGGTACTCCCGGGTGAAGCCGTTGCCGCCGAGGATCTGCATCGCCTGCGCGGTCACGTACTTGGCGGTCTCGCCCGCGTACAGCTTGGACATCGAGCCCTCGGCCGCCGTGAACGGCTGGTTGTTGACCGCCATCCAGGAGGCCCGCCACACCAGCAGCCGGGCCGCGTCGATCCGGGTCCTCATGTCGGCGAGCTGGAAGGCCACGCCCTGGTTGTCGATGATCGGCCGGCCGAACTGCTCCCGGGTCCTCGCGTAGTCCAGCGCCACCTCGTACGCGGCCCGGGCGATGCCGATCGCCTGCGCGCCGACGGCCGGCCGGGAGGCCTCGAAGGTGGCCATCGCCGCGTTGCCCCTGCCGCCGGGGCGCTTGACGCCCTCGCGGGCCCGGGCGAGGCGCTCGTCCAGCTTCTCCTTGCCGCCGAGCAGGCAGCTGCCGGGCACCCGGACGCCGTCCAGCACCACCTCGGCGGTGTGCGAGGCGCGGATGCCGTGCTTCTTGAACTTCTGGCCCTGGCTCAGCCCCGGGGTGCCCGGCGGGACGACGAAGGAGGCCTGGCCCTTGGCGCCGAGCTCCGGGTCGACGGTGGCGACCACCACGTGGACGGCGGCGATCCCGCCGTTGGTGGCCCAGGTCTTGGTGCCGGTGAGCACCCACTCGTCCTTGGCCTCGTCGTACACCGCCCGGGTGCGCAGCGCCGAGACGTCGGAGCCGGCGTCCGGCTCGGAGGAGCAGAAGGCGGCCACCTTGACGTCCTCCGGGGTGCCGAACATCTGCGGGGTCCAGGTGCCGATCTGCTCGTCGGTGCCGTTGGCCAGCACCGCGACGGCGGCCAGGGTGGTGCCGACGATGGACAGCCCGATGCCCGCGTCGCCCCAGAACAGCTCCTCCATGGCGATCGGGATGCCGACGCCGGAGGGGTCGAAGTACTGCTGGGCGTAGAAGTCCAGCGAGTAGATGCCGAGTTTGGCGGCCTCCTGGATGACCGGCCAGGGGGTCTCCTCGCGCTCGTCCCACTCGGCCGCGGCGGGGCGCATCACGTCGGCGGCGAAGCCGTGCAGCCAGTCGCGTACGGCGAGCTGGTCCGCGCCCGGGTCCAGCGAGAACGTGCTGCTCATGGTGCGTGCCTCCGAAGACGTGTGCGGCCGACCGGGGTGTTACCTCGGGTAACATCGTCGGAGTCTGCTACTGATTGGTAACCGGTGTCAACGCCCAGACGGACCCCAACTCCGAGGAGCAGCGCATGTCCCGAGAGCCCCGCCGCGAGCAGCTGCTCAACGCCGCCGACCGGGTCGTCCAGCGCGAGGGGCCGGGCGCCAGCATGAACGCCATCGCCGCCGAGGCCGGCATCACCAAGCCGATCCTCTACCGCCACTTCGGCGACCGGAACGGCCTGATCAGAGCCCTGACCGAGCGCCACACCGGCGGACTGCTGGCCGCCGTCCGGGCCGCCCTCGCCGAGCCGCTGGAGCGCCGCGACCGGGTCGAGCACGTGCTGGACACCTACCTCGCCGGCATCGAGGCCCGCCCCCAGGTCTACCGGCTGCTCACCCACCCCGAGCCCGGCGACCCGAGCGGCGCCGGCAACGCCCTCGCCCCCGCGCTCCGGCAGATCGCCGAGGAGATCACCCGGGCCGTACAGAGCCAGGTCGACCTCGGCGCCGACCGCGACCTGCTCGCCGAGGCCTGGGGCCGGGGCATCACCGGGATGGTGCTGGCCGCCGGGGACTGGTGGCTGGAGACCAGACCCTGCTCGCGCGCCCGGATGGTGCAGGCGCTGGCCGACCTGCTCTGGGGCCGGCTGGCCGCCGCCGCGGACCGGCCGACCGCCGTCCTGCCGACCGCGCCCGAACCGGCCGCGGACTGAGTCCTCCGTAGACCGAACTCTTGTGCGGCGCACGCAAGTCCGGGCATCATCGGGCCCCACCCCCACCCCCGCCGTGCGAGGTCCCCGATGCGCCTGCGCCGCACCGCCGTCGCCCTGCTGCTCGCCGCCACCGCCGTCCTGACCGCCGTCCCGGCCTCGGCCCACGACGGCCCCCCGGACCGCTTCCCCACCGGAACGGCCACCGCCGCCGACGGCCGTACCGCCCTCACCGACGCCCAGGGCCGCCGGCTCCTCCTGCGCGGCTTCAACCTCGACAAGTACGCCGAGGCCACCCCGGCCGACCTCGACTCCGTCGCCGCCCAGGGCTTCACCCTGGTCCGGCTGCCGGTCTCCTGGACCAGGCTGGAACCCCGGCGCGGCCGCCTCGACCCCACCGAACTGCACCGCGTCCAGCGGCTCCTCGACCGGGCCGACCGGCTGGGCCTGCTGGTCCTGGTCGACTTCCACCAGGACGTCTACGGGCCCGCGTTCGGCGGCGGCACCAACGGCGTCCCCGTCTGGGCCACCCGGGACGACGGCCTGCCGTTCACCCCGGACCCGGACGACTGGTTCGCCGGCTACTTCCAGCCCGCCGTCCAGGCCGCCTTCCGCCACCTCTACGACGACCCCGACCTGCGCGCCTGGCAGGCCGACTTCTACACCCGGCTCGCCCGCGAACTGCGCGGCCACCGCTCGCTGCTGGGCTACGACCTGTTCAACGAGCCGTTCGGCCCGGTGGACGGCGACCCGAGCGACCCGGCCGTGCTGGCCGCCGCCGCCTCCGCCCTGGAGCAGGGCCGGCTCGCCGACATGTACCGCCGCCTGATCGCCGCCGTGCGCCGGGCCGACTCCCGCGCCTGGCTGTTCGTCGAGCCGACCGTGCTGGTCGGCCAGGGCGTGCCCACCAGCCTGCCCGGCTTCGCCGACCCCCGCCCCGGCGCGGCCCGGCTCGGCTACGCGCCGCACTTCTACGACACCGCGGTCGAGGGCGGCGCCGACTGGAACCCCGCCGACGGCTTCGTGGAGCGGTACACCGCCGCGATCACCGGCTACCCGGCCGCCCACCGCCTGCCCGTCCTGGTCGGCGAGTGGGGCCCGCCGGACTCCCGCACCCCGGGCAACACCGAGCTGGTCCGCCGTCAGACCGCCGCGATGGACGGCTTCGCCGAGGGCTGGACGATGTGGTACTGGTGCCGGGGCAACGGCGGCTACTGCGCGCTCGACCCGGCCGGGCGCCCCGCCCCCGGCGACGAACCCGCCTTCGGCCCGTACCCGGTGGCCGTCGCGGGCACGGACGTCCGCACCGACGCCCGCGCCGACGGCGCCACCGTCCGCTGGCACGCCGACGGCACCGGGCGCGGCAGCGAACTCCTGCTCCCCCCGGCCGCGTTCCCGCACGGGGCCCGGGTCGCCGTCTCCCCCGCCGGCGCCCGGGTCGAGGTCGACCAGCCGACCGGCGGGCGCGCGGGAACCGTCCGCGTCCGGCTCCCGCACACCCGCCGGGGCACAACCGTGACGGTCACGCTCACCGCGGCCCGACCGTGACGGTGACGGTCAGACCAGCCCCCGGCGGGCCAGCAGCGGCCCGGTCTCCGGAGCCCGGCCGACCACCGCGCGGAAGGACTCCAGCGGGTCCCGGCTGAACCCGCGCGCCAGCAGCTCGCGCCGGAACAGCTCACCGCTCTCCCGCACCGCGCGCCCGTTGGTCTCGAACCACTGCACGGTGTCGGCGTCCAGCACCTCCGACCAGATGTACGCGTAGTACGCGGCGCTGTAGCCGCTGGAGAAGATGTGCTGGAAGTACGTCGTCCGGTAGCGCGGCGGGATCGCGTCCACCGCGATCCCGGCCGCGGCGAGCGCCCGCGCCTCGAACTCCTCGGCGTCCGCGACCTCCTCGCCGCGCGGCACGGTGTGCCACGCCCAGTCCAGCAGCGTGGCCGCCAGGTACTCCACCGTCCGGAAGCCCTGCCCGAAGCCCTCGGCCGCCGTCATCCGCTCGACCAGCTCGGCCGGCAGCGGCTCCCCGGTCGCGTGGTGGCGGGCGTAGTTGGCCAGCACCTCCGGCCGGACCATCCACATCTCGTTGACCTGCGAGGGGAACTCGACGAAGTCCCGGGGCACCGAGGTGCCGGAGAACAGCGGGTAGCGCACGTCCGAGAACAGCCCGTGCAGCGCGTGCCCGAACTCGTGGAACAGCGTGCGCACCTCGTCCCAGTCCATCAGCACCGGCTCGCCGGGCGCCGGGCGCGGGATGTTGAGGTTGTTCAGCACCACCGGGCGCTGCCCGGTCAGCCCGGACTGGGCCACCATCGCGTCCATCCAGGCGCCGCCGCGCTTGGACGCCCGGGCGTGGAAGTCGCCGATGAACAGGCCCAGCGGGGTGCCGTCCTCCTCGAACACCTCGAAGACCCGGGCGTCCCGGTGGTGGGCCGTCAGCTCCGGCCGCTCGGTGAAGGTCACCCCGTACGCCAGGTTCGCGGCGAAGAACACGCCGTCCCGCAGCACCCGCTCCAGCTCGAAGTACGGGCGCAGCACGGCCGCGTCCACCTGGTAGGAGCTCTGCCGGACCTTCTCCGAGTAGTACGCCCAGTCGTGCGCGGCGATCTCCGTGATGCCGTCCGCGGCGGCCGCCCGGGCCAGCTCGGCGGCCTCCCGGCGGGCGTTGGCCACCGCCGGCTCCACCAGCCGGGCCAGCAGCGAGGAGACCGCCTCGACGGTGCCGGCCGTCTCGTCCGCCACCACGTACGCGGCGTGGCTCGGGTACCCGAGCAGCGCCGCCCGCTCGGCGCGCAGCCCGGCCATCCGGATCGCCAGCGGGCCGTTGGCCTCGACGCCCCGGCCGAGCGAGGCGGCCAGCAGCCGCTCGCGCACCGCGCGGTCGGTGAGCTGGGCCAGCTCGGGCTGGCCGGAGGTGTTCTTCAGGCTCAGCACGTACCGGCCGTCGTGGCCCAGCACCCGGGCGTTCTCGGCGGCCCCGGCGATCGCGCCCCCGGACAGCCCGGCGAGCTCCTCGGCGGAGTCCAGGACCAGCGCGGCGGCCCGGGTGGCGGCGTTCACGTTCTGCTGGAACGTGGTGCCGAGCGCGGCGAGTTCGGCGTTCAGCTCGCGCAGCCGGGCCTGCTCGGCCGCGCCCAGCCGGGCGCCGGAGCGCACGAAGGCGGTGTACCGGCGCTCCAGCAGGCGCAGCGACTCCGGGTCCAGGCCGAGCCCGGCGCGGTCCCCGTACAGCGCCTCGATCCGGGCGAACAGCGCGAGGTCCAGGTGGATCGCGTCGTGGTGGGCGGCGAGCAGCGGGCTCACCTTCGCCTCCACCTCGTCCAGCACGTCGGTGGTGTCCGAGGAGGACTGGTTGCGGAACACCGCGTCGACCCGGCGCAGCAGCTCCCCGGAGCGCTCCAGGGCCACCAGGGTGTTCTCGAAGGTCGGCAGGCTCCGGTCCGCGGTGATCACCGCGATCTCGGCCAGCTGCTCGGCCATCCCCCGCTCGTACGCGGGCAGGTAGTGCTCCTCGCGGATCTCGGCGAACGGCGGGAGCTCGTAGACCAGCGGGCTGGCCTGGAAGAACGGGTTCACGGTCATTTCGCGAACCCTACGCCGTGTCCCGAGCCGTGCCCACGTGCTTTTGCCGCCCCTCGCGGGGCCCGCGTGCCGCCCGTTGTCGTACCCACCCGTTAACGTCGACGCGCGGGCCCGTCGGTCGCGGGCCGCGGCGTGCCCGTCCGCGGGCCCGCGTCCCCGTACCCGTCCCCGCACGCCCGACCGCGCGCCGGAGAGGAGCAGCCCCCGTGGCACCCAGGACCGCCATCGCGCCCGATCCGCACGGCCCCGGCGGCCGGCTCCAGCCGCTGGACGACACGGGCCGGCCGCTCGGCCCGCCGGAGGCCGTCCGCGACCTCGCCACCGCCGTCGCCGCCCGGGAGGCCGCCGACCACCCGCGCTGGGTCTGGGCCGCCGCCGACTCCGGGTACGCCCCGCTGCTGCCGCGCCTGCCCGACCGGCTCGCCCGCTGCCACGACCTGCGGCTGGTCGAGGCGCTGCTGCTGGCGCACGAGGGCCGGTTCGGGGCGCCGCGCTCGCTCGGCGCCGCCTGGGCCCGGCTGCGGAACCTGCCCGTCCCGGCGGACCTGCCCGAGCCCGGCCTGGCCGACGCCGACGACGGCCAGGACACCCTGTTCGCCCCCGACCGGCTGCAACTGCCGCCCGGCGCCGACCCGTTGGAGGCCGTGGTCGCCGTCCACGCCGAACAGCAGCGCCGGATCGCCGCCATCGCCGACCCGGCCGCCCGGCAGCGCTTCCGGCTGCTGGTCGCCGCCGAGTCGGCCGGCGCCCTGGTGGCCGCCGAGACGGCCCACGACGGGCTGCCCTGGCGGGCCGACGTCCACGACCGGCTGCTGACCGAACTGCTCGGCCCCCGGCCGACCGTCCCCGGCACCCAGCCCAGGGTCCTCGCCGAGCTCGCCGTCGACCTCCAGCAGGCCCTCGGCGCCAAACCGTTCAACCCCGACTCGCACACCCAGGTGCTGCGCGCCTTCGCCGAGGCGGGCATCCAGCTCGGCTCCACCCGCTCCTGGGAGCTCAAGGGCGTCGACCACCCGGCCGCGCAGCTGCTGGTCCGCTACAAGGAGCTGTCCCGGATCCACGTCGCGCACGGCTGGGCCTGGCAGGACGCCTGGGCCCGCGGCGGCCGGTTCCGGCCCGAGTACGTGGTCGGCGGCGTGGTCTCCGGCCGCTGGGCCAGCCGCGGCGGCGGCGCCCTGCAGATCCCGCGCATCCTGCGCCGCGCCGTGGTCGCCGACCCGGGCTGGCTGCTGGTCGTCGCCGACGCCGCCCAGCTGGAGCCCCGGGTGCTCGCCGCGCTCTCCCAGGACGCCGGGCTGGCCCGCACCGCCGCCGGCGGCGACCTGTACGAGGCGCTCGCCGCCCAGGCCTTCCAGGGCGACCGGGACAAGGCCAAGCTCGGCCTGCTCGGCGCCATGTACGGGCAGACCAGCGGCGACATCGGCCCGCTGCTGAACACCCTGCACCGCCGCTACCCGGCCGCGATGGGCTACGTCGAGGCCGCCGCCCGCACCGGCGAGGACGGCGGCGTGGTCGCCTCCCGGCTCGGCCGGGTCTGCCCGCCGGCCTCCGCCGACTTCCTCGACCTCACCGAGGGCGAGGGCGCTGGCGAGGCCGGCGGCCGCACCGCCCGCGCCCGCGGCCGCTTCACCCGCAACTTCGTCATCCAGGCCAGCGCCGCCGACTGGGCGCTGGCCCTGCTCGCGGCCCTGCGCCGCCGGCTGAACGAACTGCCCGCCGCGGGCCCGGAGGACCGCCCGCACCTGGTGTTCTTCCAGCACGACGAGGTGATCGTGCACACCCCGGCCAACCTCGCCGACGAGGTGGCCGCCGCCGTCGCCGAGGCGGCCGACGAGGCCCGCCGGCTGGTGTTCGGCGACACCCCGGTGCGCTTCCCGCTCAGCACGGCGGTGGTGGACTGCTACGCGGACGCCAAGTGAGCCGCGGGCACTGGACGACGCCCGGACACCGGGCCGTCAGAGCTTCCGGAACCCGCGCGCGTCCTCGGCCGCCGCGACCACCTCGGCCAGGCCCGCCCCGGTCGAGGCGGTGACGGCGGCGGCCACCGCGCCCTCCACGAACGGCGCGTCCACCAGCTGCACGCCCGGGCGCGGCTCGTCCTCCAGCACCGTGACGGCGGTGAGCACCGAGCTGCCGAGGTCCGGCAGCACGACCACGCCCGCCCCGGCGTCGGCCCGCGCGATCGCCCCGGCGATCAGGTCGTAGCTGGTGCCGAGCCCGCCGTCCTCGGTGCCGCCCGCGACGACCACCCGCACGCGGTCCGAGGCGAGTTCGCCGAGCAGCTCGCGCAACCCCTCCGCGAGCCGGGCGCTGTGCGAGACCAGAACAATGCCCACGTTCTCACTCATGCGGCCGACCCTACGGCCGGAACCCGGTACTCCGGGAGAGTGATCGGAATCCCGCGTGTCGCACCCCGTGCCCACCACCCCCGTCTGGCGTAGCGTCGGGGCTACGGCGTCGCCGGCCGTGGCGTCCTCACCCAGGTCACCCAGGTCACCAAGGGAGCGAAGAGCGTTGAAGAAGCTGATCAACACCCCGGAGAGCGTCCTGGAGGACGCCCTGGCCGGGATCGCCGCCGCCCATCCGGAGCTGACGGTGGACGTCCCCAACCGGGTGATCACCCGGGCCGCCCGCCCGGCCGGCCCGAAGGTCGCGCTGATCTCCGGCGGCGGCTCCGGCCACGAACCGCTGCACGGCGGCTTCGTCGGCCCCGGCATGCTCGACGCCGCCTGCCCCGGCGAGGTCTTCACCTCGCCCGTCCCGGACCAGATGCTGGCCGCCGCCAAGGCCGTGGAGACCGGCGCCGGCGTGGTCTTCGTCGTGAAGAACTACACCGGCGACGTGATGAACTTCGAGCTCGCCGCCGAACTCGCCGCCGAGGAGGGCCTGGAGGTCCGCACCGTCCTGGTCAACGACGACGTCGCGGTCGAGGACTCCACCTGGACGGCCGGCCGCCGGGGCACCGGCGCGACCGTCCTGGTCGAGAAGACCGCCGGCGCGCTGGCCGAGCGCGGCGCCCCGCTGGACGAGGTGGCCGCCCTGGGCGAGCGGGTCAACGCCGCCTCCCGCTCCTTCGCCGTCGCGCTCACCGCGGCCACCGTCCCGGCCGCCGGCAAGCCCGGCTTCGACCTGCCCGAGGACGAGATCGAGGTCGGCGTCGGCATCCACGGCGAGCCCGGCCGCCGGCGCGAGAAGCTCCGCCCGGCCCGCGAGCTGGCCGCCGAGGTCGTCGACACCATCCTGACCGACCACCACCTGACCCCGGGCGACGAGGTGATCGCCCTGCTCAACGGCCTCGGCGCGACCCCGCTGCTGGAGCTGTACGTGGTCTACGGCGAGGTCGCCGCCCGGCTCGCCGAGCGCGGCATCACGGTGGCCCGCAGCCTGGTCGGCAACTACGTCACCAGCCTGGACATGGCGGGCTTCTCGCTCACCCTCACCAAGGCCGACGCCGAGCTGCTGGAACTCTGGGACGCCCCGGTCGACACCCCCGCCCTCAAGCGGGCCTGAGGAGGACGCACGATGGACTTCGACACCCCGCTGGCCGAGGCCTGGGTCCGCGCGATCGCCGCGGCCGTCGAGAAGGAGCGGGCCCGGCTCACCGACCTGGACTCCGCGATCGGCGACGGCGACCACGGCAGCAACCTCCAACGCGGCTTCGCCGCCGCCCTGACCGCCCTGGACGGCCTCCAGCCCGCCGGCCCCGGCGCCGTCCTCACCAAGACCGGCACCACCCTCATCTCCAAGGTCGGCGGCGCCTCCGGCCCGCTCTACGGCAAGGCCTTCCGCGCCATCGGCGCCGCCCTGCCCGACCCGGCCGGCCCGGCCGCCGTCGCCGAGGCCCTGTCCGCCGGCCTGGACGCCATCCGCCTCCTCGGCAAAGCCGCCCCCGGCGACAAGACCATCGTGGACGCCTGGACCCCAGCCGTCGCCGCCTTCCGCGCCACAGCCGCCACCGGCGCCGACCTCCCCACAGCGGCCGCAGCGGCCGCCGACGCCGCCGAACAGGGCGCCCGCGACACCATCCCCCTCCAGGCCCGCAAGGGCCGCGCCTCCTACCTCGGCGAACGCAGCATCGGCCACCAGGACCCGGGCGCCACCTCCACCGCCCTCGTCTTCCGCACCCTCGCCGACATCACCACCACCTGACCCCCACCCACCGCCCCTCACACCCACCCCACCCGCTTCACCCCCCACCTCCCGCACCAGGGCCACCTCCCCCGCCCCCACCCACCCGCACCAAGGCCACCTCCCCCGCCCCCACCCACCCGCCCCTCCCCCCGCGAGAGGGACGCGCTGCGGGAGGGGGTGGCGCAGGGGGTGGCCGCGGAGAGGGGCGTGACGGGTGATTTTCAGACTGCCAACGATCTGAACGCC
>NZ_JBHVVE010000011.1:0-60645 GCF_042883725.1 Kitasatospora sp. NPDC058184
GCGAAGGTGCTGGGCTTGTTCCCGGGGTTGCGGGTGGGCAACGGGTACGGTCCGGCGGAGAGCATGGGCTTCACGACGTGCCACGCGGTGACCGATGCGGACTTGGCGGGTTCGTCGTTGCCGATCGGGCGTCCGGTGGGCAACAAGCGGGTGTTCGTGTTGGACGAGTGGTTGCGTCCGGTGCCGGCGGGTGTGGTGGGTGAGGTGTATGCGGCGGGGGCCGGTCTGGCGCACGGGTATGTGGGCCGGGCGGGGCTGACGGCGGAGCGGTTTGTGGCGAATCCGCTGGGTGCGGCGGGTGAACGGATGTACCGGACGGGCGACTTGGGTCGTTGGCGTGCGGACGGGGTGTTGGAGTATGTGGGGCGTGCGGACGACCAGGTGAAGATCCGGGGCTTCCGGGTCGAGCCGGGTGAGGTCGCGGCGGTCCTGTTGGCGCACGAGGCGGTGGCGCAGGCCGCGGTCGTGGCACGGGAAGACCGGCCGGGCGACAAGCGCCTGGTCGGCTACGTGGTGCCGGTCGCGGGCCGGGAGATCGATCCCGACGAGCTGCGGCGTTTCGCCGTGGGGCGGCTTCCGCGTCACATGGTGCCGTCGGTGGTGGTGGTGCTGGAGGCGTTGCCGATCACGCCGAACGGCAAGCTGGACCAGCGCGCGCTGCCCGCGCCTGCCGCCGTCGCTGTCGAGCCGAGCGGTCGGGCGCCGCGTTCCGCGCAGGAGGAGATCCTGTGCGTGGTGTTCGCGGAGGTGCTGGGCCTGCCGTCGGTGGGGATCGACGACGACTTCTTCGCTCTGGGCGGGCACTCGCTCCTCGCGGCCCGGCTGATCAGCCGGATTCGCAGCACCTTCGGCGCGGAACTCGGGATCCGCGACCTGTTCGACGCCTCCACGGTCGTCGGCGTCGCCGAGAAGCTGAAGGAGGGGCGGCCGGCGCGGCCGGCGCTGGTGGCGGGTGAGCGGCCGGAGATGCTGCCGCTGTCGTTCGCGCAGCAGCGACTGTGGTTCCTGGACCAGCTCGAAGGCGCTTCCGCGACCTACAACAGCCCGTTCGCGTTCCGGCTGCACGGCGCGGTGGACGTCGAGGCGCTCCGTGCGGCGATCGGCGACGTGGTCGGCCGGCACGAGGCGCTGCGGACGGTCTACCCGGCGGTCGACGGACAGCCCCGCCAGCTGGTGCTGCCGGCCGGTGAGGTCGAGGTGCCGTTCAGGGTCGAGCCGTGCGCGGCTTCGGAGGTGGCGGGGCGGATCGAGGCCGAGGCCTTCGCCGTCTTCGACCTCTCCGTCGAACTTCCCTTGCGGGTCGTGCTGTTCGCGCTTGGCGAGGACGAGTCGGCCCTGGTGCTGACCCTGCACCACATCGCCAGCGACGGCTGGTCCTCCGGCCCGCTCTGGCAGGGGGTCACGTCGGCCTACCGGGCCCGGCTGGCCGGAGCCGCCCCGGAGTGGGAGCCGCTGGCCGTCCAGTACGCGGACTACACCCTCTGGCAGCACAACCAGCTCGGGGAGGCTCTCGACCAGCAACTCGCCTACTGGTCCGAGGCGTTGAGGGACGCGCCGCAGGAGGTGGCCCTGCCCTTCGACCGGCCCCGTCCTGCCGCCGCGTCGCATGAGGGCGAGCTGTTGGAGTTCCATGTCGGCCCGGAGCTGCACGCGGAGTTGGACGCGTTGGCGCGTCGGCATGGTGTGACGCTGTTCATGGTTCTGCACGCGGGCTTGGCGGCTCTGCTGTCGCGCCTCGGTGCGGGGACGGACCTCCCGATCGGCACGGTGGTGGCCGGGCGTTCGGATGAGGCCTTGGACGAGCTGGTCGGGTTCTTCGTGAACACCCTGGTACTGCGGACGGATGTGTCGGGTGAGCCGACCTTCGGTGAGTTGCTGGGCCGGGTCCGGGATGCGGACCTGGCGGCGTTCACGCACCAGGACCTGCCGTTCGAGCGGCTGGTGGAGGAGTTGAACCCGGTGCGTTCGCTGGGCCGGCACCCGCTGTTCCAGGTGATGCTGGTCCTGCAGAACAACGAGGAGGGCAGCCTCCAGCTCCCGGATGTCGTGGTGAGTACGGAGTCGTTCGGGACACCGCCTGCCAAGTTCGACCTCAACCTGACGTGCGTCGAGAACCGTGACGCCGCCAATGCGCCTGCCGGTATCACGGTGGTCCTGCAGTACGCGACCGATCTGTTCGATCAGGGGACCGCGGGTCTGGTGGCGGAGCGGTTGGTGCGGTTGCTCGGGGTGGCGGTCGGCGATCCGGAGGTTCCGGTGTCCGGCTGGGAGGTGTTCGACTCGCCTGAGCAGGAGCGGTACTTCCTCAGCCGGTCGGAGCGGGCCCGGGCCGGTGCCGTCGAGGCTGTGGAGGTGCAGGGGCATCGTGGTCCGAGGACGGCGCAGGAGGAGATCCTGTGCGCGTTCTTCGCCGAGGTCCTTGGTGTGCCGTCGGTGGGTATCGATGACAACTTCTTTGCTCTGGGCGGGCATTCGCTTCTCGCGACGCGCCTGATCAGCCGGATTCGTACCACGTTGAACGCCGAGCTGGGCATCCGCGACCTGTTCCGTAACCCGACCGTCGTCGGGGTGATGGAGAAGCTGAAGGAGGGCCGTCCGGCGCGTCCGGCGTTGGTGGCGGGTGAGCGTCCGGAGGTGCTGCCGCTGTCGTTCGCCCAGCAGCGGCTGTGGTTCCTCGACCAGCTCGAAGGCGCCTCTGCCACCTACAACAGCCCGTTCGCGTTCCGCCTGCACGGCGCGGTGGACGTCGAGGCCCTGCGCGGGGCGATCGGTGACGTGGTCGGCCGCCACGAGGCCCTGCGGACGGTCTACCCGGCGGTCGACGGCCAGCCCCGCCAGCTGGTGCTGCCGGCCGGTGAGGTCGAGGTGCCGTTCAGGGTCGAGCCGTGCACGGCCGACGAGGTGGCCGGCCGGATCGAGGCCGAGGCCTTCGCCACCTTCAGACTCTCCGCTGAACTTCCGCTGCGGGTGGCGCTGTTCACCCTCAGTACGACCGAGTCCGTCCTGGTCCTGACCCTGCACCACATCGCCAGTGACGGGTGGTCCTCGGGCCCGCTCTGGTCGGGCATCGCCTCGGCCTACCGTGCCCGTCTGGCCGGCCTGGTCCCGCAGTGGGAGCCGCTGGCCATCCAGTACGCGGACTACACGCTCTGGCAGCACAACCAGCTGGGCGAGATCCTCGACGAGCAGTTGAAGTACTGGCGTAACGCGCTGGGAGAGCTGCCGCAGGAGGTGGCTCTGCCCTTCGACCGATCCCGTCCTGCCGCCGCGTCGCACGAGGGCGAGCTGTTGGAGTTCCATGTCGGCCCCGAGTTGCACGCGGAGTTGGATGCGTTGGCGCGTCGGCACGGCGTGACGCTGTTCATGGTCCTACATGCGGGCCTGGCGGCTTTGCTGTCGCGCCTGGGTGCGGGGACGGACCTCCCGATCGGCACGGTGGTGGCCGGGCGTTCGGACGAGGCCCTGGACGACCTGGTCGGGTTCTTCGTGAACACCCTGGTCCTGCGGACGGATATGTCGGGTGAGCCGACCTTCGGTGAGTTGCTGGGCCGGGTCCGGGATGCGGACCTGGCGGCGTTCACGCACCAGGACCTGCCGTTCGAGCGCCTGGTGGAGGAGCTGAACCCGGTGCGTTCGCTGGGCCGGCACCCGCTGTTCCAGGTGATGCTCGTTCTGCAGAACAACGACGAGGGCACGCTCCAACTCCCGGGCCTCACCGCTCAGCCCGAGTCCTTCGGGACACCGCCCGCCAAGTTCGACCTCAACCTGACGTGCGTCGAGAACCGTGACGCCGCCAATGCGCCTGCCGGTATCACGGTGGTCCTGCAGTACGCGACCGATCTGTTCGACCAGGAGACTGCGGGTCTGGTGGCGGAGCGGTTGGTGCGGTTGCTCGGGGTGGCGGTCGGTGATCCGGAGGTTCCGGTGTCCGGCTGGGAGGTGTTCGACTCGCCTGAGCAGGAGCGGTACTTCCTCAGCCGGGCGGAGCGTGCGCGGGCCGGTGCCGTCGAGGCTGTGGAGGTGCAGGGGCATCGTGGTCCGAGGACGGCGCAGGAGGAGATCCTCTGCGCGTTCTTCGCCGAGGTCCTTGGTGTTCCGTCGGTTGGTATCGACGACAACTTCTTTGCTCTGGGCGGCCATTCGCTTCTCGCGACGCGCCTGATCAGCCGCATCCGCACGACCCTCAACGCTGAGCTCGGCATCCGCGACCTCTTCCGCAACCCGACGGTGGTCGGGGTGATGGAGAAGCTGAAGGAGGGGCGTCCGGCGCGGCCGGCGTTGGTGGCGGGTGAGCGTCCGGAGGTGCTGCCGCTGTCGTTCGCCCAGCAGCGGCTGTGGTTCCTCGACCAGCTCGAAGGCGCCTCTGCCACCTACAACAGCCCGTTCGCGTTCCGCCTGCACGGCACGGTGGACGTCGAGGCCCTGCGCGGGGCGATCGGCGACGTGGTCGGCCGCCACGAGGCCCTGCGGACGATCTACCCCGCGATCGACGGCCAGCCCCGCCAGCTGGTCCTGCCCGCCCAGGACGTCCAGGTGCCGTTCAGGGTCGAGCCGTGCACGGCCGAGGAGCTGGCCGAGCGGATCGAAGCCGAGGCCTTCACCACCTTCAAGCTCTCGACCGAACTTCCCTTGCGGGTAGTGCTGTTCACTGCCACTGAAGGGGAATCCGTCCTCGTCCTGACCCTGCACCACATCGCCAGTGACGGGTGGTCCTCGGGCCCGCTCTGGTCGGGCATCGCCTCGGCCTACCGTGCCCGTCTGGCCGGTCTCGTCCCGCAGTGGGAGCCGCTGGCCGTCCAGTACGCGGACTACACGCTCTGGCAGCACAACCAGCTCGGCGCGACCATGGACCAGCAACTCGCCTACTGGTCCGAGGCGCTGAGGGATGCGCCGCAGGAGGTGGCCCTGCCCTTCGATCGGCCCCGACCGGCCACCGCCTCGCACGAGGGTGAGCTGCTGGAGTTCCACGTCGACCCCGGCCTGCACGCCGAACTGGACGCCTTGGCACGCCGGCACGGCGTGACGCTGTTCATGGTCCTGCACGCGGCTCTGGCAGCTCTGCTGTCCCGCCTCGGCGCCGGCACGGACATCCCCATCGGCACGGTCGTCGCCGGACGTTCGGACGAGGCACTGGACGACCTCGTCGGGTTCTTCGTGAACACCCTGGTCCTGCGGACCGACGTCTCGGCGGAGCCGACCTTCGGCGAACTGCTGGACCGGGTCCGGGACGCCGACCTGGCGGCGTTCACCCACCAGGACCTGCCGTTCGAGCGCCTGGTGGAGGAGCTGAACCCGGTGCGTTCGCTGGGCCGGCACCCGCTGTTCCAGGTGCTCCTGGTCCTGCAGAACAACGACGAGGGCACCCTCCAACTCCCGGGCCTCACCGCCCAGCCCGAGTCCTTCGGGACGCCACCCGCCAAGTTCGACCTCAACCTCACCTGCGTCGAGAACCGCGACGCGGCCAACGCGCCCTCCGGCATCCTCGCTGTTCTCCACTACGCCACCGACCTCTTCGACCGCGACACCATGACCCTGCTGGCGGACCGCCTGATCCGGCTGCTCGGGGTGGCGGTCGGGGATCCGGAGGTTCCGGTGTCCGGCTGGGAGGTGTTCGACTCGCCTGAGCAGGAGCGGTACTTCCTCAGCCGGGCGGAGCGTGCGCGGGCCGGTGCCGTCGAGGCTGTGGAGGTGCAGGGGCATCGCGGTCCGAGGACGGCGCAGGAGGAGATCCTGTGCGCCTTCTTCGCCGAGGTCCTCGGCGTACCGTCGGTGGGCATCGATGACAACTTCTTCGCTCTGGGCGGCCATTCGCTCCTCGCGACGCGCCTGATCAGCCGCATCCGCACGACCCTCAACGCCGAGCTCGGCATCCGCGACCTCTTCCGCAACCCGACCGTCGTCGGGGTGATGGAGAAGCTGAAGGAGGGCCGCCCGGCGCGTCCGGCGTTGGTGGCGGGGGAGCGTCCGGAGGTGCTGCCGCTGTCGTTCGCCCAGCAGCGGCTGTGGTTCCTCGACCAGCTCGAAGGCGCCTCTGCCACCTACAACAGTCCGTTCGCGTTCCGCCTGCACGGCACGGTGGACGTCGAGGCCCTGCGAGGGGCGATCGGCGACGTGGTCGGCCGCCACGAGGCCCTGCGGACGATCTACCCCGCGATCGACGGCCAGCCCCGCCAGCTGGTCCTGCCCGCCCAGGACGTCCAGGTGCCCTTCAGGGTCGAGCCGTGCACGGCGGACGAGGCCGCAGGGCGGATCGAGGCCGAGGCCTTCACCGCCTTCGACCTCTCCGCCGAACTCCCTCTGCGGGTGGCCCTGTTCACCCTCGGCGCGACCGAGTCCGTCCTCGTCCTGACCCTGCACCACATCGCCAGTGACGGCTGGTCCTCCGGTCCGCTCTGGCAGGGCATCGCCTCGGCCTACCGGGCCCGCCTGGCCGGCCTCGTCCCCGACTGGGAGCCGCTGGCCGTCCAGTACGCGGACTACACCCTCTGGCAGCACAACCAGCTCGGCGACACCATGGACCAGCAACTCGCCTACTGGTCCGAAGCACTGAGGGGTTCGCCGCAGGAGGTGGCTCTGCCCTTCGACCGGCCCCGCCCCGCCACCGCCTCGCACGAGGGCGACCTGCTGCAGTTCCACGTCGGCCCCGAGCTGCACGCCGAACTGGACGCGGTGGCGCGCCGGCACGGCGTGACGCTCTTCATGGTCCTGCACGCGGCCCTGGCGGCCCTGCTGTCCCGCCTCGGAGCCGGCACGGACCTCCCCATCGGCACCGTCGTCGCCGGACGCTCGGACCAGGCGCTGGACGACCTGGTCGGGTTCTTCGTCAACACCCTGGTCCTGCGGACGGACCTCTCGGACGCCCCCAGCTTCGGCGACCTGCTGGGCCGGGTCCGGGACACCGACCTGGCGGCCTTCACCCACCAGGACCTGCCGTTCGAGCGGCTCGTCGAGGAGCTGAACCCCGTTCGCTCCAGCTCCGTGCATCCGCTGTTCCAGGTGATGCTGGTCCTGCAGAACAACGACGAGGGCACCCTTCAACTCCCGGGCCTCACCGCCCAGCCGGAGTCCTTCGGGATGCCGCCCGTCAAGTTCGACCTCAACCTCACCTGCGTCGAGAGCCGCGACGCCGCCGGCGCTCCCTCCGGCATCCTCGCCGTTCTCCACTACGCCACCGAGCTCTTCGACCGCGACACCATGGCCCTGCTGGCGGACCGCCTGCTCCGGCTGTTGACCACCCTGGTCGCGGACCCGGACCAGTCGATCGAGGCGGTCGACATCCTGAGCCCGGCCGAGCGCCGGCAGATCCTCGTCGAGTGGAACGACACCACGCGCGTCCCGGCGGACACCGGGCTGGTCCCGGAGGTCTTCGAGGGGCACGTCCGGCGGACGCCGGACGCGACCGCGCTCGTCTTCCAGGGCGAGGTTCTGACGTTCCGTCAGCTCAACGCTCGGGCGAACCGCCTGGCGCGGCTGCTGATCGACCGTGGGGTGGGGCCGGAGCAGTCCGTGGCCGTCCTGCTCCCGCGGGGTACGGACCTGGTCGTCTCGCTGCTGGCGATCCTGAAGGCCGGGGCCTGCTACGTCCCGGTCGACCCGGAGTACCCGGTCGAGCGGGTCGGGTACATGCTCGACAACTGCCGCCCCGGCCTGGTGATCACCGGCGGGGACACCGCCGAGCGTTTCGCCGGTCTGGCCGGGCGGGTGCCGCACCTGCTGGACCTGGCGGAGCCGTCGCTGGGCGCCGAGCTGGCCCGCCGGTCCGAGGCCGACGTGTCGGACGCCGACCGGCTCGCGCCCCTGCGTCCCGGGCACGCCGCGTACGCCATCTTCACCTCCGGGTCGACGGGGACGCCGAAGGGCGTGCTCGTCGAGCACCGCTCCCTCGCCAACCTCGTCCACAGCCACCGGGAGGACGTCTACCGGGCCGACATCGCCTCGGCCGGCCGTCCCCTGCGGGCCGCCATGATCGGGGCGACGACCTTCGACGCCAGCTGGCTGCTGCTCTTCTGGCTGCTGGACGGCCACGAGCTGCACCTGGTGGACGACGAGACGCGCCGGACGCCGGAGCTCCTGGTCGACTACATCGACGGCGAGCGGATCGACTACCTGGAGACGACCCCGACCTACTGCCGGCAGCTGGTCGAGCTGGGGATGCTCTCCGAGCAGCGCGCCTCCCGCCCGCGGATCGTGGACGTCGGCGGTGAGGCCGTCGACGAGGCGCTCTGGGATGTTCTGCGGCGGGCCGGGGTCACCGCCAACAACCAGTACGGTCCCACCGAGTGCACCGTGTACAGCACGAACGCCGTGATCGGCGAGTACGAGCGGCCGGTCATCGGCCGGCCGATCCGCAACACCCGGCTCTACGTCCTGGACGACCGCCTGCGGGTGGTCCCGCCGGGCGTTCCCGGCGAGCTGTACATCGCCGGGGAGAGCCTCGCCCGCGGCTACCTGGGCCGGCCGGGTCTGACGGCCGAGCGCTTCGTGGCGGATCCGTTCGGTGCGGCGGGCGAGCGGATGTACCGCACCGGCGACCTCGTGCGGTGGCGCGCCGACGGTGCCCTGGAGTACGTGGGCCGCGCGGACGACCAGGTGAAGATCCGGGGCTTCCGGATCGAGCCGGGCGAGGTCGCCGCGGTGCTGATGGCGCACGAGGCGGTGGCGCAGGCCGCCGTGGTGGTGCGCGAGGACCAGCCGGGGGAGAAGCGCCTGGTGGGCTACGTGGTGCCGGTCGCCGACCGGGCGGCCGACCCGGAGGAGCTGCAGCGCTTCGCCGCGGGCCGTCTGCCGCGGCACATGCTGCCGTCGGCGGTCGTGGTGCTGGCGGACCTGCCGATGACCTCGCACGGCAAGCTGGACCAGCGGGCGCTGCCGGCGCCGGTCGCCGGTGCGGGAGGCGGCGGACGGGCCGCGCGCTCGGCGCAGGAGGAGATCCTGTGCGCGGTCTTCGCCGAGGTCCTCGGGGTGCCGTCGGTGGGCATCGACGACGACTTCTTCCTCCTGGGCGGGCACTCGCTGCTCGCGGCCCGGCTGATCGGCCGGATCCGCACCGCCCTCGGCGCCGAGATCGGCATCCGGGACGTCTTCGACGCCCCCACCGTCGCCGCGCTCGCCGGCCGCTTGGACGACGCGGGGGACGGGGACGGCGCGCTCGCCACCCTGCTGCCGTTGCGCAGGAGCAGCGGCCCGGCGGCCCGGCCGCTGTTCTGCGTGCACCCCGCGGCCGGCGTCAGCTGGGTCTACTCGGGCCTGCTCCGCCACCTCGACGGCGGCCGTGCCCTGTACGGTCTCCAGGCCCGCGGCCTGCTGGCCCCCGAGGCGGTTCCGGCCGGCCTCGACGCCATGGTCGACGACTACCTGGCGCTGATCCGCTCCGTCCAGCCGCAGGGCCCGTACGCGCTGCTGGGGTGGTCGTTCGGCGGGGTCGTGGCGCACGAACTCGCCGTCCGGTTGCAGGAGGAGGGCGAGGAGGTCGAGGCACTCACCCTGATGGACAGCTTCCCGAGCGGGGGCGGCGGCGGATCGGCCGAACCGGCCCGGGAGTTGACCGGTGCGGAGGCCGTCGGGGCGCTCCTGGAGTCGCTCGGCCACGACCCGGAGTCCGCGCGGGCCGCGGACGGTCCGTTCGCCCTGCTCGGCGACGCCGCGCTGGAGGCGATGGCCAGGGTCTTCCTCGCGAACATCGCGGTGCTGGACTCCTTCAAGTCCCGTACGTTCAGGGGCGATGTGCTGTTCTTCGAGGCGACCCGGGAGGAGCCGCGCCCCCCGGTGCGGCCGGAGGACTGGCGGGCCCACGTCACCGGTCGGATCGAGGTGCACCGGGTGACCGGGCGGCATGGTGAAATGACGAGGCCCGATCAGCTCGCCCAGATCGGCCCCGTTCTCGCCGCCTGGCTGGCCGGCGGGCGCGACCGGTCCTAGCCGGCGGGGCCGGCGGCCCGTGCGCCGACCGGCTTACGGGCCGCGCGGCGGTCCTGCTCCCCGCGCCGGCGTCGGCCGCGGGGTGCCGGAGGGGACACAACCAGTGGGCGGCTCCGGGCAGTTCGGATTTCCTACCGCGACAGATCGGAGCGTTCAATGGGCAACGGCACACGTGGCGGCTTGCTCCGCCGCCACCGGGACTTCCGGCTCCTCTGGTTAGGCGAGACGGCGGGGCGGTTCGGCCAGTCGGTCACGGTCCTCGCCGTTCCGCTGATCGCCGTGTCGACCCTGCACGCCGACACCTTCGAGGTCAGCCTGCTGAGCGCGGCGCCCTGGGTGCCGTGGCTGGTCATCGGCCTTCCGGTGGGCGTCTGGGTGGACCGGCTGCGGCGCAGGCAGGTGATGTTCTGGGCCAACGTCATCTGCTTCGCGCTCTTCGCCAGCGTTCCGGTCGCGGCGTGGGCCGGAGTGCTGGGGGTGACCCAACTGCTGCTCGTGGCCCTGCTCGCGGGCGCCGCCACGGTGTTCTTCCAGACCGCGTACACCGCCTACCTGCCGGACCTGGTGAAACCGGAGGACCAGGCCGAGGGCAACGCCAAGCTCCAGGGCAGCGCCTCCGCGGCGCAGATCGCCGGGCTCGGCTGCGGCGGCCTGCTCATCCAACTCGCGGGCGCCGCCAACGGGATGCTGGTCAACACGACGACCTTCCTGCTGGCGACCCTCTGCCTGGTCGCCATCCGGCACCGGGAGTCCGCGCCCGAGCGGGTCCAACGGCCGCGCGGCGCCATGGCCAAGGAGATCCGGGAGGGGCTGGGACTGCTCTTCGGCGACCCCTTCCTGCGGAGCCTGGCGCTCTTCGGAGCGGCGTCCAACCTCGCCCTGACCGGGTACCAGTCGCTCATGGTCGTCTTCCTGGTCCGTGAGGTCGGCCTGTCCTCCGGCGAGATCGGCAGCCTCGCGATGGTCAGCGGCATCGGCGGTGTGCTGGGGGCGTTCGTCGTGCGCCGGGTCAGCGCCAGGCTGGGCAGCGGACGCGCCCTGCTGGTGTTCGAGCTGGTGCTGCCGGCGCTGGCCCTGCTCATCCCGCTGGCCGGCCCCGGGTGGGGCCTGCTGATGATCGTCCTCGCCTACAGCGGGGTGGCGATCGGCATCGTGGCGGGCAACGTCATCAAGTCCGGGTTCGTCCAGAGCTACGTCCCGAGCGCCGTGCTCGGCCGGCTCGTGGCGAGCTCCGCGTTCCTCAACTACGGCACGATGCCGCTGGGCGCCCTGCTCGGGGGCGCGCTCGGCACCTGGCTCGGCCTGCGCCCGGCCCTGTGGATCCTGACCGCGGGCGTACCGGCGGCGGCCCTCTTCCTCTACTGCTCCCCGATCCGCCGCCACCGGGACCTGCCGACCGGGCAGCTGCCCGGGCACCGGCCGCAGGCCGAGCCGGAAGCGGTCGAGGCGGTGCGGTAGAGCTTGTTGCGGAAGGTTCGGGCGCCGGGTCGGGGCACCTGAACGGGGGAGTCCCCCGCGCGGCGGGCGGGTGCGGCCGGTGAGCATGTAGTCCGACCGCCCGTGGCGCCGGGCCGGGTCCGCGGCGCGCGTCGGCGGGCGGGCACGGCCGCCCCGGGAACCCGCGGCGCAGGCCCGCGAGCCCCGCCGGGGGACTCCCCGAGGAAGGAAGCACCCGCCATGGAGGCATCGGCACAGATCGGCGTGACGGGGCTCGCGGTGATGGGCCGCAACCTGGCGCGGAACTTCGCCCGCAACGGCTACACGGTCGCGGTGCACAACCGGAGCGAGGGCCGGACCAAGTCCCTGGTCGAGGAGTTCGGCCACGAGGGCGCGTTCGTCCCGGCGTGGTCGCCGCAGGAGCTGGTGGCCGCACTGGAGCGCCCCCGCCGGCTGCTGATCATGGTGAAGGCCGGCCGGGCCACCGACGAGGTCATCGAGGAGTTCACCCCGCTGCTGGAGGCGGGCGACCTGCTCATCGACGGTGGCAACGCCCACTTCGCCGACACCCGCCGCCGGGAGCGGGCGCTGCGCGAGCGCGGCATCCACTTCGTCGGGACCGGCGTCTCCGGCGGGGAGGAGGGCGCGCTGCACGGCCCCTCGGTGATGCCCGGCGGCTCCGCCGAGTCCTACGCCGTGCTCGGCCCGATGCTGGAGCGGATCAGCGCCCACGTGGACGGCGACCCGTGCTGCACCCACATCGGCACCGACGGGGCCGGGCACTTCGTGAAGATGGTGCACAACGGCATCGAGTACGCCGACATGCAGCTCATCGCCGAGGCCTACCACCTGCTGCGGGAGGTCGGCGGGTACGCCCCCGCCGAGATCGCCGAGACCTTCCGGCGCTGGAACGAGGGGCGGCTCGACTCCTACCTGATCGAGATCACCGCCGAGGTGCTCGCCCACACCGACGCTGCCACCGGCGGGCCCTTCGTCGACGTCGTCCAGGACGCCGCGGAGCAGAAGGGCACCGGGCGCTGGACCGTCCAGACCGCCCTCGACCTCGGCTCCCCGGTCACCGCCATCGCCCAGGCCACCTTCGCCCGGGTCGCCTCCGCCCGGGCCGAACTGCGGGCGGCCTACCGGCCGCTGCCCGGGGGCGGCCGGCAGGAGTTGCGCCCGCACGAGGCCGAGCGCTTCACCCGGGACGTCGAGCAGGCCCTCTACGCGTCCAAGGTCATCGCCTACGACCAGGGCTGGACGATGATCCGTGACGCCGCGGCCGAGTACGGCTGGGACATCGACCTGGGGGCGGTGGCGAGGATCTGGCGCGGCGGGTGCATCATCCGCGCCGCGTTCCTCGACCGGATCCGTGCCGCCCACGCGGCCAACCCCGACCTGGTCAGCCTGCTCGCCGAGGAGGAGTTCGCGGCCGAGGTCTCCGACGCCCAGGCGGCCTGGCGCACGGTGGTGGCCGGCGCGGCCCAGCACGGCATCCCGGTGCCGGCCTTCTCCGCCGCGCTCGCCTCCTACGACACCCTGCGCAGCCCGCACCTGCCCGCCGCGCTGATCCAGGGGCAGCGCGACTTCTTCGGCGCCCACACCTACCGCCGCACCGACCGCCCGGGCAGCTTCCACACCCTCTGGGCCGAGCCTGGACGCCCCGAGGTGCGGACGGACGGCGGGACGGCGTAGCCGGACGGCCCCGGCGCCCCGGGGGGGGCGGGCGTCAGGGCCTCTCCGGGGCGGGCCTCAGGGCGTCTCCGGGACGCTCTTCCGCTCCGCCGCCCGCTCGATCTCCGCGAGCATGTCGCGCGGGAACCAGAGGCTGCTCGCGCCCGCGAGGGCGACGGCCGCCGCGCCGACCAGTACCGGCACGATGCCGACCCGGGAGGCGAGCCACCCGCCGAGGAAGGCGCCGACGGGCAGGGTGGCGGTCAGCACGGCCTGGAGGAAGGCGTTGACGCGGCCCAGCAGGTGGGCGGGGGTGACGAGTTGGCGCCCGGTGGTCATGGCGATCGACCAGATGGTGGCCATCAGTCCGAACAGCAGCTGGTACAGGACCAGCACGGCGAAGGACAGCCCCAGGGAGGCCGCCGGGATGAGGAAGAGGGCGGCGCCCGCGCCCACGGCGCACAGCCGGATGGCCCGGGCCATGCCCAGCGCCCGGGTCACCGAGGTCGCGACCAGCACGCCGGTGCCCATGCCGACGGCGTACGCGGCGTAGACCGTGCCGAGCTGCCACGGGGGCAGCTGCAGCTCCCGGTCGGCGTACAGGACGAACAGGCCGCCGCCGGCCCCGCCGCCGAGGTTGAGCCCGGCCGCGGCCAGCGCCTGGCGGCGCAGCAGGGTCTCGCGCCGGATGACCGCGAGGCCCTCCCGCAGGGCGTCGAGGCGGGAGCGCGCGCCGCTGCCCGCCTCCTGCGCGGACCGGTTCAGCGCGGCCGGCAGGGCGAGGAACAGGGCCCCGCCGACGAGGTAGGCGGCGCACTCGACCAGCAGCGCCGGGGCCGGGTCGATCAGGCCGATCAGGATGCCGCCGAGCGCCGGCCCGCCGATCAGGCCGATGGTCCGGGCCCCGGTGAGCGAGGAGTTGGCCGGCAGCAGGCGGTCCGGGGGCACCACGCGGGGCAGACAGGACTGCAGCGCGACGCCCTGCGCGGAGTTCAGCGCCCCGGAGGCGGCGGCCGCGGCGAACAGGTGTGGCCAGGTCAGGCCGTCCAGCGCGGCGGCGAGCGGCACGCTGCCGATGGCGGGGACCTGCAGCCAGGACACCGCTACCAGCATCCGCCGCAGCCGGGCCCGGTCGACGGCCACGCCGATCAGCGGGCTGAGCAGGACGCCGGGCAGGTAGGTCATCGCCATCAGCGCCGAGGCGCCGAGCGGGCCGGCGTGCAGGTGGGCGATGGCCAGCAGCGGCAGCGCCAGCGCGGTGACCTGACGCCCCACCGAGCTGGTCATCTGCTCCGTGACCAGCAGCAGAAGCGGCCGGTGCCGGCGCAGCGGTACGGAATCCGGGGCTTTGGCCGGGGCCGGGGTGGCGGCCGGGGTCGCGGCCGGGCCGGACTCCGGGGGTATGGACGACTCCTCGGCCGTGGAGGATCCCATGTATCAAACTCCTGTGTCGGGCACGGGCCAGTGGCGGATGCGGGGCGGGAGCGTCACCGCCCAGCCCCGGGTGACGAGCACGAGGCCCTCGGAGGCCGGCACGGACACCGCCTCACGGCCCGTACTGCTGAGGTCGTCCAGGGCGGTGGGGGTCAGGCAGGCCCGGAAGGTGGCCACCAGGTCGGGGTGGTCCAGGGCGAAGCGGGCCGAGGCGTCCGGGGTGCGGCGGTCGCGGACCTGGAGGACGTCCGGTCCCCGGATGCGCGGGCCCCACGTGCTCTCGGCAGCCCGTGGCGGGGAGTCACGGAAGTAGTCCATGCCGATGATGTTGTCGACCGTGATGAGGTCGAGCAACTTGTGCTGGTGGACGAGCCGTTCGGTCTCGGACTACGCCCGGCTCGCGGTCGTGGAGAAGGCGTACGACCCGGCGAACGTCCTGCGCGACAACCTGAGCATCCGACCCGAGGGCGACGAGCTCTAGGCAAGCGGCGGTCCGGGCCCGGGCTCAGTTCGGCGCGGAACCGCCCGGCCCGGCGACCAGCCAGTGCGCGGGCAGCTCGATCCGGGAGCCGTCGGCGGCCGACTCCGTGGTGGCCAGCGGCAGTTCGCCGGCGGCGAGGACGTCGAGGCCGGCCGTGCGGAACAGCTCCGGGAAGACCGCGTCGGCGACCTCGGCGGGGGCGAGCCCGTGCGAGAACACCGGGCGCAGCTTCGGCGGCGGACCGTCCGGGGCGTGGACGAGCTCGCCCAGCACGCCCTTGGCCGCCTCGGCGAGCTCGAACACGAAGGCCCGGCCGCGGTCCCCGAGCAGGATGCGAATGGCCTCGACCACCCGTGGGCGGTCCGCCGGCTCGCTCTGGTGGATCACCCCGCGCACGTACACGTTGGCGTCGCCGAGGCGCTGGTGGAGCGCCCGGACGGCCTCGGGGTCGGTGGCGTCCAACCGGGTGAACTCGGCCCGCCCGGCCGGGTCGCAGCGCCGGGCGAGGTCCAGCGCGGCGGCGGACAGGTCGACCCCGAGGGCGAGCGGGAAGCGCTCGGCGAGGAAGCGGGTCTGGGTGCCGTTGCCGCAGCCCAGGTCGACGATGGGCAGCGCGGGGTCCGCCAGGTGCGGGCGGAGCAGCGTGAGGTGGCGTTCGGCGCTGCGGGCCGGCTCCGCGTCCCAGATCACCCCGCCCGGTTCCTCGGGCGCGTCGCGCCAGAAGCCCTCCCAGGCGTCCAGGTACCGACTCGTCACGCTCATGGCGGAGGCCTCCGGGTGGTGCGCGGGGTGTCTGGCTCGTGTCTATCGGTACCCGGCCGGGGCGGCAAGCGGGTACCGGCGGGCGGCGGCGGGCGCGCGCGGTCGGCGTGCGGGGGGCGCGTACGGCGGCGCGCGGGATCGGCTCGCGAGGTCGGCCCGCAGGGTCAGCCCGCGGCGCGCGCCTGGCGCAGCAGGTAGAGGCCGGAGGCGGCGGCGAGCACCGCCATGCAGGCGGCGAAGACCAGGCCCGCGTGCGTCAGGCCGAGCGGCCCGGTCAGCAGGCCCACCCCGATGACCGGGATCGAGATGCCGAAGTAGGCGACCACGAACAGCGCCGAGAGGGCGCCGCCGCGGTGCTCGGGGGGAGCGGCCGCAGCCACCTCGCCCACCGCCCCGCGCAGGCCCATGCCCTGCCCGGCGCCGCCCGCCAGGGCGCTGAGCACCAGCGGTGGCAGGCTCTCCCAGGCGAGCGAGGCGGCCAGCAGGGCCATCCCGGCGATAAGCACCAGGCAGCCCAGCGGCACCGCCCGGGCGGTGCCCAGCCGGGGCACCAGGAGCTGGCCGAGGGTGGAGGCGAAGAAGGCCGTGAAGACGACCAGGCCGACCACCGCGCGGTTGTGGACGCCCAGACCGGTGGCGAGGAAGGCGGGACTGACCGAGGTGAACAGGCCCAGCAGGGAGAAGCCGGCGAACGCGGCGATCGCGGCCGGGACGAACACCCGGCGGACCTCCGGCGGCAGCGCCGGCCGGTCGGGCCGGGCCGTGCGCAGCGGACGGGCCCCGGCGACCGTCTCCGGGAGCATCCAGGTGAGGGCGAAGGAGACCGCGAGCAGCCCCAGGTGCACGACGAACGGCAGCACCAGCGGGTACGGCGCGTACTGCGAGAGCAGGCCCGACAGCAGCGGCCCGCAGCCGAGCCCGCCCATGTTGGCGGCGGTCGCGACGAAGCCCGCGCGGGCCTGGTGCCCGGGCGGGGCGAGCTCCAGCACGTACGCCGTCCCGGTGCCGGTGAACAGGCCCGCCGAGAACCCGGACAGCAGTCGGCCCAGGCAGAGCAGGGCGACGCTGTCCGCGGTCAGGAAGACCACGGCGCTGGCGGCCGAGCAGACCAGCCCGCAGAGCAGCACGGGCCGGCGCCCGACGGAGTCCGAGACGTTGCCGATCAGCAGCAGGACGCCGATGACACCGAAGGCGTACACCGCGAACACGACCGTCACCGTCAGCTCGGAGAAGCCGAGCTTCTCCTGGTACAGGCCGTAGAGCGGGGTGGGCAGCGTGGTGCCCGCCATGCAGACGGCGAACGCGGCGGCGGCGACGAGGTGGCCCACCCGGGCCGTACCAGGCCCGGCGGTCCGACGATCGGTCATTCGCCCACGATAGGCGCGCACCCGGGAGGGGGGCCGTGCCGTGCGGGGGAGCGCTGCGCCGAATGGCCGTCCGGCCGTGCTCGGCGGCTATCGGGCGCGGGAGGGCAGGGTCAGCGGTCCGGGTGCCAGGTGGATTCGAGGGCGGTGGTGCCGTCCGGCCGGGGCACGGGGTGCCAGCGGGCGCGCAGACCGGCCGGACGGGCGGCCGGCCGGGGCGCGCCCAGGGCACCGAGCACGGTGCTGTCGAGCGGGCTGGCGGCCAGCCGGTCCAGCACCCGCGCGCAGGCGCCGCGCAGGCCGTGGCCCTGGCGGCGCGCGTCGGGGACGTCGGAATGGAAGGCAGCGAGGACGGACATGCGGCTCACCTCCGGAGCGACCTGCGGGTCGTGCAGGCGTGGTCCGTCCAGCTTCGGGCCGTCCGGGGGCACCGGGCTCCGGATTGACGGGCTATTGACGGCTGCCGACACTCCGCTGACGAACTGCTGACGCGGAGGCGGTCCCCGCGCCCGCCGCCGTTGGTCCCCGCGCCCGCCGCCGTCGGTCCCGGACCCGCTCGGCGGAGGTCCGCTCGGCGGAGGTCCGCCCGGTGGCGGGACGCGGGGTCAGCCCGTCGCCTGCCCGGCCTCGCCCTGGTGCATCCAGGCGATGACGTCCAGCACCCGCAGCACGCCGATGTCCTCGCCGATCCCGGCCTCCGTGCGGAGCTCCGCCAGCCGGGCGCGGAACGCCCCGCCGTCCGCGCGCAGGGCGTCGGCCAGCGCGGACCAGAAGGTGGTGTCGACCTTCGGCCGCCGGAAGAGCGCCTTCACCCGGATGTCGTAGACGGGTATCAGGTGCGGCCGCTTGCGGGCCAGCAGCTTGCCCGCGACGACGGGGCCGACCCCGTCCGGCTTGCCCGGGTACGCGGCGCGGGGGTTCGCCAGCCGGTCCCACAGCTCGGCGGCCGGCCCGCCGGGGGCGATCAGCGGGGCACTGGCCGGGTCCTCCAGTCGGGCGTCGCGGGGGATCGCGGACAGCAGCCGGCCCCAGTGCCCGTCGGGGTCGGTGAGCAGCTCGACGGCTCCGTGCGGCTCGACCGAGACGCTCAGCATGGTGATCGCGAGCAGGTCGTCGGCGGTGAAGGCGTCCGCCGTCTCCGGGCGGTCGCCGCCGCCGGCGAGCCGCTCGAAGTGGGCGCCCGTGTAGTAGTGGTCGCCCTTCGCCCGCAGCCGGGTGAAGTAGGCACGCAGCAGCCGGACCGAGGCCCCGGTGTCCCCGTACACCGGGGGAATCCACAGCGCCGTCATGAGGGACCCCCTTCGAATCCGTGCGTCCGGGGGCAGTGTGGCAGAGGGGTCCGACAATCCGGTCCGGAGGCCGCTGAACCGGGCCGGTGCCGGGGGCCGTAGGACCGTAGTGGGCGCGCAGCGGTGCGTCCGCGAAGCGGCGGGCGCGTCCGCGAGGAACCCGGGAGGAAGTGGATGCAGTCCCGACGCGACCAGGTGCGGGCGCACCCGGTCGTGCTGACGAGGCCGGTCCCGGATGTGTTGCGGGTGGAGCCCGAGGCACCGGACACCCCCACCCGGCGCACCACCCGGGGCGCCACGACGGGCCCGGCGGAGGAGGAGTGATGGGCGCTGTGGAGGCCCCGGAGGCGGTCGGCGCCTCGACGCTGCGGGCGCTCGGCGCGCACTACGTGATCGCACCGCCCGGCGCGGAGGCCGACGGACTGGCCGAGGCGCTGGCGCCCGTACGCGCCCAGCCGGGGGCGCTGCTGCTGCTCGCCGCCGCCGAGGACGCGGCGCCCGTCCTGCTCGCCTCGCTGGACGAACTCGCCCGGGCCGCGCGCGGGCGCGACGCCGACGTGCTGGTGCTGGCCGCCTCCGGACTGGCCGCGGTCGGCCCCGACGGCCGGCGGCCCGCCGAACTGCTCGCCCGGCGCAGCGGGTTGACCGTCGTCGCACCGGACACGGTGGTCAGCGTCGAGCCGGACGGCACCCTGCCGGCCGTGGACGGGACGTGGTGGCGCTGCCGGCCCGGCGGGGGAGCGGAGCCGCTCGGCGGCCGCTGGCCCGCCGACGCGACCATCACCCCGCTGGCCGGCGGGGCGTACTGGATCACCGACGCGGCGGTGGGACCGGTCCGCCCCGCCGTGCTGGACCGGGCCTTCGCACCGCGCGACCGGCTGCTGATGATCATCGGCGCGCCCGCCCGGTCACTGCCCAGCGGTGCCCAACTGGCCAGCGCGGCGACCCTGTTGAAGGAGCAGGCGCCCCATCGGGAGTACCTCGCACTGAGCGCGCCGTGGGCCGCGCCGCTCGAACTCATCGAGACGGCCGCCGTGCTGGCGGCCTCGCTCGGGCAGGAGGTGCGGGCGGCGATCGGCGTGCCGGTGGCCAGGTCGGGCCTGCCGGGGGCGCCCGGGTGCGGAGTGCGGCACGTCCACGTGGCGCCGGACGGGGGCGAGGGCTGGGAACCGTACCTCATCGAGTTGTCCGCCCGCCCGCGCGAACGCACCGTCACCGCCGTCGGCTGGCGCGTCGGGCCCGGCCCGGGTGTGGGCCCTGGGACGGAGCGCTTTCCGGCTCTCCCCGGCCCGGGCGCGGGGCCCGGTCCGGGCCGCTTCCCGGCCTTTCCCGGCCCGCCTCCGGTCCCCGGCGCGGGGCGTTTCCCGGTCTTCCCGGGCCCGGCTGTGGGGCCTGGGGCGGGGCGTTTCCCGGCTCTCCCCGGCCCGCCCGCGGCCCCTGGGGCGGGCCGTTTTCCGGCTCTCCCCGCGCCGCCTTCGGTGCTCGGGGCGGCGCGCTACCCGGCCTTTCCCGGCTGGGAGGTGGAGGCGGTGGCGGCCGGACTGTGGCTGCGCCCGGCCGCGACCCCGGAGCGGGGCCCCCGGCTGCGTCGGCCGGACCCGGCCCAGCCCGTGCTGGTCGTGGGCACGCCGGGCCGCCCGGTTCCGGACGCGGTCTGGGACCACCTCGGTACGGTGCTGGGCTCGCTCCCGGCCGGGCCGGTACGCCTCGCGCTCGTGGTGGCGGGGGTGTTGGACGTGGAGTCGGCCGCGGTGGGTCGGTTCTGCGCGCGGCAGTACGGGCTGGACTGGGTCGGCGAGGAGGCGGTCGAGGCCGCGGAGGGGCGGGTGGCCGTGCTCGGTTCCGAGCCGGTGACGGCTCCGGAGCCCGTCGCCACGGTGCCGACTTCGGAAGGGGCGTTGGCGGCGGAGGCTCCCGGGGAGGCCCATGAGGGAACAATATTGGCCCCTGAGGTCGTCGTGGAGGAGCCTGAGGAGTCGGTTGCCGAAGTCCCGCTAGCAGAGCCAGAGTTGCTGTCCGAGCCTGAGGTGGAGGAGTCGGTCGCCGAGGCCCCGGAAGTCGAGCCCGAGCCCGAGCCCGAGGTGCCCGCTGCGACGCCCCCGGCCCCGGAACCGTCCCCGGAGCCGGAGCCGTCGGAGCCCGCCACCCCCGCCGGGGACGGCGAGGCCCTGGTCGCCCAACTCGGCTCCGCCTACGAGCCCTTGGCCCGACGGGCCGAGGACGTCGCCGCCCGGCTGCCCGCCCTGCGCGCCCAGGCGGAGGACGGCGACCAGGGGCCCGAGCTGGTCGCCCTCCTGCTGCACGCCGGCGACTCCGGCCCCCTGGCCCCGCGCGCCGAACTCCTCGAGGCGGCCCGCTCCGGCGAGCCCGGCCGCTACGGCCCGTACCTGCGCTGCCTGGCCGCCGGCCTGCGGCGGCTGCCCGGGTACTACGGCGGTGTGCTGGTCGCCGGTCCGGCGCAGGCCTGCGACCTCGCCGCGTACGCCCCGGGCACGGTGCTGACCGAGCGGGCCCCGGTGACCGCCCTGGCGGTGCCCGAGGCGGACCTGGGGGAGGACGTCGGGATCGAGTTCGCCATCTGGTCCGTCGGCGGCCGCCGCAGCTCGGCCTTCGGCGAGCCGGGCGACCCGCCCATGGTGGTCTTCGTCCCGGGCGCGGAGTTCGAGGTGGTCGAGGTCCAGCCGGCGG
The DNA here is from genome assembly GCF_042883725.1 of Kitasatospora sp. NPDC058184. NCBI lineage: Bacteria > Bacillati > Actinomycetota > Actinomycetes > Kitasatosporales > Streptomycetaceae > Kitasatospora > Kitasatospora sp. NPDC058184. Next base: position 21,048 of record NZ_JBHVVE010000011.1, read on the forward strand.
ACCCGGAGGAGGGCCGCCCGGCCCGGGTCCTGCTCCACGAGATCGGCGGCGTCCGCCCGAGCCCCGAGCGGCTGCGCACCTGGCTCGCCCGCCGCGATGCCGTCGCCCCCGCCGACCGCGTCCGCCCCGCCGACCCCTCCCGCTACGCCCTCGCCCTGGGCGTCGGCTCCGGCCCCGCCGACTGACTGTCGGTGGGGCCGGATACGGTGCGTCCCGGAGCCGGACCACAGGAGGGGTCATGGAAGCAGGGGAAGCATCCGTCGCCGCGCTGAAAGCCGTCATGTCGCCGCACGACGGCGCCGACGAGCAGGTGGACTGGGCCGCGGTGGGCCAGGCCTGGGGCGTCCGGTTCCCCGCCGACTACGTGGCGTTCATGGCCACGTACGGGGCCGGTGGAATCGACGAGGCGTTCGGTGTCCTGGCCCCCGAGGCGAGCACGGAGCCGCCCGAGGGCCCGGGCTTCGGCAGCGCGGCCGGGGAGACCGCCATCCTGCGGAGCCTCTGGTCGACCGAGGGCGGGCCGGCCGGCGTCGAGGCCGGGCCGGACTCGGTGATCGCGTGGGGGGTGAGCTGCGGGGCGGACATCCTCGGCTGGCTCACGGTCGACGACGACCCCGACAGGTGGCCGGTCCTGGTGTGGGAGCGCCACGGGTCGCCGAACTGGCAGCTCTACGACTGCGGGATGGTTGAGTTCCTGCGCCGCCTGTTCACCGAGGGCTTCGACCGCTGTCCGCTCAGCGACGCCTCCCTCTGGGGCGATCCGTCCCCGCACTTCGTCCACTGGCGTGAGGAGCGGCGCCGCATCGAGGAGCGGTTGGACCCGTACACCGGAGAGCCGCTCTCTTGGTCCTTCTGAACCACCCGGTGAACCCCGCACGGGCGGCCGGCCGTCGGACGGAACACAGGGACGTGATCGGCGGGAGGGGCGCGGGGTGGGACCCGGCCGGTGGCGGGCGCGGAGCCGGTCCGGACGGTCGGGCCTGAGGCGCGCCGATTTCGGCTGAACCGGTTCGGCCGTGCGGGCCGTAGCTCCCCACAGGAGTGTCATCGAGCACAGGGGATGCATGGTGGGCGAGGAGCAGCGCGGCGGGCCGGAGCGGAGGCCGGGCGGCTTCCGGCTCCCGGCGGTGAACTGGGCGTTGGCGGCCGAGGCGGACCAGGGGAAGCCGCCGGAGGTGCCCGTGAGCGCGGAGACGGCGGCGCCGCCCGCGCAGCCGGGCGCCGGTGGCGGTACCGGCACTGGTGCCGGTGCCGGTGTCAGCGCCGGGGCCACGGGCGCTGCGACGGGCGGGGCGCGGACCGGTCCGAAGCCCGAGGTCGGGTCCAAGCCCGCGAGCCCTGCGCCGACGGTCCCGCCCGCGCGGCTGGGTGGCGGTCCCGAGGCCGGCGCCGGGTCGAAGCCCGCGAGCCCTGCGGCGCCGGTGCCGCCCGCGAGGTCGGGCGCCGAGGCCGGTGTCAGCGCTGGGTCCAAGCCCGCGAGCCCCGCGCCGACGGTGCGGCCCGCGCAGCCGGGCGCCGGCGCCAATGGCGGTGCCAGTATCGGTGTCAGTGCCGGGGGCACCGGCGCTGCGACGAACGGGGCACGGCCCGGGCCGAAGTCCGAGGCCGGGCCCAGGTCCGCGAGCGCCGAGACGGCGGTGCTGCCCGTGCAGCCGGGCGCCGGTGTCGGCGCCGGAGTCGGTGTCAGTTCCAGGGCCACGGGCGCCGCGACGAACGGGGCGCGAACCGGACCGAAGCCCGCGTCCGGGTCCAAGCCCACGGTCGGAGCCAGGCCCCCGGCCGGGACCGGTATCGGGCCGGCGCCCCTGCCGTCCCCCGCCAAGGGCCCGACGGCGCCCGTCGGCCCGGTGGCCCCCGCGGGGCCCGTGGGTCCGGGGGACCCTGGGCCGCGCACCGGCCGGGTCTCCCGTCCGATGATCGCCGCGGCCGTCGCCGTCGGCCTGGTGCTGGTCGGCACCTCCGTGATGGTGACCCAGCGCAGCGGCAGCGACCCGCACGGACCGGCCCAGGCCGACGCCCCGCCCGCCAACGTCCCCGGCTTCGACGAGCACGGTGGCACCGCCGGCGGCGTCGCGCCCGACGGGCAGTCGGGCTCGGCGGCACCGCAGCCGGACGGTTCGGCCGCACCGGCGTCGGGCGACCAGGCGGCCTCGGCCCCGAACGGCACCGGTGGCGGCGCTGGTGGCGGTGCCGGCGGTGGCGGGGGCGGTGCCGGTGCGGCCGCTCCTCCCGGCGTCGGGGCCAACCCCGCTGGGGGCGGCGCGGGTTCGGGCGGTGGGGGCGATCGCGCGCAGGGCGGTGCGGCCGCCGCCTCGGGTGGTTCGGGCGGCGGTGGCCCGGCCGCCGGTGGCACGGGCGGCGGCGGTGCGGCCAACCCGGCGCCGAACCAGCCGGCCCCCAACCAGCCGGCTCCGAACAAGCCGGCTCCGAACCCGTCGGCACCCCAGCAGCCCGTGCCCCCGGCGGCCAAGCCGCCCGCACCGGTCACCGTGATCGCCGGCCCGTACTGCTCGGGCGGCGGCCAGTACAAGACCAACGGCTGGTTCGACCAGGGCAGCAGCGGTTGGCGCAACAACTCCGGTGGCTACAGCGGCGACGGCTGCAACGGCACCTACGCCTCGATGCCGATGTCCGGCAACGCCAACAAGGACGACAACGGCAACTCGGTCGTCTGGACCTTCACCGTGGACAAGGTCACCAGCTGCACCCTGTCGGTCTACATCCCGGCCAGCGGCGACGTGAAGCAGGTCGGCGGCAACCCGAGCACCTACACGGTGCAGAGCGGCGGCGGCCAGGTGGGCTCGTTCACCATCAACCAGACGGCGAGCCGGGGCAGTTGGGTGAACAACGGGCCGTTCACCTACCGCGGCCCGATCTCCGTCACGCTGCACAGCCGCGGTGTGGACTGGGGCGGCTCCAGCGGCGCCCACCACGCCGCCAGCGCCGTCCGCGCCACCTGCACGGCCTGACCCCGGCGCGCACCGGGGCCCGGACCCGTCGAGCCACCGAGCCGCTGAGTCACCGAACCACCGAGCGACCGAACCACAACGCCCCACGACGAAGGGAACCCCAGGCATGTCGCGCCCGGTGCTGACGGTCTGCGCGGAGCAGCGGGAACCCGGCTCCTACCGGACGATCGGCGAGGCCCTCCGGGCGGCCGGCGGCGGCGCGGTGATCTCGGTCCGGCCCGGCCGGTACGACGAGAACCTGGTGCTCACCAAGGCCGTGAGCATCACCGCCGCCGACGTCCGGGGGAGTGTGCGGATCAGCCCCCGGCGCGGTTCGGTGGTCCAGGTGCTCACCGAGGCCGTCCGGTTGACCGGTCTGGTGCTCCAGGGGCAGGACGACGAGCTGCCCGCCGTCGACGTCCCGCGCGGCCGCCTCACCGTGCGGGACTGCGAGGTGATCGGCAACGCCTGGACCGCCGTGCTCACCCGCGGGCCGGGCGAACTCGCCATGTGCGGCAGCCGGGTCACCAACCCGGCCGGCGCCGGGCTGGTGGAGACCTCCACCGGCTCCAGCGTGATCGAGGACAGCGTCGTCGAGCACCTGGGCACCTCGGCCGTGGTCATCGGCGAGCGGGCCGACCCGACCGTCCGGCGCTGCGTGCTGCGCGACGCGCGCGGCAACGGCCTGTGCGCCAACGGCGAGGCGCGCGGCGTCGTCGAGGACTGTGAGATCTCCGGCACCGACAAGCCCGCCGTCGCCCTGGAGGAGCGGAGCAGCACGCGCCTGCTGCGCACGGCGATCCGGGACAGCGCGCTCGGCGTCTTCGTCGGCTCCGCCGCCCGGGTCGTGCTGGAGGACTGCACCGTCACCGCCGTGCGCGGCCACGGCTACGTCCTCACCGATGGCACCGACCCGCTGCTGTGCCGCTGCCGCGCCGTCCGCCCCCAGGGGTACGGTCTGCACATCGCGGGCCGGGCCCGGGGCACCCTGGAGGACTGCGAGGTCACCGCCCCTGCCGGGGTCGGCGTCCACGTCGGCGGGTCGGCCGGGCCCAGCCTGCTGCGGACGGTGGTGCGCGACGCCGGGACCGACGGCGTCGAACTCACCGGCGGGAGCGCCGCCGAGTTCGACCGCCTGGAGGTCCGCCGCGCGGCCGGCGTCGGCATCGTGGTGCGCGACGGCGCCGACCCGCTGCTGTGCCGCGGCACCGTCACCGCCGCCGGCCGCCACGGGATCGAGGTGCTGGGCGACGGGCGCGGCCGGCTGGAGGACGTCACGGTCGTGGACGCCGGACGGCACGGGGTGCGGATCGTCGACGGCGCCCACACCCACCTAGGCGGCGGCCTGGTGCGCGGCAGCGGGTCCTGCGGGATCTCGGTCGGCGCCGGGGGCGTCGCCATCCTGCGCGACGTCGAGTCCACCGGCAACGCCCTGGACGGCGCGAGCGTCGAACGCGGCGGCGAACTGGCCGCCACCCGCGCCCGGTTGGGGAGCAACCGGCGGCACGGGCTGCACCTGCTGCCCGGCTCCCGGGCCACCCTGACCTCCTGCCGGCTCGGCGACAACACCGTGGACGGGCTGCGCTCCGAGTCCGCGGAGCCCGTCCGGCTCACCGACTGCACGGCCGCCGGGAACCAGGGCGCCGGGCTGTGGCAGACCGCGCCGACCGACCGCCTCGTGGTGGAGAACCTCGACAGCCGGGACAACCGCTCGCCGGACGCCCGCGGCACGGCGGCCGTCGCCACCACCACCGTCGCTGCGGACGCCGCCGGCGACGGTACGGTAGCCCCCGCGGAGGAGGCCGTCGGCCCGCAGGCCGTCCTCCGGGCCCTGGTCGGGCTGGAGGGCGTCAAGGAGCAGGTCGCCACCCTGGTCAACCTCGGCAAGCTGACCCGCCGCCGCGAGCAGGCCGGGCTGCCCGCCCTGCCGATGAGCCGGCACCTCGTCTTCGCCGGTCCGCCCGGAACCGGCAAGACCACCGTCGCCCGGCTCTACGGGGCGATCCTCGCCGAACTCGGCGTGCTGCGCAGCGGTCACCTGGTCGAGGTCGCCCGGGCCGACCTGGTCGCCCCGGTCGTCGGCGGGACGGCCCTGAAGACCACCGAGGTGGTCAGGGAGGCCCTCGGCGGGGTGCTGTTCGTCGACGAGGCCTACACCCTGTCGGCGGGTTCCGGCGCGGCCGGCCCGGACTTCGGCCGGGAGGCTGTCGACACCCTGGTGAAGCTGATGGAGGACCACCGCGACGACCTGGTGGTGATCGTCGCCGGGTACGAGGCCGGGATCCGCGGGTTCCTGGCCTCCAACCCCGGCCTGGCCTCCCGGTTCAGCCGCACCGTCGAGTTCCGGAACTACCGCGCCGACGAGCTCGCCACGATCGTCGAGCAGGCCGCCCGCGGACACGGCTACGAGCTCGCCGAGGGCACCCGGGAGGCGCTCGCCGCGCACTTCGACCGGATGCCCAAGGGCGCGGAGTTCGGCAACGGCCGCGCCGCCCGCAAGGTGTTCGAGGAGATGGTCGACCGGCAGGCCTCCCGGCTCGCCGAACTGGAGCAGTTCGACAACGCGGCGCTCACCCGGCTGCTGCCCGCCGACGTCGGCGAGGAGTTCGCCCCGGCCGCCGCCGGCGAGGGGTGGGCCGGGGAGCCCGGCCTGCTCGACCGGCTGCGCGCCATGGTCGGCCTCGCCGCCGCCAAGGAGCAGGTCGAGGACCTGGTCAACCTGACCCGCCAGTCCCGGCGCCGGGTCGAGGCCGGGCTGCCCGCCGCCCCCCTCGGCCACCACCTGGTGTTCTCGGGCCCGCCCGGCACCGGCAAGACCACCATCGCCCGGCTGTACGGCGAACTCCTCGCCGAACTCGGCGTGCTGCCCTCCGGCCGGCTGGTCGAGACCGCCCGCGCCGACCTGGTCGGCCGCTACCTCGGCCACACCGCCCACCTCACCCGGGACGCCTTCGAACGCGCCCGGGGCGGCGTGCTGTTCATCGACGAGGCGTACACCCTGACGCCCCGCGACGGCAGCGGCGGGGACTTCGGGCAGGAGGCGGTGGACACCCTGGTGAAGCTGATGGAGGACCACCGCGACGAGGTCGTGGTGATCGTGGCCGGCTACCAGGAGGAGATGCGCGGCTTCCTCGCCTCCAACCCCGGCCTGGCCTCCCGGTTCTCCCGGGAGATCACCTTCGAGCACTACGCGGACGAGGAACTCGTCGCCATCGTCCGGGCGCGGGCCGAGACCGCCGGCTACACCTGCACGCCGGAGACCCTGGCCGCACTCGGCACCCTGTTCGGCGCCGTCCCGCGCGACCGCTCCTTCGGCAACGGCCGGTTCGCCCGGCAGGTGCTCGAAGCGATGGTCACCCGGCAGGCGGGCCGGCTGTCCCGGGTCGACGTGGTGGACCTGGACGAACTCAGCCTGCTGCTGCCGCAGGACATCCCGGCCGAACGGTTCGGCACCTTCGCGTGACCACGCCGCCGCCCCGCCCCCGGGCGGCGGCCGACCCGGGCTCGGCCGCCGCCGTCCTCGGCTACCGCCCGGACCTGACCGTCGACCAGCCGGCCGAAGACCGGCAAGCCGCCGCCTCCCGCGGCCCTGGCCATCAGTACGGCCACGGCACCGTCGGCCCCGTGGCCGCTGTCACCCCGGCGGTCGTCCTCACCACGCGCCCCGCCCCACCCGACAGCGGCGCCGGCATCGAGGCGGGCCTCCTCGCCCTCACCGTCCTCGCGGCCGTCGCCCTGGCGGCGGTGGCCGCCGCCTTGGCCCCGCGTGCCCGGGGCCGGCGCCCGGGCCGTGCGGAGGCGAGCCGACGGGGTGCCGGTCCCGAGCCGGTCGTCCGGCCGGGGCCGAGGGCCTGACGGGAGGAATCCGCTCGCTGTGGTGATCGGCGCCGTGGGACCGTCAGGGCCCGTCGGGGACCGGATGCGCCCGGCGGGTGAGGGGCGGCACGGCACGGGAACGGAGGGCCCTGATGACGGATCGACAACCGCCGACGGCGAGAGAGCTGGTGCTCGGCTTCGTCGCCGCGCTCGACCGGGCGGAGGCGGCGTTGTGTGAGGCGGTGACCCTGCTGGAGCGGGCGGACATCCTGGCGGCGGCGCGCTCGGGTCGGATCAGCGGTGCTCGGCCATGCCGTCGCCGATGAGGGCGGCGAGTTCCAGGTAGTCGAGGCGGGCCCGGGAGCGGAGGGCGGCGGGGGCGGCCGGGAGCGTGAGGGCGGCGCGGCAGCGGGTGCGGAAGTGGGGGAGGAGGTCGCGGTCGGCGACCGGGCGGTCGGTGGGCGGGGCGGGGGTGAAGGCGGCGACCGCCCCGCGGGCCAGGCCGTGGTGGCCGAGGGCGGCGAGGTGGTCGAGGAGGGCGTCGGCGGTGCGGGCTCCGGTGGCGGAGGCCGGGGCGCAGAGGAGCAGCCGGTCGGCGTGTTCGACGGCGGCGAGCCGGACCTCGGCCGGGGCGCCGGTGGTGTCCGCGAGGATCACCGGGTAGTGGCCGTCGGCCTCGCCGAGGGCCTCCCGCAGGGCGGCCGGGTCCGGCCGTACGGACCGCAGCACCCGGCCGCCCGTGCGGCATTCGCTCCCGGCGGGCCCGGCGGTGGTGAGGACGAGCACCGGGTGGGCCCGGTGTTCCGCGAGCAGGGCGCCGAGGAGGGCGGCGGCTCCCTCGGCGGGGCCGCCCAGGACGGCGATCCGGTGGCGGGTCCGCAGCGGCGCCCGGACGCGGTCGAGCAGGCGCCGCCGCCGTGCCTCCCCGCCGCCGGGGAGGGCGAGCCGCAGGCTGCGCGGGCGGTCGGAGTCGAGGCGCGGTACGGGCGGTGCGGGCAGCGGTGCGGGGGTAGGCGGGCTCGGCGGCCGGAACGGGAGCGGCGCCGCCGAGGACGGTCCGACGGCCGGCTCCCGGGTGGACGGCCGCCGTTCGGCGGGCGGGATCAGGACGGTGCCGAGCGGGTCCAGCGGGCGCGGGGGCAGCCGGGGCAGTGGGGGCAGCAGGGCGACGGGCTCGGGCCAGACGGCCGGCGAGTAGTCGGGTGCGGCCTGGGCGGTGCCGCCCGCGCCCGCGGTGCCGTCGGAGTAAGCCATCGGACGACCTCCCGGTCCCTGGTGCGCCGGACGGGTGCCTCCGGTCCGGCCGACCGTACGGTCTACCCGTACAGCCGGGAGTACGGCTGAAGGCTACCCTCCGGTTCAGCTGAACCGCTGGTGGTGGAGGGCCCGTTGAGCGGAACAGGGCGCACGGCGCGCCCCCTGTCGCTTCGGGAGGCCCGTAACGAGAAAACCCTCCGCCCGACCGGCTACCGATCGGTACCGTCATCGGGTGGCACCCGGCGTCCGCCGAGTGTCACCGAGTCGGAAGGAGCGTGAGTCCCGTGAACGGGACGGGGGAGGGCCGCGGCATGGCCGCGGACGGGCCGGAGGCGCGGGAGTTCGTCGCGGCCCTGGTGCGGGCCGGGGCACCGAGTGCGGCCGGGCCGGCCGGGCTGGCGGTGCCCGAGGCGGCGGCGGAGCGGGTGATCGCGGTCGCCCGGCGGCTGGCGCTGCGTGCGGCGCCGGAGGAGCGGCCGCGGCCGGAGTCGGGGCTGCTGGGCGTGGCGACGGCGCTGGTGGTGGACGAGCACCCGTCGGCACCGGTGTGGTCGGCGGCGGAGCGGCAGCTGTTGGCGGGCTGGGTCGCGGTGCTGATCGAGCACCGGGGCGAGGACGGGGTGCGGGAGCTGCTCGGGGCGCTCGCCGAGGGCTGACACCGCGGCCCGGTACGGCGCTCGGCGGGGGGCCGGGCGCCGAACCGGGCGGTGGGGAAGAAGCCGCAGCTCACGGCCGCTAACGACCGGCCAACAGTCGTCGGCGCCCGCCAACGGTGGCACTCGGGGGCGGCCCGAGTGCCCCGGGCGGGGGCGTTGGCGGATCCTTGGTGCGGACTTGGCGGGCTCCGGCAGTGTGCTGGTGCAGCCACCGCCGGGGATCTCCGGCGGTGCCCAGCACGCCCTGCCCGTGCTGCGTCCCCTGCCCGTGCTGCGCCCCCTGCCCGACCTGAGAGGTAGCGCGTGTCGAAGCCGTCCGTCGCCCAGCCCACGTCCGTCACCCCGCCGTCCGAGGGTCCGGCCGCCGCGCCGGAGGGCGCCACCGCCCCGGCCCGCCCGACCCTCGACCCCGACGTGCTCGCCGAGATCCACCGGCTGCACGGCGGCTACCTGCTGCGCGCGCTGCTGCGGGCCACCGGCGGGGACCGCGGCAAGGCCGAGGACATCCTCCAGGAGACCCTGCTGCGCGCCTGGCAGCACCCGGAGGCGCTGGCCGCCGGCGCGGAGGCGGCCCGGCCCTGGCTGTTCACGGTCGCCCGGCGGATCGCGATCGACCACTACCGGATGGCCGCCGCCCGCGCCAAGGAGGTGATCGGCGAGACGGTCGAGGACCGGCCGGTCGCCGACGACCCGTACGAGCAGGTGGTGGTGGCCCGGGACCTCGCGCTGGCGCTGCGCCGGGTGCAGAAGCACCACCGCGAGGTGCTGGTCGAACTCCACCTCAAGGACCGCTCGGTGCTGGAGGCCTCGGCCCGGCTGGGGGTGCCGCCGGGGACGGTCAAGTCCCGCAACTTCTACGCGATCCGGGCGCTGCGCCCGGTGCTGGCGACGGAGCACGGGTACGCCCCGACGGTGCGCGGGGCGGCCTCGGCGGCCGGCTGACGGGGCCGTCCGGCTCCGGATGGACAGGAGCACCGGCCGACCGGGGCGCGGCCCCTCGCGCCGACCGTCCGGTTCAGTCGTCCGTCGCCCGCCGGCCGGTGCGGAGGTTGAGCGACTCCTCCAGGCTGGTGGTGAACTCGCTGCAGTGGCCCGCCTGCCGGTCGTGCGAGCGGAAGCGGTCCAGCGCCGTGCGCAGCCGGCCGCGCACCTCCGGTTCCCGTCCCCGGGCCAACAGGTAGGCGGCGTAGGACTGTTCGGCCACCGCGTGCAGGTACAGCAGGCCGGCCTCCTCGCAGGCGGCGAGCAGCCGGTGCCAGGCGAGGTCGGCGGCGTCGTCGCGGACGGTCGGCGCGAGGGCCTGCGCCTCGGTCAGCAGCGACCAGAGGTGGACCTGGGTGACGGGCGTGGCCGGCAGCAGCTCGCGGGCCTCCCGGGACCGGCGCTGGGCGCCCTCCCGGTCCCCGGCGGCCAGGCTCACCCAGCCCTGGTGCACCTTGGCGTCGACCAGCCGGCGGCGGTCACCGGACTCCAGCGCGAGCGCCGTGGCGGCGGCCGCCAGCCGCTCGGCCTCGGCGGCGTGGCCGAGCATCGCGGTGACCAGCGCCAGCGTGGCGAGCGCCCGGACGTGCGCGGACGCGGCGGCGGGCCCGGTGGCGGACTCGGCCGCGGCGACCGCCTTCCGGGCCGCCTCCGCGGACTCCTGCCGGCGTTCCAGCGCGACCAGGGCCTGCGCCCGGCAGTTGAGCAGCAGCGCGACCGCGACGGGGTCGCCGCACCGTTCGGCCGCGGCCTGCCCCAGCCGGGCACTGGCGAGCCAGTCGGTGAAGCGGCTGGCGCCGTAGTAGAGCGAGCCGCAGGTCAGCGCGAGCCGCCAGGCCCGGGCCGGGTCGGTGTCGGGGGACGCGACCAGCGCGGAGACCGCCGGCTCCTCGGCGTCGAACCAGTCGAGCGCGGTGCGGATGTCGCCGACGGCCGGGAGGGCCTGCGCCGGACCGGCGGGCGGGGCGGTGTCCTCCTGGCCGGGGTCGAGGAAGGACCCGCAGTGCCCGAGGGCCGTGAGGTAGTGGTCGGCCAGGCGGTCGCGCAGCAGCCGCCGGTGCTGTTCGGGCCGTTCGGCGAGCAGCCCGGCGCCGTACAGCCGGACCAGGTCGGTCCGGGCGTGGCGGCCGGGGGCGGTGCCGGTGAGCAGGTGGTGGGAGGCCAGCTCGCCGAGCACCCGGTGGGCGGTCGCGGTGTCGCTGCCGAGCAGGGCGGCGCCCGCCGGGGTGTCCACCTCGCGGCCGGGGTGGGCGGCCAGGGCGGTGAGCAGTTCGGCCGCGGGTTCGGAGAGCCGGCGGTGGGTCAGCCCGAGCCGGCCCGCGACGGAGAGCGTGCCGTCGGCGTCCAGGACGGCCAGCCTGGTCCGTTCGTCGGCGAGTTCGGCGACCAGCCCGGCGATCGTCCGGTCCGGCCGGTCGGCCAGGCGGGCGGCGGCGATCCGCAGGGCGAGCGGCAGGTGGTCGCAGAGCCCGGCGAGGCGGGCGGCGGCCTCCGGCTCGGCGCGCAGCCGCTCGGGCGTCAGGGCGCGCTCCAGCAGGTGCAGGGCGTCGTCCTCGGGCAGTGCGGCCAGGCGCAGCAGGGTGGCCCCCTCGACGGCGACCAGGCTCTCCAGCGAGCCCCGGCCGGTGACCACGGCGGTGCCGGCCGGGCCGGCGGGCAGCAGGTCGGCGACCTGGTCGGCGTCGGCGGCGTCGTCCAGCAGCACCAGCAGCCGCCGGCCTCGGGTGCGCTCGCGGTAGAGCGCGGCCCGGGCGGCGCGCCCCTCGGGGACGCCGTCCTCCGGTACGCCGAGCGCGCGCAGGAAGCCGGCCAGGACGGCCTCGGGCCGGGCCGGGCCGTCCGGGGCGAGGCCGTTCAGCTCGGCGTGGAGCAGTCCGTCCGGGAAGCGGTCGGCGACCCGGTGCGCCCAGGCGGTGACCAGCGCGCTCTTGCCGACCCCGGCCGGGCCGACCACCAGCACCGGGCCGTCCCCGGCGCGGCCGGTCCCGCAGGCCAGGTCGAGGCGGGCCAGGTCGGTGGTGCGGCCGACGAAGTCCGGGTGGCGGCGGGGGAGTCGGCGCGGCACCGGCGCGGGCTGCGGCGCCGCTCCGGGGGCCGGCGCAGCGGCGGGCGGCGGCTCCGCCGTACGGTCGTCGGCCAGCACCTCGGCGAGCGCCGCGCGCAGCGCCGGGCCGGGGTTGATGCCCAGTTCGTCGTCCAGCCGGACCCGGGCCTGGTGGTAGGCGGTCAGCGCCTCCGCGGACCGGCCCGCCTGGTGCAGGCAGCGCATCAGCATGGCCACCAGCTCCTCGCGCAGCCCGTCCAGCCGCACCCCGTGCTTCAGCAGCGGCACGGCCGAGGCCCCGGCGCCCTGGCCCAGCCGCAGCCCGGCCCAGCAGAGCAGGGCGGCCGTGCGGGACTGCCTCAGCCGGTCCACCGCGGCGTCCCGCAGGGGGGTTTCGGGCAGGTCGGCCAGCGCCTCGCCGCGCCACAGCCGCAGCGCCTCCTCCAGCAGCGCGACCGCCGTGGCGCAGTCGCCGAGCCCGGCCTGCCCCTCGGCCTCGCCGGCGAGCTCCTCGAAGCGCAGCGCGTCCACAGCGTCGGCCGGCCCGGTCAGCAGGTAGCCGGAGTCCCGGGTGTGCAGCTCGAACGGCGTGTCGGCGAGCACCTTCCGCAGCGCGGCGACGTGCCCCTGCACGGCCGCCCGGGCGGTGGGCGGCGGCTGCTCGTCCCAGAGCAGCTCGCACAGCTGGTCCATGGTGACCACGAGCCCCAACCGCAGCGCCAGCATCGCCAGGACGGCCCGCCGCTGGGCACCCGCCACGCTCGCGAAGCCGTCCGCCCCGACCCGCAACTCCACCGGCCCGAGCAGCCGAATCCGCACCGGTACCCCCCACCTCGCCCCAAAACCGCACATCACACCCGAAGCGGCCATCGGCCCTCGGGGTGGAGCAGTGTAGTGCGAGAACCTGTCCGGTCCACGCCGGACGGCTGCTCCCGCCCTCGGACGCCCGCCCGCGCGGGGCGCCCACCCCCGGTCCGACCGGGCTCCACGGGGCACCCCTGAGAGGGATGCCGATGGGGCCGGTGACGGTTGCACCGGACGGCCGACGCGGGGCCGTGCGGCGATGCCTGGCCCGTCCGGAGCGGCGGGCGCGGGGCCGTGCGGCGGTGGCCGCCCGGCCAGAAGCCGCGGACGCGACGCCGGTGTCGTACCGGCCCGGTACCGTACGGCCGACGTCAAGGGCCCGGTCGGCCCTATCCTCGAACCAGCCGGGGAGTCGACGGATGGTGGGGGAGGGGAACGGGCGCGTGCACATCGATCTGCTCGGGCCGGTGGTGGTGCGGCGGGAGGACGGGACGGCGGTGACGCCCTCGGCCCCCAAGCGCCGGGCGCTGCTGAGCGCGCTCGCCGTACGGCTGAACCGGACGGTGGCCACCGAGGAGCTGATCGAGCTGGTCTGGGAGGGCTGCGCGCCGCCCACCGCGCGGGCCGCCCTGCAGGGCCACGTCGCCGCGGTGCGCCAACTGCTGGACGGCTCCGGGCTGGAGCTGGGCACCCGGGGGGCCGGCTACCTGCTGGCCGGTGAGCCCGACCGGGTCGACGTGCTGCGCTTCGGCCGGCTCTGCGAACAGGCCGGCGTGCTGCTCCCCGAGCCCGCCGCCCCGCTGGACGGTGCCCCGCCGGGGACCGCCCCGCCGGAGCCCGCCCCGATGGAGGCCGCGCCGGTGGAGGCCGCGCCGGCGGACGGCGCCCCGCCCCTGCTGCGCGCCGCGCTGGACCTGTGGCGCGGCCCGGCGCTCGCCGACTGCGGCTCCGCCCTGCTGCGCGAGCGGACCCTCCCGTACCTGACCGACCTGCGGCTGCGCGCCCTGGAACGGCTGGCCGACGGCCTGCTCCGGGACGGCCGGGGCGGCGAACTGGCCGCCGAACTCGCCGAGGCCGCCGACGGCCACCCCGCCCGGCAGACGCTGGCCGCCCGGCTGGTGCGCTGCCTGGAGCAGGACGGGCGGAGCGCCGAGGCGCGGGAGCGCTACGAGCGCGCGGTGGCCCGGCTCTCCCGGCCGCCCGGCCCGGAGCTGCGCCTGGCCGGCGAGCAGTCCGGCGCCCGGCCCGCCGCCGACCGCCGGTTCGTCGGCCGGACGGACGAACTCGCCCGGCTGGACCAGGTGTTGCCCGCCGCCCGGGACGGCCGCCCGATCCTGGTCACCGGCCCCGCCGGGGTCGGCAAGACCAGCCTGGTCCGGCAGTGGACGGCCCGGCGCGGCGACGCCTACTTCCCGGACGGCGTCCTCCACGCCGAGCTGCGCGGCTTCGACCCGGACGGGCCGCGCGAACCCGCCGAGGTGCTCGGCGAGTTCCTCACCGCGCTCGGTACGGCCCCGGACGCCCTGCCCCGCGACCCCGAGGACCGCGCCCGCCGCTACCGCGAACTGGTCGGCGGCCGAAGGATGCTGGTCGTGCTGGACGACGCCGCCTCCTACGAGCAGCTCGCCCCGCTGCTGCCCGACCCGCCGGCCACCGACAGCGAGCCCGCTCCGGTCGCGATCGTCACCAGCCGCAGCCGGCTGCGCCACCTGGTGGTCCGCACCGGCGGCATCCCGCTGCCGCTGGGCGTGCTCGGCCCCGAGGAGGCCGCCGCCCTGCTCGCCCGCGTCCTCGGCGAGGACCGCACGGCCGGTGAGCCGGAGGCGGTCGCGGAACTCGCCGAGCGCTGCGACCGCCTGCCGCTCGCGCTGCGCCTGGCCGCCGCCCGGCTGGCAGCCCGGCCCGACTGGTCCGTGGCCGACCTCGCCGCCGAACTCGCCGACGAGCAGACCGGTCCGGCCGCCCTCTCCGGCACCGGCACCGCCGGCGGCCCGCTCGGCCTCACCGCCGCGCTGGACCGGACGTACCGCACACTGGCGCCCGACGCCGCCCGGCTGTTCACGCTGCTCGGCCTGCACCCCGGCGCGGAACTCGACACCGCCACCGCCGCCGCCCTCGCCGACCTCCCGTCCGCCGCGACCCGCACCCTGCTGACCCGGCTGGACGCCGTCCACCTGCTGGAGGAGAGCGGCCCCGGCCGGTACGCCCGGCGCGAGCTGGTCCGCCGCCACGCCGCCGCGCAGGCCGCCGAACTCACCTGCGACGAACGGTTCCTCGCCCTCGACCGGCTGATCGCCCACTACCTCGACGTCACCGCCGGCTGGACGGCCGGGGGCGCGGCGACCGTGGGCGCGGGGGCCTGGTTCCGCCGCGAGGAGAGCGCCCTGCGCGCGGTGGTGGTCTGCGCCGAGCAGCAGGGACGGCCCGCCGCGGCCTGGCAACTCGCCCACCGGGCCAGCCGGTTGTACGAGACCACCGGCCACGACCGGACGCACTGGCGGGCCGTGGTCGAGGCCGGGCTGCGCGCCGCCCACACCGACCGGGACGAGGCGGCGGTGGCCCGGCTCGCCACCGACCTCGCCGTCCTGCACGTCGACCGCGCGGCCCACCGCACCGCCGCCGACACCCTGGAGCGGGCCGTCGCGGCCGCCGACCGGTCCGGCGATGCGGCGCTGCGCCACCACTGCCGCAGCCGGGTGGCCGCCGCCCTGCTGCGGGCCGGCCGGTACGAGCGGGCGGTGCCCATGCTCGGCGACCTGGTCGCCGCCGCCCGCACCCCCGCCACCGACCACCTGCTGGTCCGCGCGCTCACCGACCTCGCCGACGCGCTGGTCCTGGCCGACGACCCCGGGCCCGCCCTGCGCCACGCCGACGAGGCGGTGCGCGCCGCCACCGCCCGCTCCGGCGGCGCCGAGGCCGTCCTCGCCACCCACAGCCGGGCCCGTGCCCTGCACGCGCTCGGCCGCCGGGACGCCGCGCTCTCCTCGGCCCGGCTCGCCGTCGCCCTAGGCCGCACCGTCGGCGACCCGGCCCTCGAAGCCCGCTCCCACAACCTGCTCGCCGACCTGCTGGACGCCCTCGGGCGCACGGTCGAGGGCGCGGAGGCGAGACGGCCGGCGTAACGGTCCGGCGCAGGAGGCCGGGGTGGAGGTCCGGCGCAGGAGGCCGGGGTGGAGGTCCGGCGCAGGGGGCCGGCATGGACCGGGGCCGGCCGCCGGTGGCGGGAATCCGCTGTTCGACCAGCGGAACCACAGGCGGAACTACCGGCGTCCCGCCCCTCGCGGAACCGCCCCCGCCCCGCCGCCCCGCCCGTACTCGTCCCTCCTGACCTGGGCGGATGCCCCGGGAGAGGGCGGAATAGGTGGAACCTGTCCGCCGGGGCATACTTCTGCCTGGAGCGCACCGCAGCGAACCGCCGGAGGCGACTCCAGGCAGAAGTGCGGAACTGCGCAGGACCGAGCGAGTGGGGGCGGGGCATGGCGGCCGGGGGCGGCACGGACACGGACGCGAACGAGTTCAGCCGCCTGCTGGCCGGGCACCGGGTGGCGGCGGGCCTGACCCAGGAGGAGCTCGCCGCGGCGGCCGGGGTCAGCCTGCGCGCCCTCGGGGACATGGAACGCGGCCGCACCCGCGGACCGCAGCGGCGCACCGTACGGGCCCTGGCCGAGGCGCTCGGGCTGGGCGGCGCGCAGGCGGACCTGCTGGACCGGGCCGCGCAGTCCGGACGCCCGCGCGGGGCGCGGCCGGCCCTGACGCCCGCCGGAGGCCGGGCCCGGCCCGGCCGGCCCGCCCCGCGCGAAGCCTCCGCCGACTCCACCGTCCGCGCAGCCGGCGCCCGCGACGACGCCCCGCCCGCGATCCCCGCCGAGCTGGGCCAGAGCGCCCTCGCGCTGCCCCGCGACATCGCCGACTTCACCGCCCGCGAGGACGCCCTCGCCCTGCTCGCCCGCCTGGCCGAGGACGAGCGCCCGGCCCACCCGCGCGTGGTGCTGGTCAGCGGTCAGCCCGGCCTCGGCAAGACCTCCTTCGCGCTGCACGCCGCCCACGCCCTGGCCGGGCGCTTCCCGGACGGCCAGCTCTCCCTCGACCTCGGCGGCATGTCCCCGCAGCCGCTGCCCGCCCGGGACGCGCTCGGGCAGGTGCTGCGGGCCCTGGGCGTCGCCGACGCCGCGGTGCCCGCCGGGACGGAGGAGCGGGCCGGCCTCTACCGGGCGCTGGTCCGCGAGCGGCGGCTCGTGCTGGTGCTGGACAACGCCGCCGACGAGAGCCAGGTGCGCCCGCTGCTGCCCGGCTCCGGCCCGGCCGTGACCATCGTGACCAGCCGCAACGTGCTGCCCGGCCTGGAGTCGGTGCACCGGCTGAGCCTGGACGTGCTGGCCCCGGCCGAGGCGGCCGGGCTGCTGGCCCGGATCGCCGGCCGCGAGCGGATCGAGGCCGCGCCCGACGCCACCGCCGAGCTGGCCAGGCTCTGCGGCTACCTGCCGCTCGCGCTGCGGATCGCCGGGCAGCGCCTGGTCGCCCGCCCGCAGCAGCCGGTCGCCCACCTGGTGCGCCAGCTCGCCGCCGAGGAGAACCGGCTGGACCTGCTGGAGACCGGCGACCTGGCCGTCCGCCCGGCCTTCGAGCTGTCCTACCGGCGGCTGCCCGCCGAGTCCCAACTCGTCCTCCGCCGCTGCGCGTTGACCGCCGGCCAGGACTTCACCGCGGAGATCGCCGCGGCCTACGCGGGCCGGTCGGCGGCCCGCACCGAACTGGTGCTGGAACAGCTCGTCGACGCCGGACTGATGCAGGCGGCCACCCCGGACCGCTACCGCCTGCACGACCTGGTGCGGCTCTACGCCGGCGAGCGGCTGGCCGCCGACGAGACGGGCCAGGAGCTGGCCGAGGCCCGCACCCGGGCCGGCCGCTGGATCCTCGGCCGGGCGGCCGAGTACGGCCTGCGGTTCGACCCCGACCACGCCACGGACGCGACCGGCACCGGCGGCACCGCCCCCGCGCACCTCACCGAGGCGGCCGCCTGGCTGGAGTACGAGCACCCGGAGTGGCTGGCCGCCCTGCAGCAGGCCCAGCGGGCCGGCCGCCACCGGGAGGTGGTGGACACCGCCGAGGCGATGCACTGGTTCTCCGACCGGCTGCTGAGCTGGGGCATCTGGGCCGAGGTGTTCCAGCTCTCGGCGGACGCCGCCCGCGCGATCGGGGACGAGCGGGTGGAGGCGGTGCACGTCAACTACCTGGCCTGGACGTACGTCACCTGCCTGCACCGCTACCAGCGCGGCATCGAACTGGCCACCGAGGGGCTGGAGCTGGCCCGCGCGGTGGGCGACCGGGAGCAGCAGGGCTGGGCGCTGACCTACCTCGCCTCGGGCCTGCGCTACCTCCAGCGGCACCGCGAGGCGACCGACGCCTTCCACCGGGCGGCCGACGCCTTCGCCGAGGTGGCCAACCGCTCCGCGATGATCGGCCGGCTGGTCACCCTGCGGGGCGCCGCCAACTGCCTGCGGGAGTCCGGCCGGGCGGAGGAGGCGGTGGAGTCGCGCCGGCGGGCCCTGGCCGGGGCGCTGGAGCTGGTGGAGCGCTGGTCCTCGCCGCTGATCCACCTGCTGGCGGCCATGACCGCGCACGAACTGGGCCTGGACCGCGCGGCACTGAAGCGCTGGCCGGCCGCCGAGAAGGCCTACCGGCAGGCCCTGGTGCACTTCGAGGCGGTGGGCCGCCCGGACAGCATGACCAAGACGCTGACCGAGCTGGGCACCGCGCTGATCGAGCAGGGTCGCGCCGAGGAGGCCCGCGAGCTGCTCACCGAGGCGCTCACCGACCTGAGCGCGGAGGGCCCCCGGGGGGCGGGCGCCCGGCACTGACCGGTTCCCTCCGGGGGCCGTGTCCGGCACCGACCGGGTGCCCTCCGGGGGCCGCGTCCCGTCACGCCGAACGCCCGCCCCCGGCCGGACCGGAGCGAGCCGGAGGCGGGAGCGGGCCGTACGGCCGGTGTCAGATCCGGGTGTCCTCCACCACCGGCAGCGTGTCGACCGGGGCCGAGTCGACCGGGGCCGAGGCCGGCGCGAAGGCCGTCCGCGGGGCGACGGTGGGCTGCTTGCCGCAGAAGGCCGGCTCCAGGGTGTTCATCAGGCCCTGCGTCACCGCGCCGTTGTTGGAGGCGTTGGCGAAGACCACCACGCTGCGCCGCCCGTCCGGGGTCGTGAAGGACTGGGTGTTGAAGCCCTGCACGATGCCGCCGTGGCCGTACACGTCCCCGCAGGAGAGCGAGATGCGGCGCAGGCCCAGACCGTAGGCGATCTTCGCGGTGGGCGTGGGCAGGGCGGCGGTCATCTGCTGGAGCGAGGCGTCCGAGACGAGCCCGCCCTTGCCGCCGGCCATCAGCGCGGTGAGGAAGCGGTCGAGGTCCCCGGCGTCGGAGATGACGGCCCCGGCGGCCCACACCCAGGAGCCGGTCTGCGCGGTGGAGTCCAGCAGCGGCTTGGTGCGGTCGTCGTTGGTGAGGTAGCCGGTGACGTGGGTGCCGGTGATGCCCTGGTCGGGCACCACGAAGGAGGTCTTGTGCAGGCCGAGCGGCTGGATGATCCGCTCGTTCAGCACCTCCGGGAAGGTCTGGCCGGTGAGGTGCTCGACGGCCAGGCCCATCAGCACGTAGTCGGTGTTGGAGTAGGAGTAGCGGCTGCCGGGGGTCGACTGCAGGCCGTGCCTGACCGACATCGCGACCAGCGCGCGCGGGTCGTACACGGTGCTGCGGATGCGCGCCTCGAACGCGCTGGTGGTCTCCTCGCCGGCCTGCTCCAGCAGGTCGTTGGTGTGGTCGTAGACGCCGGCCCGGTGCTCCATCACCTGGCGGCCCGTCATGGTCCAGCTCTCCGGCAGGGTGTCCGCGGGCAGGTACTCGCGCAGCGGCCGGTCGAGGTCGATCCGGCCCTCCTGCGCCAGCTGCATCACGAGAACGGCGGCGAACATCTTGCTGTTGCTGCCGACCCGGAACCTCCACGAGGAGTTCATCGGGGTCCCGTCCAGGTCGGCCAGGCCGACGTTCACCGAGCGGGTCCGGTCGACGGCGCCGTGGTCGCTGATCACCGCGAAGGCGCCCGGGGCGCCGGCCGCGGTGGTGGCCTGGAGGGCGGTGCGCACACCGGTGAGGTCGGGGGCGGTCGGGTCGGTGGTGTCCTGGCCGGCTGCCGCGGCGGGCAGGGCACCGGTCGCCACCAGGACGGCGCCGGCGGCGGCCACCGCGAGCGGACGCAGAAGGCTGGTCTTCGCCATGTTCCTCGGTTCTCTCGTGAGCTGACGCGGCGTCGGACCGCGCCGTTCGAAGATCACTATCACCGGACCGGGCGGTTGCTGGCAATGTGAACCGGTTCGCCCGCATTTCGCGTTGTCAGTGGCGGTTTCGGCGCGTCGGGGCGGTGGCACCGTTCGTTTCCCGCTCCGGGGCCAAGGTTTCACCTGCCGTCGTCTGCCCGCGTCACCCCGGGGGCCCCATGCTGTTCGGGCGCTTCCGCGCACTCCGGTGCGCCCGCCGCGCCGGCCCCCCCCTCACCGACCACGGAGCTTCCCCACGCCCCGGCCGGGCCGGCGGGGCCGGGGCGGCGTCCTGCTGCCCGCCGGGCCGTCTCCTAGCCGAGGAATTGTCATGACTTCGTCCACAAAGCCCCTGAACCCCCGCTCCCGCCGCACCGCGACCGCGATCGGCTCCGCCGTCGCCCTGCTCGCCGCCTCCGCCGGCCTCTGGGCGGCCACCGCCCCCACCGCCCAGGCGGCCGCGCTGCCCACGCCCGACCACATCGTCGTCGTGGTGATGGAGAACCACGCCTACACCCAGGTCATCGGCAGCAGCAGCGCCCCGTACCTCAACAACACCCTGAAGGCGGGCGGCGCCAACCTCACCCAGTCCTTCGGCATCACCCACCCGAGCGAGCCGAACTACTACGCGCTGTTCTCCGGCTCCACCCAGGGCACCGTCGACGACAGCTGTGTGACGGTCGGCGGCTTCCAGGCGGCCAACCTGGCCTCCGAGGTCATCGCCGCCGGCAAGACCTGGGGCAGCTACAACGAGTCCCTGCCCAGCCAGGGCAGCACCGTCTGCAGCAGCGGCAGCTACGCCCAGAAGCACAACCCGTGGTTCGGCTTCGGCAACGTCCCGGTCAGCTCGGCGAAGACCTTCGCCCAGTTCCCGACCGACTACAGCACCCTGCCGAACGTCTCCTTCGTGGTGCCGAACCTCTGCAGCGACATGCACGACTGCTCGGTCGGCACCGGCGACACCTGGATCAAGAACAACCTGGGCGCCTACGCCACCTGGGCGCAGACCCACAACAGCCTGCTGGTCGTCACCTTCGACGAGGACAACAAGCTGTCCGGCAACCGCATCCCGACCCTGGTCTACGGCGCCCACGTGACGCCCGGCAGCAGCAGCGCCACCACCTACAACCACTACAACGTGCTGCGCACCCTGGAGGACCTGGCCGGCGTCACCGGCCACGCGGGCAACGCGGCCTCCGCCGCCGACATCACCGGCATCTGGAACTGACCGGCGGCGATCAGCCCTTGACCCCGGTTCGGGTTCGCGCCCGCGCCTGATCCCGAGCCCGGGCCGGTGGCCGTTCGGTCGGCGGCCCGGGCTCGGGCACGGTCGTCCGCCGGGCGCCGTACCGCCGGACGCCGGGCACCGCCGCCGTGCCCGCGCAGACCGCCGTCACCAGCCCCGCCGCCGCCAGCAGCGGCACCCGGTCGCCCCAGGCCCCGGCGGCCAGCGGGGCCAGGACGTAGCCGAGCGGGGCGGCGGCCAGCGAGAGCAGCCAGTCGTACGAGGTGACCCGGGCCAGCGTCCCGGGCGGGAAGTCCTGCTGGACCACCGTCTCCCAGAGCGGGTTGAGGAAGCCCAGCCCGGCCATCGCCACCGCCTGCGCGGCCACCGCGACCGGCGCCGGGGCGGGGAGGGCGAGCGCGAGCAGCGGCAGCCCGTACAGCGCGAGGGCGAGGTTGCCGGCCAGCACCGGGCGGCTGGGCCGCAGCCGGGCGGCGACCAGCGAGCCGACCAGCAGGCCCACCGCGCCAGCCTGGGTCAGCGCCACCCAGGCGCCGTCCCCGCCGAGCCGGGTGGCGGCGATCAGCGGGCCGAGGGTGAGCAGCACGGCGCTCGCGCCGTTCCACACCCCGTGGGCGATCAGGCTGGTCCAGTACCAGTCCCGGGAGCGCACCTCGCTCCAGCCCTCGGCGAGGTCCCGGCGCAGCGAGCGCGGGGCGTCGGGCACGGTGTCGTCGGGTGCGGGGTCGCCGGTCGCGCGGTCGACGCGGAGCCGGGCGAGCAGGGCGGCGCTCAGGACGAAGGAGGCGCCGTCCAGGACGAACGCCCAGCCCGGTCCGGCGGTGTACACCAGCAGTCCGGCGAGCGCCGGGCCGCCGAGCCGGGCGGCGCCGGTCGCGGTGCCGAGCAGGGCGTTGGCCCGCAGTCGCAGCTCGCCCCGGACGGTGGCCGCGACCAGTGGCGAGGCGGTGGGAATGGCGAAGGCGGAGGCGATGCCGCCGACGGCCGAGGCGGCCGCGACGTGCGACAGCCGGGGGTGCCCGTCGAGCAGTTCCAGGCCGACGAGCAGCTGGGCGAGGGCCCGGACGAGGTCGGTGCCGAGGGCGACCAGGCGGGGATCGAAGCGGTCCCCGACCACTCCGCCGACCGGCAGGAGGAGCAGCTTCGGCACCATCGCGCAGCCCAGGACCAGGGCGAGTGCGGCGGCCGAGCCGGTGGCGCGGGTGATGGCGATGGCGAGCGCGGCCGGGACGACGGCGTCGCCGAGCGTGGAGACCGTCCGGCCGATGAAGAGCAGGCGGAAGCCGCTCAGGCTCAAGGGGTGTGCTGTCACGCGCCGCACTGTATTTCGGTGTCGAAATTTCGACAACGAATATTTTGACGCCGTCGTTTCTGTGGCGGTTTGTAGACTCCTTCCCATGGCCGAGCACCCTTCCGAACAGCACACTCCGCCCCGCGGCCGGACGGGGCCCCACGACCGGACGGAGCCCCGCGACTGGACGGACGGTCACGTCGACCGCTGGCAACCGGTGCTGCCCGACCTCGACCCGGTCATCGAGGCCTCCGTCACCCGGATGTGGCGGCTCACCCGCCACCTCGGCCGGGTCCGCGAACAGGGCGTCGCCGACTACGGCCTGCACAAGCACGAGTTCGACACCCTGCACGTGCTCGCCGGCCGCGGCGGCCACGCCGCCCCCTCCGACCTGCGGGCCGACCTCAACCTCGCCCCGGCCTCGGTCACCGGCCGGCTGGAGACCCTGGAGCGGCGCGGCTTCGTCCTGCGCACGCCGTCCACGGAGGACCGCCGGAAGGTCGACATCGTCCTGACCGAGGCCGGGCGCGCCGCCTGGCGCAAGGCCCTGGACGTGGTGGGCCGGGAGGAGCAGCGGCTGCTGGGGGTGCTGTCCGAGGAGGAGCGGCGCACACTGGCGGACCTGCTGCGGAAGGTGATGCTCGCTCAGGAGACGACGCCGGAAGGCTAGACGTCCGCCACCGCTCCCGTACCGGGGTCGACCCGTGGCGCCCGGGGCGGGCGATTCGAACGAGTGCCGGTGCCGGATGGTGTGGGGGCGCGGCCCCGGGACGGGCGGGGCTACCCCGTACCGGCGATCACGCCCTGGCAGGACGGCCTGCCGCAGTTCGCGCTGACCGACTACGGGCGCAGCGCCGAGTGCGCGCTGGAGCGCACGTGCTCGGTGTGCGGGCGGTTCATGGAGCGCGGACCGGTCTGGCGGGTGGTCGGCGCCGCCGAGAGCGCGGCGATCGCCGGGGCGCTCGCGGCCGGGCAGCCGTACCGCAACCTCGCGCCCACCATGGAGGGCCCCGGCCACCGGGCCTGCATGCTCTACGCCGCCATGGTCTGCCCGTACCCGGCCCGCCCCAACGCCCGGCGGCGGGCGGGCGCGGCGGGCACGGCGGGTTCGGGGGATCCGGCCGACGAGCTGACCTCGGCCGCCGTCCGGGGGGCGGTGCGCGGCGGCACGGGCGCGGTGGTCGGGTTCGGCGACTACGAGTACGCCGTCACCGGGGCTCAGGTGCTGTTCCGCTTCCTCGACGTGGTCGAGTTCCTGCCGCACGAGTCGGCGGACGAGCACCTGGCCGAGCTGCGCGCCGAGTTGGCGAAGCCCTCGTAGCGTTGGTGGCCCTCCCCGCTTTCGTGGCCCTCGCGGCCCGGTGGCCCGGCCGGCGGGAGGCGCCGGCCGGGCCGGGGCGTGGGCCGGAGGGTCAGAGTGCCCGGCTCTGCGCCCAGTCGTAGAGCCGGTGGGCGCTGTCCCCGAGGCGGGTGGCGTACAGCGTGTTGACCGTGCCGCCCGCGAGCTCCTCGGAGGTGGTGGTGACGCCGACGAGGGTGCCGGTCCCGGTGGCCGGGTCGAACCGGGCGAAGTGGGGGCCGCCGCTGGCCCCGTGGGACATGTCGCAGGACTCGCCCCACAGGACCGGGGCCTGGGGGCCGGGGCGGGCCGGTCCGGCGCAGTGGATCATGCGCGAGCCGGAGTACGTGGCGGCGGGGTTGTTCAGCCGGTCCTTGGGATAGCCGAAGGTGTGGACGAACTCGCCCTCGGCGGGCGGGGTGAAGGCGATCCGCTGGGCACCGGTGACGTCGGCGATCCGCCGCCCCCCGGTCGAGGGGTTCGCCACCAGGACCCCGGTGTCGTAGCCGGCCACGGCGACGTCGTTCGAGGTCGTCCCGGCACGATCGGCGTCCCAGCGGGAGGAGGTGGCCATGGTCCTGATGCTGAAGCCGCCGAGCGGCTTGGTCCCGTTGCGGTAGCCGGGCACGAAGTAGAGGTTGTGGTTCCAGGTGTCGGCGGTCGCGGGGGCCCCGACGCCCCGCAGGCAGTGCGCCGCCGTGAGGAGGGTGCTGCGGTTGGCGCTGTTGACGACGGTCGCGGTGCAACTGCCGTCGTAGCCGTCGGAGAAGGTGAAGAAGAGCCGGCCGACGCTCCGGTCCACCGCTCCGCCGTGGGTCCACACGGCGCCGGGGTCCGGGGTGTCCGCGGGCAGCGGCCGCGGGTCGTCCGAAGTGTTGTCGTCCTCGGGCAGGGGCGTGATCTCGGGGACCAGGGCGCCCGCCAGCTTCATCCGGTCGGGCGTCCAGTAGGCGTCGATCCGGCCGCGCTCCTGCGCGGTCGTGGCGCCGGCGTGCGTGGTGACGGTCTCCCGCTCCGCGGCGAGGGCCGTGTTCGGCAGCAGCACCGCCGCCGTGGTCGCACTCAGCAGGAGGGCGCCCACGGCGGCGAGCCTGCGGGGCATGGCGCGGTCGGTGGTCGGTGTTCCGGGTGTCTTCGGCATGCACGGCACCGTAGGCACGGGATGTCAGGCTCCCGTGTGGATCGGGTCTCGGCCGGCCGTCGAAACGATCAGGTTCCGGTAACGGCGTCCCGGTCCTGTACTGGTGGCCGCCGCGCCGCCTGAGCCGGAATCAGGGCCGGTAGGAGGGAAGGCCCTTGACGGTGGACACCTGGGTCGGCGCGGCCGAGCCGTCGGCGGGCAGGGTGCTGACGCCGTCCGGGGTGCGGACCGCGATGGTCCTGCCGTCGGGGAGCCAGGCCAGGTCGCGGACGACGGTGCCGAAGTCGACTTCGACCTCGACGAGGAGCTTCGCAGGGCGGGGTCAGCGGCGGATGCGGGCCGTGTCACAGCCGTGGAACAGGACGGGCGCGCGCCGTGGCCCGCGCGGGGTGCCGGTTCAGAGGCCGAGGTCGGTGAGGCCCGGGTGGTCGTCGGGGCGGTGGCCGAGCGGCCAGTGGAACAGCCGCTCCGCGGCGGTGATCGGCAGGTCGTTGATCGAGGCGTGCCGCTCGGCCATCAGGCCGTTCCGGTCGAACTCCCAGTTCTCGTTGCCGGAGGAGCGGTACCAGTGGCCGTCGCCGTCGTGCCATTCGTAGGCGAAGCGGACCGCGATGCGGTCCCCGCCGTACGCCCAGAGCTCCTTGATCAGGCGGTAGTCCAGCTCGCGCTGCCACTTGCGGGTGAGGAAGTCGGCGATCCGGTCGCGGCCGGTGAGGAACTCGGAGCGGTTGCGCCAGCGGCTGTCCGGTGTGTAGGCGAGGGCGACCCGTCGGGGGTCGCGGGTGTTCCAGGCGTCCTCGGCGGCCCGGACCTTCCGGTGGGCGGTCTCCTCGGTGAACGGGGGCAGGGGCGGGCGCTGCTCGGTGCCGGTCTCGGGCATGGATGCTCCTCGGAATGGGCGTTCCATCGGTGAGAACGATCGTTCTCACTGTTGTGGCTACAGTAGGAGAACCATCGTTCTCACGCAAAGGGCACGGCAGATGGAGCAGGAAGACCCACGGACCCGGATCCTCGACGCGGCCGAGGAGCTGTTCTACGGGCAGGGCGTCCAGTCGGTCGGCATGGACGCCGTCCGGGCCGCCTCCGGCGTGACCATGCGCCGCCTGTACCAGCACTTCCCGTCCAAGGGCGAGCTCGTCGAGGCCTACCTGCTGCGCCGCGACGGCCGCTGGCGGGCGAACCTCGCCGTGTACGTCTCACGCACCGGAGGCTCCCCGAGGGAGCAGCTGCTCGCGGTCTTCGACTGGCTCGGCCGGTGGTTCGCCGAACCCGGCTTCCGGGGCTGCGCCTTCGTCAACTCACTCGGCGAACTCGGTGCCGTCAGCCCCGCGGTGGTGGCCGCCGCCCGGCACCACAAGGAGGAGTTCGGCGGCTACCTCGCGGGCCTGGTCGAGGCCGCCGGAGCCCCGCCCGCCACCGCCGTCCACCTGGCCCTGCTGGCCGAGGGGGCGATCACCAGCGCGGCCGTCCACGGGGATCCGACGGCCGCCGCCGATGCCAGGGAGGCCGCCCGGCTGCTGCTGGACGCGGCACCGGCCCGGTAGCCGGCGGCCCCGGCGCGGATGCCGACCGTCCGGCCCGCGGCCGTCACCAGGGCTGTGGAGCAGGTGAGTTGTGGCACCGGGTGGTACCGGGTGGTACCGGGTGGTGCTGGTGGGGCGTCGTCGGATGCGAGCGTTCCGGGCCGAACCGCACCGGGCGAGTGCTTTTCGCTCGAACGCGCGTTTATCGCCCATTGATCGACACCGCCTAGCCTCGGGTGCATGGACGAGAGAACGGCCGAGCGGCCGGGGGCGTTGCCCGAGGGGCGGATGACGGAGCAGGACACCGAGCGGTTCCGGCAGCTGCTGGCGCGGCTGGAGGACTCGCTGGCGGTGGACCGGAAGACGGCGCGGCGCGATGCCTGAGTGCGCCGAGCCGGGCCCGGTGGCGGTGCTGCCGGCGGTGGTCCCGCCGGTCGAGGTCCTGCCGCTCTGGCGGCGGGGCGAGGCCGGGCAGGACCGGAACGCGGACCGGCCCGGGGTGCTGCGGGGGCACCCCGGGCCGGTGGCGGCCGGTCGGTCCGGTCGGTCCGCTCAGGACGGTCAGGCCGGTCGGTCCGGTCAGGACGGGAGGGCCGGCGCGGAGCCGGCGGGCTGACCGGTCAGCTGCAGCCGCAGTCGCAGCAGCAGCCGTCGCAGCAGTCGCACCCGTCGCAGCAGTCCCCGTCACAGCAGTTGCAGCAGTCGCCGCAGCCGGGGTCGCCGCAGTCGCAGCAGTCGTGGCGCTGGCAGAAGCCCTCGCGGCGCTCGCGGCTGAACGGGTCCTCGTGGTCGCAGCAGAGCAGCTGGCAGGTGCAGGCCATCAGGGCCCACATCGCGCACCCGGCGAGCAGGTTGCGGGGGTTCGGCGGCTTCTGGCCGGGCGGGGTGAAGCCCGGGCCCTGCGGCACCCACGGCGGGATCGGCGCCTGGCCCGGCGGTGTCTGCTGCGGCGGCGCCTGGTGCGGGTGCTCGCCCGTGGTGGTGCCCGCGGCGGCGCCCGCGGTGTCCGGGCGGCGGCAGCTCGCCGTGTGCCGGGCGCGCCCGAAGACCCGCTCCACCGCGCGGTCGGTCTCGTGTCCGAGCAGGACGTGCACGAGGGTGCGGTCGGTCAGGTCGACCTCGCGCAGCGCGAGCCGGATGCCGTGGACGGCGTCGCGGCAGAGCCGTTCGGCCTCGGCGCGGTCGGTGCCGGTGGCGGTCAGCGGGTTCCAGGCGCCCGAGGCCGCGTCGGCGGCCTGGTCCTCGGCGGCGTCGAGGAGGTGGGCGAGCCGGCCGAACAGCCGCCCGGCCTCGGCGAGCGGGGCGGCGTTGCCGGGGCGCCCGGCGATCACGGCGGTGTGCGCGAAGGCGGCCGAGGTGGCGGTCTCGGTGGGCTCGGTGACCAGCAGGACGGAGCCGCCGGGGCGCAGCGAGCGCTCCAACTCGCCCTGCCGGGAGGCGGCGTCGAGCAGTACGGCGGTGTCGAAGCCGACGGCCGAGGCGCTGCCCGCGCTCTGCCGGTCCCAGCGCCGGGTGACGGCCCGGGCTCCGGCGGCGACCGGGCGGCGGGCGAAGACGCCGTCGCGGTCCTCGACGTGGTCGCGGATCTTGACCGAGGCGAGCGCCAGCGAGACGGCGGCGGCGAGCCGGGCGCCCTCGCCCTTGGCGACGGACGCGGTCCGCATGCCGCGCAGCGGGCACGGTCCGGCGGTGCGGCGCCAGGAGGAGTCCTCCCGGGCGGCCTGGGCCTCGACCAGGACGGAGATGATCAGACCGTCGTAGTTGGTCGCCGTCCGGGCGAGCTGTCCGTGGTCGTCCCGCAGCGCGAGGCAGAGCCCGCACAGGTGGGCCATCCAGGAGGTCTGCAGGCGCTCGGACAATCGATGCCTACACGGTCTGATGATGCCGAACACGCTGGTCCCCCTCGCCTTACGGGCCGCCGACCGGCCACGATTCGCCGCACATCATATGATCAGCGCCCCTCCTGGAAGCCCAGGTCCCGTCAAGCCGCCGCCCGACAGCCGGGCGCGCACCCCGCCCGGCGTCCGCGTGCACGCCACGCCCCGCCCCGGCGTCCGCGCGCACCTCGCCCCGCCCCGGCGTCCGCGCGCACCTCGCCCCGGCTCGGGGCGCCGCGTGCGCCGGGGCGGGGCTGCCGCCCGAAGGCTTCCGACGATCTGGGCCCCGGGCCCGACCCCGGTGAGTGGATCTCATATCCGGGATAGCATCGCGAATATGGGAATCGACGCGGCCGCCGACGAGCGGCTGGCACAACGACTCGCCGAGCTGAGGCTGGAACGCGGGTGGACCTTGGAGGAGTTGGCACGGCTGGCGGACGTCAGCCGGTCGACGCTGTCCCGGGTGGAGCGGGCGGAGGTCAGTCCGACGGCCGCGCTGCTCGGGCGGCTCTGCGCCGTGTACGGGCGGACCATGTCCCGGCTGCTCGCCGAGGTGGAGTCCGGTCCGGCCCGGCTGGTGCGGGCCGGGGAGCAGCAGGTGTGGCGGGACGGGACGACCGGGTTCGTCCGCCGGTCGGTCTCGCCGCCGCACGGCTCGCTGCGCGCGGAGATCATCGAGGGCCGGCTGCCGGCCGGCGCGGACATCGCCTACGACCGCGCCTGCACGCCCGGCCGGGAGCACCACCTCTGGCTGCTGGAGGGGAACCTGGAGCTGACCGTGGACGGTGAGCCGCAGCCGCTCGGCCCCGGCGACTGCCTGCGCTACGTCGGCAGCACCAGCCGCTTCCGCAGCCTCGGCCCGGGCGAGGCCCGGTACGCGCTGGTGGTGGTCGAGCCGTGAGCGCCGCCACCGGGCCGATAGCGAAGGAGCCCGAGGAGAGCCCCGGGAACGGCGGGGCGCCCCAGGAACCCGGGAAGCCCGGGGGACCCAAGGAGCGCTTCGACGCCGCCGGGCGCCGGGTCCTGCTGGTCTGCGTCGCGGGCGGCTTCACCACGCTGCTCGACCAGTCCGTCCTCAACACCTCCATCCCCGCCCTGCGCGAGACCCTGCACGCCGGGCCCGCCGACCTCCAGTGGATCGTCGCCGGCTACTCGCTCGCCTTCGGCCTCGCGCTGATCCCCGGCGGGCGGCTGGGCGACGTCAGGGGCCGCAAGTGGTTCTTCGTCACCGGCCTCGCCCTGTTCACCCTGGTCAGCCTGGTCTCCGCGACCGCCACCGAGCCCGGGGTGCTGATCGCCGCCCGGCTGCTCCAGGGCGTGGGCGCCGGCCTGGTCAACTCCCAGATGATCGGCACCCTCCAGGACGTCTTCGACGGCCAGCTGCGGGCCCGCGCCCTCGGCATGTACGCCGTCACCGGCGGCCTCGCCTTCACCCTCGGCCCGCCGATCGGCGGCGCGGTGCTGGCCCTGGCCGGCCCCGAGCACGGCTGGCGGCTGACCTTCCTGCTCAACGTCCCCTTCGGCCTGGCCACCGTCGCCCTGGCGGCCCGCCACCTGCCGAAGCCCCGCCCCAGCGCCCGGAACGCCGACCTCGACGTCCTCGGCCTGCTGCTGGTCGGGGCGCTCACCCTGGCCCTGATGCTGCCCTTCGTCCGGCCGCCCGGCTGGACCGGCTGGCTCGCCTTCGCGGCCGCCGCCCTGCTGCTGCTCGGCGCGCTCGCCTGGTGGCAGCGGCGCTACGCCCGGTCCGGCGGCCACCCGCTGATCCACCCGGCCCTCACCCGCTCCGCGCCGTACGCGCTCGGGACGGCCACCGCGATGGCCCAGTTCGGCTCCTCGCTCGCCGCCTCGCTGGTCCTGACCATGTTCCTCCAGGACGGCCTCGGCCTCTCCCCGATGGGCGCCGCGCTGGTCGCGCTGCCCTCCGCCGTGGCCATGGGCGTGGCCTCCGCGCTCGCCTGGCGGGTCGTCCAGCGCTACGGCCGACGCACCGTCACCGTCGGGATGGTCGGCTCCGCGCTCGCCATGCTGCTCAGCGGACTGCTCGCGCACTGGGCGCCCGCCGCCGTGCTGCCCTGGCTGCTGGCCCTGCTGCAACTGCTCGGCGGCGCCTCGGTGGGCCTGATGGGCTCCACCAACCAGGCGTACGTGCTGCGCCACGCGCCCGCCGAGGCGGCCGGCGTGAGCGGGGCGATCCTGCAGATGGCCCAGCGGATCGCGGCGGCCGTCGCGGTCTCGGCCCTGTCCGGGGTCTACCTGCGGGAGACCGTCGGCGGCGGCGGGCACCGCTCCGCCTACCTGACGGCGAGCGTGGTGTGCGCCGCGGTGGCCGGACTCGCCGTCCTGGCCTCGGTGTTCGCCGGCCGCGCCACGGCCCGCGAGCAGCGCGACGGCGGACCGGTCGCGATGAGCCGAGGGCGAACACCGGTCCGTTAGGCGGTGGTCGGCGCGTACCGTGGCGGGCATGACCGACGTACGGACCCGGACCGTGGACCTGCCCGAGGTGAGGCTCGCCTACCGCGAGAGCGGACGGCCCGGCGGCCCGCCGCTGGTGCTGCTGCACGCCCTCGGCGAGCGGGCCGCCGACTGGGACACCGTCCTGCCGGAGCTCGCCCCCGGCCACCACGTGTACGCGCTCGACCTGCGCGGCCACGGCGACAGCGCCCGCACCGCCGCCTACGCGCTGGAGGCGATGCGGGACGACGTGCTGGCCTTCCTCGACGCCCTCGGGCTCGCCCGCGTCGACCTGGTCGGCCACTCGATGGGCGGCGCCGTCGCCTACCTGCTCGCCCAGGCCGCGCCGGAGCGGATCGACCGGCTGGTCCTGGAGGAGATCCCCGCGCTGTACCCGCGCCCGGCGAGCGCGCCGCCCGAGGACCCGGACCCGGACGTGCACTTCGACTGGGCGGCGGTCCGGGCGGTCAAGGCCCAGCTCGACGACCCCGACCCGGCCTGGCGGGAGGGGCTGGCCGGGATCACCGCCCGCACCCTGGCCGTCGCCGGCGGCCCGGCCAGCCACGTCCCGCAGGAGCGGATCGCCGAACTCGCCCGGCTGATCCCGGACTGCCGCCTGGTCACCGTCGAGGCCGGGCACCTGGTGCACGGTGCCCGGCCCGCCGGGTTCGTCGCCGCGGTGGCGCCGTTCCTGGCCCGCTGAGCCGCCGGGCCGCTGCCGTCGAGTGAGGCGGACGCCGGATGGGGCGGGCGGCGGAACGGTCAGACGCCGTGCTCGACGGGCAGCCGCCCGTTGCGCACCGCCGTCAGCAGGTCGGCGTGGTCGGCCTCGGTGCGGTCGGCGTAGGCCACCGCGAAGGCGGCGACGGCCTCGTCCAGCGCCTCGCTCTTGCCGCAGTACCCGGCCAGCAGGCCCGGGTCGGCGGTGTGCGAGTGCGCCCGGGCCAGCAGGGCGCCGGTGATCCGGGCGTAGTCGTCCAGTTGGCCCGGCAGCAGCGCCGCCGGGTCGACACTGCCCTTGCGGTTGCGGAACTGCCGCACCTGGTAGGGGAGTCCGTCGACCGTGGTCCAGCCCAGCAGGGTGTCGCTGACCACCTGCATGTGCTTCTGGCCGAGCACCACCCGGCGGCCCTCGTGCCCGTCCGCCGCGGGCCGCGGCCCGGCCGGCAGGTACGGCAGCAGCGCGGACGGGCGGGCCTCCTTCACCTGCAGCACCAGCGGCTGGTCCCGGTGGTCGGTGAGCAGCACCACGTACGAGCGGGTGCCCACGCTGCCGGTGCCCACCACCCGGAACGCCACGTCCTGCACCCGGTAGCGGGACAGCAGGGTGCGGACCTCGGCCGGAACCGTCTCTACGTACGGGCCGAGCGCGTGCGCGACGGCGCGGGCGGTCGCGTCGGTCACCTCGGTGAGCACCGGGGGAGCGGCCGTGAACCGCCAACCGCCGTCCGCGGTACGGGCGGTGCTGCGGGCGGCGAACCGGGCGCTGGTGTTGCCGAGCGCCTTCGCGCCGACCTTGCGCAGCACCTCGGCGAGGTCGTGCGCCTCGGCGAAGGAGACCAGCTGCTCGTCCGCGATCGCGTTCCAGGCGTCCAGCCCGGGCAGCTTGGCGAGCGTGCGCACCGTCCGGCGGTAGGAGCCCGCCACGTGCTGGGCGGCCTCGCGCGCGGTGGTCTCGCTCGCCCCAGCCTCCCGGGCGGCCAGCACCAGGCTGGCGGCGAGCCGCTTGAGGTCCCACTCCCAGGGGCCGGGGACGGTCTCGTCGAAGTCGTTGATGTCCAGCACGATCTGGCCGCGCGCGTCGCCGTACAGGCCGAAGTTCGCGGCGTGCGCGTCCCCGCAGAGCTGCGCGCCCACCCCGGTCACCGGGGTGCCCGCGAGGTCGGCGGCCATCAGCCCGGCCGAGCCGCGCAGGAACGCGAACGGGCCGGCGGCCATCCGGCCGACCCGGATCGGCACCAGCCGGGCTATTCGGCCGGCGTTGGAGGCCTCCAGCGCGGTCACGGCCGTCGGCCGGTCGGGTGCGGGCGCGAACTCCGCGTGCCGCTCCCGGGGCACCCGGGTCCGCAGCTCCTTGCCGCGCTCCCGCGCCCGGCCGTCCTGCGCCGGGGCGAACCCGGCCACCGCGAACCCGCGCCGGGTCCGCTCGTCCCGCCCCGCCGCCGACCCCGACCCGGCCGCCTCGGCCCCACCCACGTGCGCCACTGTCCCCGCCCGTCCCTTCCGGTCCTCGCCCCGCCCGCGACCTGCGCGGACGTTTCATCGGGGGGAGTGACGTACGGGGTGGCGCGGTGGTTCCGGGAGGGGAGGGTCCGCTTGCGGGTCGCGGGGGTGGTGTGGGGGGCGGCGGGGCGTGCGTGGGGCGCGGGGCCGGGGCGGAGCCCGTGGGGCGCGGGGTAGCGTGGGGCGGGTGAACGATCTTGGGGGGAGCGGTTCCCGGGCGCTTCGGCGCACGCGCCTGGCGGCCGCGTCGGCGGCGGTGCTGACCGTGGCGGCCGGGCTGGGTGTGCGGGCCGTGTTCGGCGGGGACTTCGCCAAGTGCGCCGGGGACGCGCTCTACACCGTCCTCCTGTACGCCCTGCTCGTGCTGGCCGCGCCGAGGCTGCGCCCCGGCCGGGCCGCCGCCGTGGCCGCCGCGCTCAGCTGGGCCGTGGAGCTGTTCCAGCTGACCGGACTGCCGGACGCCTGGGGGCGGCACAGCACCCTGGCCCGGCTGGTGCTGGGCTCGACCTTCAACCCGCCGGACCTGCTCTGGTACCTGGTCGGCGCGGGCTGCGCCGGGGTGCTCCACCGGGTGCTGCGGACCTCCCGGGTCGCGGCACCCGGCGGAGCCGTCTGAACGCGGCCGCCCGGGCCGGGCGAGCGGCCTGACGGACCGTCAGAGCGGGAGCAGGTCCGGCCGCTTGGGCTCGACGTGGTCGCCCGAGGACTCGCCGCGCAGGCGCCGGCCGACCCAGGGCAGCAGGTACTCGCGGGCCCACTGGATGTTCTCCCGCCGCTGGTCCGCGGGGGTGAGCGCCTGGGCGTCCGGCCACGGGGCCTCCGGGTCCTGCGCGGTGCGCAGGCCCAGCGAGCGGGCGGCCAGCAGGGCGACCCGCTGGTGCCCCTCGGGGGACAGGTGCAGGCGGTCCTCGCTCCACGCGCGGCGGTCCTGCACCGCGCGCAGCGACCACAGGTCGGCCACCTTGCAGCCGTTGCGGTCGGCGACGGCGCGCATGTGCCCGTTGTAGGTGGCGATCTTGCCGCGCAGGTGCTTCAGCAGCGGCACGTCCTTGGTGTCGAAGCCGGTGC
This sequence comes from Kitasatospora sp. NPDC058184, assembly GCF_042883725.1. NCBI lineage: Bacteria > Bacillati > Actinomycetota > Actinomycetes > Kitasatosporales > Streptomycetaceae > Kitasatospora > Kitasatospora sp. NPDC058184. The sequence continues at coordinate 55,021 of NZ_JBHVVE010000011.1, forward strand.
AGATCAGCACCGTCCCGGCGCTTTCGGTGAGTTGGACGACGGCGGCCTCGAAGCGCTCGGCCACCTCGTCCGGGTCGGCGCCCGGTCGGAGGATGTCGTTGCCGCCCGCGCAGAAGGTGACCAGGTCGGGCTGGAGGCGCTGGACCTGTGGCACCTGCTCGGCGGTGATCTGGTCCAGCAGCCGGCCGCGCACCGCGAGGTTGGCGTAGCGGAAGGCACCCGGCGGGCGCCCGTCGGCGAGGATCCCGGCGAGGCGGTCGGCCCAGCCGGCGAACCTGCCGTCGACGCCGGGGTCGTTCAGACCCTCGGTGAAGCTGTCGCCGATGGCGGCATACGAATCGAGGTCAAGGGTCTCCTGGAGATTCGGCATGAAAGAGATAGTTCACCCAATCAAGTGACCTACGCCACCGTAGGTGACTCCGGCGGCACGTGAGATGGACCACGTGCCCCCGTGGGCCCCTCCCGCCCGCAGAGAGCTGGCCCCCGGAAAGCACAAGATCCGCGCCCCCTTCCGCTTTCCGGCCGGCCCGGCGGATGCTCGAAGGGAGCGGCCGGTCCGGCCGCCGTCCTCCCGGGGGAAGGCACCCATGACCACCGACCCGCGCCCCGACCCGCCCGAGAACTGGTCCATCGACGACCGGTGCACCAACTGCGACGTCGCCCGGCAGCTCGCGCCCGACCTGGTCCGCGAGCGCGCGGGCCGCTCGGTGCTGGTCCGCCAGCCGCGCGACGCGGCCGAGCGCCGGCAGCTGCTCGCCGCCGCCCACGCCTGCCCGACCCGTTCCATCCGCCCGGGCGCCGGGCCGCTGGACCGGGCCGGGGACCCGTTCCCGCTGGCCCTCGCCGACGACCTGCTGCTGCTCGGCCACAACTCCCGGCAGACCGCGGGCGCCAACTCCTACCTCTGCCGCCGTCCCAGCGGCTGGGTGATGGTCGACACGCCGCGCTACAGCGAGGCCCTGGCCGCCCGGTACGCCGCGCTCGGCCCGGTCACCGACGTCCTGCTCACGCACCGCGACCACGCCGCGCACGGACGGGCGTACGCCGACCGGTTCGGCGCCCGGCTCTGGATCCACGAGGGCGATCTGGCGGCCGCCCCCGACGCCGACCGGGTGCTGCGCGGCACCGCGCCGACGGAGGTCTCGCCCGGCCTGGTCGCCCACCCGTTCCCCGGCCACACCCGGGGCAGCGTGCTCTTCCTCGCGGACGAGCGGTACTGCTTCAGCGGGGACAGCCTGTACTGGTCCCGCACCACCGGGGACATCGAGGTGGCGGAGTCGGTCACCTGGTACTCGATCGAGGAGCTCGCCGCCTCGCTGCGGCGCGGCCTCGGCGTGCTGCGCTTCGAGTGGCTGCTGCCCGGCCACGGCGACCGGCGCCGGATGCCCGCCGGGGAGGCGGACCGCCGGCTGCGGTCGCTGGCCGAGCGGTGCCGGGAGCTGCGGCCGAGGCCCGTGGACTTCGGCGCGGTCCGCTGGTAGCCGGCGGCCCGCCGGTACGGGACGGCCTGCCGCTGGCCGGTAGCCGGTGGCGCGGTCCGCCGGTCGGCGCCGGAGGGTCGGTGCGCCGGTGCCTGCGCCGGGTGCGCGGGGGCGTGCGACCGCTGGGAGCGCCCACCCGGGTGTGCGAACGGTTCCGTCGGGGCAGCCGCCTTGGGAACGAAGGTGTTCGGCCCCGTGAACCCCGAACTCCGTGCGACGAACTCCCCGCGATCCAAGGATGGTTGAGCCATGCTCACGCAGACCCCGGAGCGCCACGCCCGGCCTCGGCGCTACCTGATGTGCCGGCCGACGCACTTCACCGTGGACTACGCGATCAACCCGTGGATGGACCCCGCCCAGCCCACCGACACCGCGCTCGCCCTGCGCCAGTGGGAGCGGCTCTACTGGACGTACCGCCGGCTCGGCCACACCGTCGAGCTGATCGACCCGGTGCCCGGCCTGCCCGACATGGTGTACGCCGCCAACGGCGCCACCGTCCTGGACGGCCGCGCCCTGGTCGCCACCTTCCGCTACCCGGAGCGGGCCGCCGAGTCGGAGGCCTACCTGGCCTGGTTCCGCGAGCGCGGCTACCGCGAGGTGCGCCGGGCCGGGCACGTCAACGAGGGCGAGGGCGACCACCTGGTGGTGGGCCGCCGGGTGCTCGCCGGGACGGGCTTCCGCACCTCGCGCGCCGCGCACGCCGAGGCCGGGGAGCTGTTCGGCGTCCCGGTGGTCAGCCTGACCCTGGTCGACCCGCGCTTCTACCACCTGGACACCGCACTGGCGGTGCTCGCCGACGACCACGTCATGTACTACCCGGAGGCCTTCGACGCCGACAGCCGTTCGGTGCTGCGCGCCCTCTACCCGGACGCGATCCTCGCCGACCGGGCCGACGCCGAGGTGTTCGGGCTCAACGCGGTCTCGGACGGCCGCCGGGTGCTGCTGCCGGAGGCCGCCAAGAACCTGGCCGGCCGGCTGACCGAGCACGGCTACCAGCCCGTCCCGGTGGACGTCTCGGAGCTGCTGAAGGGCGGCGGCGGGGCGAAGTGCTGCACCCTGGAGCTCAGGCCGGAGTGACGGTGCCGCCCCCGGTGCCGCCCCGGATGCCGTGCCGGGCGTCGTCCGGCTCCGGCGCCGCGGTGACCAGCAGCACCTCCAGGGTGCGCGGCCCGTGCACCCCCTCCACCCGGTCCAGCTCGATGTCGCTGGTGGCGGACGGCCCCGAGATCCAGGTCTGCGGCCGTACCGGATCGAGCAGGGGCAGCGCGAGCGGCACCGAGGCGACGACCTGCTCCGGGGCCCGCACCACGCAGACGTGGTGGTCGGGGACGAGCGAGAGCAGCCGTCGCCCCTGGCCCGGTCCGGCGTCCAGCACGATCGTCCCGGTCTCGGCGACGGCCAGCGCGCAGCCGGTCACCACGCTGTCCACGGCGTCCAGCCGGGCGGCGGTCAGCGTCCCGTCGTCCGGGAGGAGTTCGACCCCCTCGGCCTCGGCCGCGGTGAGCCAGTCGGCCGGCAGCCCGGCCGGCACCACGACCGTCCGGCTGCCCCGCTCCACCAGCAACCCGGCGATCCGGCGCGGCAGTTCGTCCTCGTGGCAGCGGTGCACCAGGGCCCGGTAGTCGGCCAGGTTGCGGTGCAGCAGGTCGAGCACCGCCGCCGGGTCGTCCGTCGGCACGTGCGCCGTCAGGTAGTCGCGGGGCAGCGGCTGTTCGGCCACCCCGGCGGCGTCGCCGAGCGCGGCCCGGATCCGGCCGAGCACCAACTCCCGTGAGTTCGAAGGCCGTTCGGGCCGGTCGGATGCGGTCATGTGCGGTTCCTCCGCCACCAGTCGCGGAACGGTTCGGCCGGCACCTCCGGCAGGTCCCGGGTGTCGGTCCAGGCCCGCCCCGGCCCGGGCAGCCGGCGCGGGTGCAGCGACCGGGTGCGCCCGGCCAGCCGCTCGGCGGCGGCGAGCGCCGCCGGGTGGTCCAGCACGAACCCGGCGGCGGCCATCGCGGCCCGCTCCAGCGGGTGCCCGCCCTGCTCGGCGACCCGCTCGCGCAGGTGCACCAGCACCTCGGGGATGTCGATCGCCACCGGGCAGACCTCGTAGCAGGCCCCGCAGAGCGAGGAGGCGTACGGCAGCGAGGCGTCCACCGGGCTTGCAGTGCCGCGCAGTTGGGGCGTCAGGATGGCGCCGATCGGCCCCGGGTAGACCGAGCCGTAGGCGTGCCCGCCGGCCCGCTCGTACACCGGGCAGACGTTGAGGCAGGCCGAGCAGCGGATGCAGCGCAGCGCCTGGCGGCCGACCTGGTCGGCCAGCGCGGTGGTACGGCCGTTGTCCAGCAGCACCAGGTGGAACTCGGACGGGCCGTCGCCCTCCGTCGTCCCGGTCCAGAGCGAGGTGTACGGGTTCATCCGCTCGGCGGTGGAGGAGCGGGGGAGCAGCTGGAGGAAGACCTCCAGGTCCCGCCAGGTCGGCACGACCTTCTCGATCCCGACCACCGAGATCAGCGTGCGCGGCAGGGTGAGGCACATCCGGCCGTTGCCCTCGGACTCGACCACCACCAGGGTGCCGGTCTCGGCCACCATGAAGTTGGCGCCGGAGACGGCGACTTCGGCGCGCAGGAACTTCTCCCGCAGGTGCAGCCGGGCGGCCTCGGCGAGTTCGGCGGGCGAGTCGGTGAGGCCCCTGGGCGCCGGGCGGCCCCAGGAGGCCATCCGGTCCGCGAAGACCTGCCGGATCTCCGCCCGGTTGCGGTGGATCGCCGGCACCAGGATGTGCGAGGGCCGGTCGTCGCCCAACTGCACGATCAGCTCGGCGAGATCGGTCTCGTAGGCGGTGATCCCCTCGGCCGCCAGCGCCTCGTTGAGCTCGATCTCCTGGGTGGCCATCGACTTGACCTTGACGACCTCGGTCCGCCCGGTGGCCTTGACCAGTCCGGCGACGATCCGGTTGGCCTCCTCGGCGTCGGCGGCCCAGTGCACGGTGCCGCCGGCCGCCGTGACGGACTCCTCCAACTGCACCAGGTAGCGGTCGAGGTGGCGCAGCGTGTGGTCCTTGATCGCCTTCCCGGCGGCGCGCAGCCGGTCCCAGTCGGCGAGTTCGGCGACCGCCCGGGCCCGCTTGTCGCGGATGGTGCGGGTGGCGTGCCGCAGGTTGGCGCGCAGCCGCTCGTCCCGTACGGCCTTGGCGGCGGCCTGCGGGAAGGCGGGCATGCCGAGGAACGTACCGCTCACACGGGCCTCCAGGGGTGCTCCTCGGTACTGGCCAGGATCTCCGCCAGGTGCAGCGGCCGCAGCGGCGCGCCCCGGCGGTGCAGGGTGCCGCCGAGGTGCAGCAGGCAGGAGTTGTCGGCGCCGCAGAGCACGCGGGCGCCGGTGCCGAGCGCGTTGGCGATCTTGTCCTCGGCCATGGCCGCCGAGATCGCCGCGTTCTTGACCGCGAAGGTGCCGCCGAAGCCGCAGCACTCCTCGGCCCCGGGCAGCTCGACCAGCTCCAGGCCCTCGACGGCGCCCAGCAGCCGGCGCGGGCGCCCGCCGAGGCCGAGCAGGCGCAGGCCGTGGCAGGAGGGGTGGTAGGTGACGGTGTGCGGGAAGTACGCGCCGACGTCCTCGACGCCGAGCACATCGGTCAGGAACTCGGTCAGCTCGACCACCCGGGGCACCAGGTCGGTGACCAAGTCGGCGAGTTCGGTACCCCGGCCCTCGGCGGCGGCCCTGGCGCCGATCCGGGGGTAGTTGTCCCGGACCATCGCCACGCAGGAGCCCGAGGGCGTCACCACGTGGTCGTACCCGGCGAAGGCCTTCGCGGTCCGTCGGACCAGCGGCTCGCAGCCCCTGCGGTAGCCGGTGTTGTACTGCGGCTGCCCGCAGCAGGTCTGCCCGGCGGGGAAGTCCACCGTCACGCCGAGCCGTTCCAGCAGCCGGACGGTGGCCACCGCCGTGGCGGGGAACAGCGCGTCGTTGACGCAGGTGGCGAACAGCGCGACCCGCATCCGGGCTCCCTTCTGCCGAACCGGACCCCCGCCGGACGCCCGAACCGCCGGACGCCGGAAGCCGAACGGCACCGGACCGCTCGTGATCGTACCGAGCGGACCGGTGCCGCGGTGGGACTTCGGCCGTGCGACCTCGGCCGGGGACGTCAGCCCCCGGGACTCAC
>NZ_JBHVVE010000011.1:60744-296416 GCF_042883725.1 Kitasatospora sp. NPDC058184
CGGCCTCACGGCCTCACGGCCTCACGGCCTCACGGCCTCACGGCCTCACGGCCTCACGGCCTCACGGCCTCACGGCCTCACGGCCTCACGGCCTCACGGCCTCAGGCGCCGAGCCAGAGGTCCGGCCCGAACACCTCGTAGTGGATGTCCGCCGCCGGGACGCCCGCGGTCAGCAGCTGCTCGCGGACGGCGCGCAGGAAGGGGAGCGGCCCGCAGAGGTAGGCGGTGGTGCCGGCCGGGACCTCGACGGTGGAGAGGTCCACCAGGCCGGTGCGCTCGGCCGGCCACTCGCCGAGCGGCCGCTCGTAGAAGACGTGCGAGTCCGCGTTCGGCAGGTCGGCGGTGAGCCGTGCCAGTTCGGCCCGGAAGGCGTGGCTCAGCTGGTCGCGGTCGCCGTGGACGGAGACGATCCGCCGGGTGGAGCCGGTGGTGGCGAGGTGGTCGAGCATGGCGGTCATCGGGGTGTTGCCGATGCCGGCGGAGGCGAGCAGCACCGGGCCGTCGCCGTCGGCCAGGGCGATGTCGCCCAGCGGGGGCGCCAGTTCGACGGGGTCGCCGGCCTTCAGGTGGTCGTGCAGGTGGCCGGAGACCTCGCCGCCGTCCTCGCGCTTGACGCTGAAGCGCAGCGCGCCGTCGGCGCCGCCGGAGAGGCTGTACTGGCGGATCTGCCGGGCGCCGTCGGCCAGTTCGGTGCGCACCGAGACGTACTGGCCGGGGCGGAAGGCCGGGACGGGGCGGCCGTCGGCGGGGCGGACCAGGTAGCTGGTGACGGCCTTGGTCTCCTGGTGGCGGGCGATCACGGTGTAGGGGCGCCACAGGTCGGCCGGGTCGCCGCCGGCGGCGGCCTCGGCGCGCAGCCGGTCCTCGAGGGCGATCAGCGCGTTGGCCATCAGCCAGTAGACCTCGTCCCAGGCGGCGGCGACCTCGGGGGTGACGGCCTCGCCGAGCACCTCCACGATGGCGGCGAACAGGTGCTCGTGGACGATCTTGTACTGGCTGCTGTCGATGCCGACGGAGACGTGCTTGTGGGCGATGCGGGCGAGCATCGCGTCCGGCCGCTGGTCCGGGTCGGCGATCAGGGCGGTGGCGAAGGCGGCTATCGAGCCGGCCAGCGCCTCGCGCTGGGTGCCGTTGGCCTGGTTGCCCCGGTTGAAGAGGTCGCGCAGCAGCTCCGGGTGCGCGGCGAACAGCCGGTCGTAGAAGCGCGGGGTGATGTCGCCGATGGCGGCGCCCACGACGGGCAGGGTGGCCTCGATGACCTCGGTGGACTTCGCGGACAGCATCAGTCGGGCTCCTAACTGGTATTTGAGATTCGCATTAAAGGCTGTGAAAGAGGCGCGCAGCCCCGGTGGGCCGATCGGCCGGTGGGTCCGGCGGTCTCGGTGGGTCCGGCAGTCTCGGTGGATCCGGCGGTGCCGGTGACGCCGGTGGGTCAGGCGGTGTCGGCGGGTCTCGCGGTGAGGCTGAGCAGGACCGGCCCGGTGGGGGAGGCCACCAGGTCGTCGATGGAGAGGTGGTCGAGCGCGGCGAAGAACGCCTCCTGGGCGCCCCGCAGTGCTCCGCGCAGCCGGCACGCGGCCCGCAGCGGGCAGGGCGGGTCGTCCTCGCAGCCGACCACGTCGCCGACCCCCTCCAGCTCCCGCAGCAGCAGTCCGAGCGAACCGGTCCGCCCGGCGAAGGTGAGCATCAGCCCGCCGCCGCGACCGCGCCGGGCCTCCACCACCCCCAGGTGCTGCAGCCGGCTGACCACCTTCGCCGCGTGGGTGTACGGCACGCCGACGGACGCGGCCACCTCGCGGGTGGTCGGGTTGTCGCCCTCGCCCAGGACGGCCAGTCGCATGGCGATCCGCAGGGCGATGTCGGTGCTCTTGGTCAGCCTCACGTTCGGAACGCTATCGAATACGACTCCGCAACTCCAATTTTCTGCACGACGTCGATCGAGACCCCGGTCACGTCGATCCGGAGCCCTCGGCCCGGTCGGGGCCGTGGCGGGTCCGCGCACCCTCGCGCGGCGATCGGATCTGAACATTTGGCGACATTAGTAGTCACTCCCTGACGGAAAGTCAGGGCGGCTTCTACGCTTCCCCCGGCTCCGAACCCACCACAGCACCACCACACGTTCGTCCGTGCCGAGCAGCTGGAGAGACCCGTGAGAACACCCCGCACACCCCGTCGTACCCGGACGGCCGTGGCCGCGATATCCGCGACCACGGCCGCACTGCTGTCGCTGCCCGCGACCGCCGAGGCCGTCACACCGCCGCCGGCCGTCGCCGCGCACCTGGCGGTGGCGCCGTACCCGGCGGGCGTCGCGCTGACGCCGGACGGCGGCCACGCCTATGTGACCAGCCAGAGCAGCGGCGCCGTCAGCGTGCTCGACACCGCGAGCAACACCGTGTCCGGCGGCTTCACCGCCGGGTCCGGCTCGTACGCCGTGGCCGTGTCGCCCGACGGGCACCGGGCCTACCTGACCCACCACCTGGACAACACCGTCAGCGTCGTGGACACCGCGACCGACGCCGTCACCGCGACCGTCCCGGTCGGCGCCCAGCCCTGGGGCCTCGCCCTCGCGCCGAACGGCTCCCGCGCCTACGTGAGCAACGCCGCCGCCAACACCGTCAGCGTGCTGGACACGTCGTCCGACACCGTGACCGCGACCGTGCCGGTCGGCGCCGAGCCGCACGGCCTGGCCGTCTCCCCGGACGGCACCCGGCTGTACGTCGCCGCGTCCGGCGCCAAGGCCGTCACCGTGGTCGACACCGCGAGCGGCACGGTGAGCGGCACCGTCCCGGTCGGCCACGGCGTCTTCGGCCTCGCGCTCAGCCCGGACGGCACCCGGCTGTGGACCGCCGACGGCGACGACGGCACCGCCGCCGTGATCGACACCGCGGCCGGTACGGTCCTCGGCACCGTCGCCGTCGGCTCCGGCCCCTACGCGGTGACCGTCTCCCCGGACGGCACGGCGGCCTACGTCTCCAACTACGCCGACAACACCCTGAGCGTGGTGGACACCGCGAGCCGGACGGTCACCGCGACCGTCCCGGTGGGCGCCAGCCCGTACAGCCTGGCCCTGACCGCCGACGGGCGGCACGGCTACCTCGCCGACTTCACCGGCAGCGCCGTCGACGTGGTGACCTTCCCGCTGCCGGTGCCGGACGTGACCGCGATCAGCCCGAACGGCGGCTCCGGGACGGGCGGCACCGCGGTGACCATCACCGGCACCGACCTGGCCGGCGCCACCGCCGTGACCTTCGGCGCGGCCGGCGCCGCCACCTCGTTCAGCTGCACGAAGACCAGCTGCACCGCGACCGCCCCCGCCACCACCGTCGCCGGAGCCGTGGACGTGCGGGTCACCGGGCCCGGCGGCACCAGCGCGGCCGTCGCCGCCGACCGCTTCACCTACACCGCCCCCGCCGCCCACCTGGGCGTCGCGCTCACCGCGACCCCGGTCACCGGGCTGCTCTCCAGCCGGGTCGACTACACCGTCACCCTCACCGGCCAGGGCCCCGACCCGGTGACCACGGCCACCGTCGCCGCCGACCTGCCCGCCGGGCTGACCACGACCTCCGGTGACTGCACCGTCGCCGCCGGGAAGCTGAACTGCGCGCTGACCGCGCCGCTGGCCAAGGGCGCGAGCACCACCCGGCACTTCTCGGTCGGCGTCGGCCTGCTCACCCTGCTCCGCAGCTGGGACGTCACCGTGGCGCGCACCGCCGGGGCGCCCGCCGACCCGTCGCCCGCCACCAGCCGGGCCACCCGCAGCTGCTCCGCGGTGCTCGGGCTGCTGATCACCTGCAAGTAGCGCACGGGCAGCCGCCCCGGGCCCCGCCGGAACCCTCCGGCGGGGCCCGGGGCGTGAAAGCCCTGGACCAAGTGTCCGAGCCGGACGTACAGTCCAGGCATGTCCTCGGAAAACCCCGACCCCCGCGTACGGACCTGGTCCCCGGTCTGCCGCGCGGTGGCCCTGCTGCTCGGCCCGTACGCCGAGGTCGTGCTGCACGACACCGCCACCGACCGGGTCCTCGCCGTCTGGAACCCGATGACCCCCCGGGCCCCCGGCGACCCGTCACTGCTCGGCGAGCTCGACGGGATCGACCCCTCCGCCCCCGACGTCTACGGCCCGTACGCGAAGCTGCTGCCCGACGGACGCCGGCTCTCCTCCGTCAGCGCCGTACTGCGCGACGACGACGGGAAGCCCACCGCGGTGCTCTGCGTCAACCTCGACCGCGGCCCGCTGGAGCAGGCCGCCGCCCTGCTGGCCGGCTTCGCCGCCCCCACCGCGCCGCGCCCCGAACCGCTCTTCGAGCGCGACTGGACCGAGCGGATCAACGACGTGGTCGGCGGGTACGTCCGCGCCCAGGGCCGCCCGCTGGAGCGCTTCACCCGCGAGGACCGGCTCGCCGTCCTGGGCGAACTCGACCGGGCGGGGGTGTTCGCCGTCCGGCGCGCCGTCCCCGTCGTCGCCACCGCGCTGCGGATCTCCCGCTCCAGCGCCTACAGCCTGCTCGCCGAGCTCAAGCAGCACCCCGCGGGCCCCAGCGAGGAGGACCACCAGTGACCCGGCTCCCCGACTTCCGGCTCGAAACCCACTTCTCGCGCTGGGAGTTCACCGCCCGCCACCACCTCACCGCCTCCGACGCGCAGACCATGACGATGGCCGAGCTGCTCGCCCTGGCGGGCCCCGAGGACCGCGAGGCCTGGGACACCCTGGCCCTCGGCTACACCGAGACCTTCGGCGACCCCGGGCTGCGCCGCGCCGTCGCCGGGATGTACGAGCGGGTCGGCGAGGACGACGTGATCTGCTTCGGCGGCGCCCAGGAGGGGCTCAACCTCGCCATGTAGGTCCTGCTCGAACCGGGCGACCACGCGGTGGTGCTGACCCCGAACTACCAGTCCGCCGAGACCGTCCCGCTCTCGCTCTGCGAGGTCACCGGCGTCGCGCTGGACCCGGAGCGGGACTGGGCGCTGGACCTGGACGCGGTCGAGGCGGCGCTGCGGCCGAACACCAGGGTGCTGTCGGTCAACTTCCCGAACAACCCGACCGGCACGGTGATCGACACCGCCGACTTCGTCCGGCTGGCCGAGCTCTGCGACGAGCGCGGCATCCGGCTGTTCTCGGACGAGGTCTACCGCGGTCTGGAGCGCGACCCGGCCCGCGCCCTGCCGCAGGCCGCCGACCTCTCCGAGCGGGCCCTCTCGCTCAACGTGACCTCCAAGTCGCTCGGCCTGCCCGGCCTGCGGATCGGCTGGATCGCCTGCCGGGACCAGGAACTGCGCTCGCGCCTGGAGCGGGCCAAGCACTACACCACGATCTGCAACTCGGCGCCGAGCGAGGTGCTGGCCCGGATCGCGATCACCGCCCGCGACCGCATCCTGGCCCGCAACCGCGCGATCATCGCCGGGAACCTGCCGCTGTTCGACGCCTTCTTCGCCGAGTTCGCCGACCTCTTCGAGTGGCGCGCGCCGGACGGCGGCTGCGTCGCCTTCCCGCGCTACCTGGGCCCGGACGGCGTGGAGGAGTTCTGCACCGCGCTGGTCGAGCAGGCGGGCGTGCTGCTGCTGCCCGCCGGGATCTTCCGCTCGGAGCTGACCCCGACCCCGGCCGACCGGTTCCGGATCGGCCTCGGCCGCCGCGACCCGGGCCCGGGCCTGGCGGCCTTCGCCGACTGGCTCCGCAAGCGCTGAGCGGCGCTTCCCGTGCTGAGCGGTGCTCCCCGTGCTGAGCGGTGCTCGCGGAACTGAGCGGTGCTCCCCACGCTGAGCGGCGCTCGCGGTACTGAGCGGCGTCTCCGTACGGCGAAACGGCCGGGGCGCCGGCCACCGAGGGGAGTCGGTGGCCGGCGCCCCGGCCGTCAAGGCCGCTGCCCGGGAGCGCTCAGAGCTTCTGCCAGGCCGGCTTGGCCGCGTAGGTGTCGCGGAAGTAGTCGGCGAGCTTGAGGCGGGAGGCGGCCGCCTCGTCCACCACGACGGTGGCGTGCGGGTGCAGCTGCAGCGCCGAGGCGGGGACGACCGCGGAGAGCGGGCCCTCGACGGCGAGCGCGACGGCCTCGGCCTTGGCCTCGCCGGTGGCGAGCAGGACCAGGTGGCGGGCCTCCAGGATGGTGCCGATGCCCTGGGTGATGACGTGGTGCGGGACCTCGTCGAGGCTGTCGAAGAAGCGGGCGTTGTCCTCGCGGGTCTGCCGGGTCAGGGTCTTGATCCGGGTCCGGGAGGAGAGCGAGGAGCAGGGCTCGTTGAAGCCGATGTGGCCGTCCGTGCCGATGCCGAGCAGCTGGAGGTCGACGCCGCCGGCCTCGGCCAGCGCGCGGTCGTAGGCGGTGGCCGCCGCGGCGATGTCGGAGGCGTTTCCGTCCGGGCCCAGGAAGGAGTCCTCGGTCAGGCCGAGCGGCTCCACGACCTCGCGCAGCACCACCGAGCGGTAGGACTCCGGGTGGCCGGCGGGCAGGCCGACGTACTCGTCCAGCTGGCAGATGCGCGCCTCGGCGGCGTCCAGTCGGCCGTCGCGGACCCGCTCGGCCAGGGCCTGGTAGATCGGCAGCGGGGTCGAGCCGGTGGCCACGCCGAGCAGGGCGTCGGGCTTGTCGGTCAGCAGATCGGTGATCGCCGCGGCGATGAGTTCGCCGGCCGCACGGGCGTCAGGGACGATCACGATTTCCATACTGGGTCCACCGTTCTGAGGCGAGGCTGAGGTCTAGACCTCCAAGGTCTAGACCAGTTTGCCGTGAAGGGGTGCCCCAGGTCCACCCGGGTCCGCGTTCCGGATGATCTCCGCCGCCGCCTCTTCTGCCTGATCGGGACGGCTGCCGCCCGATCGGCATGGCCGGGGCCGGTCGTCGGGACGGGATGTCCCGGCGGCCGGCCCCGGTGGTGGTGCTCTTCACTGCTTCCCGCCCCCTGGTCGTCCGGACGGCTGCCCGGTCGTACGGACGGCGTGGGGGTGGTGGGTGCGGCGCCTCGGCGGCCCCGCGATCAGAACGGGTGGGTACAGGTGGTGACCTGCTTGGCGACGTCCAGCGCGGGGCCGGCGGTCGCGCAGATCATGCGGGGGGCGCCGGCGGTCACCCGCGGGGTGACCGCCTTGGCGGAGCCGAACCGGACGGTGGTCGCGGAGGCGACCGCCTCCCAGGGGCTGCCCCAGGCGGCCTGGGTGCGGACCTCGACCCGAACCAGCGTCAACTGGCCCGGGTCCGCGCTGACCTGGGCGACGCCGACGATGCCGGAGCCGTCGGCCTGGTGCGAGATGCAGGGCTGGTTGAGCACCGTGGCGCAGAGCGCGGTGTCGGTGTCGGACGTCGCGGTGGCCGCTATGGCCGGGGCCGCCGTCAGGCCGGCGATCCCTGCCGCCGCCATCACCACAGCTGCGATCCGAGCGCGCATGATACGAACCTCCTTGGAAATTAAGGGAATCTCACTCCTTGAGATGAGTCTTGCACACATCGTGAACGTGTTGTGTGTGCGTTGCGTCACACTCATGGTGACCGTTCAACTACATCCTGCAACCATTCCTCATCTGTTCAGCACACGGACAACTCCAGTCCTGACGGATGATCAGTTCATGGGTGGAAAAGGGCGGTTCCTCACCCGTCCGGGTGGCGGGTTTGCCCCCGGGGCGAATAGGACGGATACCATCGACCCCATCCCACGGAGGTATCGACCCGATCCCACGGAGGTGCCGCGTGGACACGGTCATCGTCCAACTGCCCGGCCCCGGGCCCGGGATGAGACCCGGTGGGGCCCCCGGCCTGCTGCGGATGGGCCCGGGCGAGACCGCGGTGTTCGGGCGCGGGGAGCCCGGCCGACCGGTCCCCATCCCACTGCCCGACCAGGGCGTCTCCCGCCGGGCGGGGGAGGTGGTCGCGGCCGAGGACTACTGGCGGCTGTCCAACTTCAGCACCTCGGCCACCTACGTGGTGGAGAACCTGGAGGGCGCGGGGGAGCACGTCAAGGTCGCGCCCGGCCGGCTCGGCGCCCCCGTCCCGTTCGAACTCTCCCGGGTGCTGCTGCCCGCGCTCGGCGAGCCCGCGGCCTTCAAGGTCTTCGCCCCGCAGCACGCCTACCTCGACGGGCGGCCAGGCGGCGCCGACGGCGAGCACACCGTCAGCCCGTTCGCCCTGGACCCGACCGCCAAGTACTTCCTGGTCCTGCTCGCGCTCTGCGAGCCCCGGCTGCGCTCACCCTCCGCCGCCGCCGTCCCCGGAGTGACCGAGGTGCTCGCCCGGCTGCGCGCCCTGCCCGGCTGCCGCGGGCTGAGCCGCTCGGCGGTCAACTACCACATCGACTACCTGGTGGAGACCAAGCTGCGGCTGCGCGAGCCGTACGAGGAAGGGCCGGCCGGCGGCAAGCGCGAGGAACTGGTGGCGCTGGCACTGAAGTTCGACCTCGTCCGGGAGGAGCACCTGGCCCTGCTCCCGCCCCGGCGCCCGGTCGCCCGGCCGTGACGCCCGGCGCCCCGTCCGAGCCGTCGCCGGGGTCCGAGCCCGAGCCGGAGCCGGGTTCCGACCCCGGGCCGTCCGGGGGCCCGTCCTTCGCGGTCCCGGAGGGCTACCCGATCGCCGGCTACCGCCTCGGCGCCTTCCTCGGCGCGGGTGCCTGGGGCAGCGTGTACGCCGCCGAGGGCCCCGACGGGAGCCAGGCCGCCGTCAAGATCCTCGGCGCGGCCCGGTTCGCCCCCGGCCAGCGCCGGACCGTGGCCCGGATGGCCCGCAGCGAACAGCGTTTCAGCCGCCGCGCCGACCACCCCCACCTGATCCGCACCCTCGCCGTGGCCACCGTCGAGGACCCGGACCACCCGGCGCTCGACGGTGCCGTCGCCCTGGTGATGGAACGCGCCGCCAGCAGCCTCCAGGACCTGCTGGGCGAGGCCCGCCCCGGTGCGGCGGTGCCCGGCGCCGAGCGGATCCTGGCCGAGGTCTGCGCCGGGCTGAGCCACATGCACCGGGTCGGCTGGGTGCACGGGGACCTGAAACCGGCCAATGTCCTGCTGATGCCCGACGGCACCGCGAAGATCGCCGACTTCGGCCTCACCGCCGAATTGGAGGGCACCCACGCCTACGCCCCGCCGCTGGGCTCGCCCGACCACGTCCCGCCCGAGTGGTGGTCCGAGCGCACCGGCGCCCGCGGCATCGCGCTGCGCCCCAGCGCCGACGTCTGGGCCTTCGGGGTGATCGCCCACCAGGTGCTCACCGGCGGCCTGCACCCCTTCCTCGGCGCCACCAGTCGGGCCCGCTCGCTGGCCGCCCAGGCGTACGCGCGGGGCGCCGCGCCGCTTCGGCTGCACGAGGCGCTGCCGGTGCGCTGGCGGCCGGTGGTCGCCGCCTGCCTCGCCCCCGGGCGGGAGGAGCGGACCCGGACCGGGCCGGCCGGGCTGGCGGCGCTGGTCGCCCGGGCCGCCGCCGTTCCGGGCCGGGGCCGTCGGGCCGCTGTCCGGGTCGCCGTCCAGGCCGCCGTCCGGTCCGGCGCGGGCCTGCTCGCCTGCGGGCTCGCCGTCCTCGCCCTGGCCGGTGGCCCGGAGCCCGGCGGTCCGGGCGCGGCTGAGCGCGCGGCGCCCCCGCCGCCCGGCGCGATCCCGGCCGGATCGGACGTCCCGGTGGCCTACCGGGGCATGATCGAGACCGCGGCGCGGCGCTGCCCCGAGCCGGAGGTCACCCCGGTGCTGCTGGCCGCCATGCTGAAGGCCGAGAGCGGCTTCGACCCGAAGGCCGCCCGCCCGGAGACCGGCGAGTACGGCATCGCCCTGTGGACGCCCTCCGTCTTCGAGGCCTGGGGCAAGGCCGCCACCCACGCCGGTCCGAAGTCGTACTGGGACCCGGGCGACGCGATCGCCGCGATGGGCAACTACGCCTGCTGGCTCGACCAGCAGATAAAGCGCCACGGCTTCACCCACGACCTGCCCGCCCTGGTTGCGGCGGCCTACCGGACCAGCGACAAGACCGTGGCGACCGCCGGGGGCGTCCCGGAACGACTTCGGCAACATGTCGACAAAGTGCTTCAGTACCTTCATGGCTACGGTGGGTGACTGCCGAATTGGGATGAGTTATGCCACATCCCTATGTATCCGGCGCGGGCACCCGGGTGACGGGCCTCCGGTCTGGGATCCTCGGCGGCATGATCACGAAGCTCCGCGCGGCTCTCGCGCAATGGACCGTCGTCGTCCCGGTGGTGTCGTTCCTCGTCCTCGCCCTGACCTGGCACAAGGAACTCCCCGGCTGGGTGGTGGCGGTGGTCGCCTGCTTCCTGGTGGGCGCCGTGCTGTCGGCCGTGCACCACGCGGAGGTGATCGCGCACTGGTCGGGGGAGCCCTTCGGGTCACTGGTCCTCGCCGTGGCGGTCACCGTGATCGAGGTCGCGCTGATCGTGACGCTGATGGCCGACGGCGGGGACAAGTCCTCCACCCTGGCCCGGGACACCGTCTTCGCCGCCGTGATGATCACCTGCAACGGCATCCTCGGACTGTCCATCCTGGTCGCCGCCGTCAAGTACCGGACCGCCGTCTTCAACGCCGAGGGCACCGGCGCCGCGCTGGCCTGCATCGCCACCCTCGCGACCCTCAGCCTGGTACTGCCGACCTTCACCACCAGCTCGCCCGGCCCCCAGTTCTCGACCACCCAGCTCACCTTCGCGGCCACCGCCTCGCTGGTGGTCTACGGCCTGTTCGTGGCCACCCAGACCGTCCGGCACCGCGACTACTTCCTGCCCGTCACCCCCGAGGGCCGGGTGCTGGCCGAGGAGGAGCACGCCTCCCCGCCCACCCTCCGGGCCGCCGGGATCAGCCTGCTGCTGCTCGCCGTCGCCCTGGTGGCGGTGGTGGGCCTGGCCAAGGGCGTGTCGCCGACCATCGAGAAGGCGGTGGACGACGCCGGGCTGCCGCACGCCGTGGTCGGCGTCGTGATCGCCATGATGGTGCTGCTGCCGGAGACCATCGCGGCGCTGCGCGCGGCCGTCCGCAACCGGGTGCAGACCAGCCTCAACCTCGCCCTCGGCTCGGCGCTCGCCAGCATCGGCCTGACCATCCCGGCGGTCGCGATCGCCTCCACCTGGCTCTCCGGCCCGCTCGTCCTCGGCCTCGACCCGGCGCACATGGTGCTGCTGAGCCTGACCATCGTGCTGCTCACCCTCACCGTCATCCCGCGCCGGGCGACCCCGCTGCAGGGCGCGGTGCACCTGGCGGTGCTGGCGGGGTACGTGGTGCTGGCGCTGAACCCGTGAGGGCCCGCCGGCCGTAGACGACAGTGGAAGCCCCTGCCACGTTCCCCCGTGCGGTCAGGGGCTTCCGCCGTTCCCGGGGCCGGATCGGGTGGTGCCGGTGGTGTCAGTGGGACTAGTGAGATCAGTGGGACTGGTGGTGAACCCGGGAGGCGGTGCCGGCCGTGGTACCGGATGAGGGCCCCGGTCCGCCCCCGTGGTCGGGGCCCTCGTCGAACCCGGCGCGACCGCCGTTGATCCCCCCGAGGGGTCCGCGCCGCGGAACGACGGAGAGCCCCTGGTCCCGCTGCTGCTCGCGGGCCGGGGGCTCGGTTGCGTCCGGGCCCCGGCGTGGCGGGTGGACCCGTACGGCAGGGGTGGCCGGTATTGGCCGGTTCGCGGGGCGGCCTGCGTGTCGGGGCGGCGGGCGGGTGCCGGGGTTCTCTATCGTCCGTCCGGAACCGCCCAGTCCGAGGACTCCGTCGCGCGGACAGCCGATCCGACCCGTGGGAGAGTGCGATGCCCGGCCCAGAGCAGACCGTCCGGCCCGAGGAGACCGTCAGTGGCGGGGAGGCCGTCCAGGACGGGGGGAGCGCCGACGTCATCGTGGTCGGCGCCGGACCGGCCGGCTCCACCGCCGCCGCCCACCTCGCCCGGACCGGACTGGACGTCCTGCTGCTGGAGAAGTCCGCCTTCCCGCGCGAGAAGGTCTGCGGGGACGGCCTCACCCCGCGCGCCGTCAAGCAGTTGACCGACCTCGGCATCGACGTCTCCGAGGAGGCCGGCTGGCTGCACAACCGGGGCCTGCGGCTGATCTCCGGGCACCGCTCGGTGGAGTTCGACTGGCCCGAGCTCTCCGCCTACCCCGGGTACGGACTGGTCCGGCGCCGCGCAGACTTCGACGAACTGCTCGCCCGCAAGGCCGCCTCGCTCGGAGCCCGGGTGGTCGAACGCGCCAATGTGACGGGCCCGACGCTGGACGAGCGGACCGGCCGGATCACCGGGGTCACCGCCAAACTGGGCGAGGAGCGCCGGCCGGTCGCCTACCGGGCCCCGGTCGTGGTCGCCGCCGACGGCAACTCCACCCGGCTGTCGGTGGCGATGCGGCGCTACCGCCGCACCGACCGCGCGATGGGCGTCGCCTACCGGACGTACTTCACCACCCCGCGCCACGACGACCGCTACCTGGAGGTCTGGCTCGACCTGCGCGACCCCGACGACCGGGCCCGGCGCCAGTTGCCCGGCTACGCCTGGGTGTTCGGCATGGGCGACGGCACCGCCAACGTCGGCCTCGGGGTCCTGGACACCGCCGGGACCGAGGCGGACTGGCGCGAGGTGCTGCGGCGCTGGTGCGACGGCCTGCCCCCGGAGTACGGCTACACCCCCGACGCGGTCACCGAGCCGATCCGCGGTGCCGCCCTGCCGATGGGCCTCAACCGCGCGCCCCACTACGCCGACGGTCTGCTGCTGATCGGCGACGCGGGCGGGACGGTCAGCCCGGGCACCGGCGAAGGCATCGCCTATGCGATGGAGTCCGGTCGCTACGCCGCCGAGACCATCGTCCAGGCCCTCGCCCGCCGCACCGACCGCGGTCGCGAACTCGCCCTGCGTGCCTACCCGCAGGCGCTGCGCTCCGCCTACGCGGGCTACTTCGCGCTCGGCCGCCTGGCCGCCGACCTGCTGGGCCGCCCGAAGCTGCGCGGCGCGGCCGGGGCGGCCGGGCTCGGCCACCCGGCGCTGCTGAAGGCGGCGTTCCGGCTGATGGCCAACCTGACCGAGCCGAACTCCAAGGACGCCCTCGACCGGCTGCTCCACCTGCTCGGGCGGGTCGCCCCGGGGAAGTGACCCGGGCGCGCCGGACCGCTCATCCTCGCGGACGGGCGGTCCCGGTGTCCCGGCTTTGGCCGAATCCGCCGAGTCGAACGCGCAGTCGCACTGATCATGTTGACGAATGATCAGATGATCCGATTGCCTGGTGTCGAACCAGCCACGGAGGGTGAGCAGAACGCTCCTCCGTGGCTCCTTTTTCGACCGCTGACCCGTTCGACGGAGACACCGTGCGCCTTCGCCTTCGCCTGCTCGTCGCGCCGCTCGCCGCGGCCGCCGCCCTCACCGCCGTGACCGTCCCCGCCGCCGTCGCGGCCCCGGCGGCCACCCCCGCCGACCAGTGCTCCGCCGCCTTCCGCCACGACGACGCCCGCCTCGGCCCGGCCGACCTCCCGACCGCCGGGCCGGTCGGCCGCCAGCTCGTCGGCTACCAGCGCACCGGCGGCGCGGGCGAGCAGGACTTCCTGGCCAAGTACTACGACCCGGCCGGCAACGGCGGCAAGGGCGGCTGGATCTACCCGCCGGCCGACGGCTACGTCACCCTGCCCGACGGCAGCCCGATCGAGTTCGACCTCACCCTCTACCCGAACCAGAACATCGACCGCTACGGCAGCGAGTACGGCGCCTACCTCGCCCCCGAGGGCCTGCCCTACGCCAGCCGCGCGCTCCCGCCGCAGAGCCTGGACGGCACCCCGCCGGCCGCCTGCAACTACCATGACTACAAGGTGGTCAAGGCCTTCACGGTGCACGCCGGCCCGATCGCTCCCTGGTTCAACCAGCCCGGCTGGGGCCTCCAGTACCAGCTCGACGCCACCCTGCTGCCCGGCGGCCCGGCCAAGCTGAACGTGCTCTGGCTGGTGGAGAACGGCTACCTGGCCCGGAGCTGACCGCGCCCCGTCCGCCCGCCCGCTCCGTACGCCCGCTCCGTCCACCAGGGGCGGAGCGGGCGTCGGGGCGGGCGCCGGAATATTCGCTGGCGGGCCCGGGGGAGCGGGGGATAGGAAGACGGGATGACCATCAGCGATCCCGGCACCGCCCAGCGGCTGTTCCGCCCCACCGTCCTCGACCTCGGCGACGCCGTGCTGCGCCCGTGGGGGCCCGGCCTCGACGTGTCCGGCGGAATCGTGCCCGCCCTGCTCGCCGCCGCGGCGGACCCGGCCGTCGCCCGCTGGAACCCGCTCAGCGCCACCGGCCCGGTCGACCCGCAGGCCTACCTGGAGCGCTGCGAGGCAGGCTGGGCCGACGGCAGCGCGGCCTCCTTCGCCGTGATCGACGCCGCCGACGGCAGCCTCTGCGGCAACGCCTACCTGGGGTGGAGCAACCAGGACGACGGCGTGGCCATGGTCGGCTACTGGCTGCTCGCCGCGGCCCGCGGCCGGGGCCTGGCCACCCGGGCCACCACCGCCGTCACCCGCTGGGCGGTGGAGCACGCCGGCGCCCGCCGGATCGAGCTCTACCACGCCGTCGGCAACGAGGCCTCCTGCCGGGTCGCCGAGCGGGCCGCCTTCCCGTACGAGGGCACCCTGCGCGCCTCCTACACCTACGGCGGGGGCGTCTACACGGACGAGCACCTGCACGCCCGGCTGGCCTCGGACCCGTTCACGGACTGAGCGCCCGCCCGCGGGCCCGCGGCCGGCGGAACGGCTCAGCCCCGGACGGTCCCGCCGCGGACCGCGTACGCGTGGGCGGTGGACTCGGCGAAGCGCTCCTCCTGCATGGCCGTCAGCCGCTGGACGACCAGGACGGCGAGGACGGCGGCGACCACCTCCAGCACGTCGGAGGCCAGCAGCCAGCCGAGGGCGGTCTGGTAGTCGTCCGGGTACTTCGCCGAGTTCAGGTAGTTGGCGCCGAACCGGCCGGTCGCGTTGGCCAGCCAGAAGGTGGCCCACCAGAGGTTGACCAGCGGCTGGGGGTGCGGCAGGCGCACCCCGGAGGCGTCCGGCCGGGCGCTGGCCGTCCAGGTGTCGACCGTGATCCGGAACGGGAACCAGAGGGCGACCACGGGGGTGAACCAGCCGCCGATCGCCCAGCCGCGCTTGAACCGGTGCCCGCTCGGGTCGAAGACCTCCGCGTTCACCCGCACCCGGTGGAACCAGGTGATGAAGGCGACCGCCGAGGCCAGCAGGGTGAGCGTCTGGACCAGGCTGACGTTGTCGTAGAGCAGGGCCGCGTCCGTCAGCGCGGACTCGTCGGCCAGGTCGGAGTCGGCGGCGAACTCCCCCGCCTCCCCGTACAGGCGGAAGCCCGCGGCGAGCGAGGCGAGGGTCGCGGTGCCGCACACGGCGAGCAGGACGGTGGCGGCGGTGGAGCTGGGTCTGGGCGAGCGGTACAGGGCGGGCGAAGGCATCGGGGACGGACTCCTGGACTGGACCAATGTGACGGGGCGACACCCTAGGGCCTGCGGCCCACCCCGGACCAGCGGCTTTTCACGGACCGCACCGCACGACGGGCCCCGGCGCGCGGCCGTCGTCCCCGCCCCGGCCCCGGCCGGCGCTCCGGAGCGACGGCGCACGCGCGGAGCGGCGGTCCGGGCGGCGCGAACCGACGGCCGCGCGGCCCCCCGCCGTGGCTCCTTGCCACGGCCCCCCGCCGCGGATCCACGGGGCGCAGGCTGCGCGCGCGGCGGGGGAGCGACCTAACCTGGAAGAGAGCGTTCGGTGCGTCGCCCGCGAACGGAAGCGGTGGTCATGACGGTGGTCTCGGCGGCTCTCTTCGGTACCGACTGGTGGCAGCCCGCGCTGCCCGGCGGTGCCGAGTTGCTGCGCGAGTGCGCGGTACGGGGCTGGACGGTCGTGCTGACCGGCCCCGGGCCGGCCGGGGCTCCGGCACTGGCCGTGGCCGACCCCGGGGGCGACCCGGTGCGGGCCGCGCTGGACCTGGTGGACGGCAGGCCCTGGCACGCCGTGGCCGTCGCCGGGAGCGTGCGCGAGGTCCGGGCGGCGCGGCGGGCCGGGGTGCCGTGCGTCGCCCTGGCGGCCGGCCGGGACACCGGCCCCGAGCTGCGGGCGGCGGGCGCGGCCGAGGTCCACCGCGACGCCGCCGCCCTGTTGAGCGTCCTGGACGACAGCCTGCTCGCCCGCCCCCGGGCGTTCGGGCCCGTCGGCGCCGGAACAGGCGGTGCCCGGAACGGTTAGCGCGAGCCCGTACCGGGCAACCGCCCGGGTGCGAGCACGTCACCCGAAGTGTCGGAGGTGACCGAGATGGACGGACCCGCGTTGAGCGGATGGGAGCGGCGGCTCCTCGAGGAGATCGAGTCCGATCTGCGCCAGGACACACGGCTCGACCGGAAGCTGAGCACCATGGGCGCCGAGCCGCCGAGCCGGGTCCGGGGCGTGCTCCGCGGCATCGGGCGCAGGTTCTCGGCGGGGGTCGTGCTGACCGCCCTGGTGATGACGATGATCTGCCTCGGTGTGGGCCTGCGGACCCCGGCCACCGCCGTACTGGTCGCGCTCGGCGTGGTCTGGGCGGCCACCGTGGCGGCCGCGTTCGCCGCCTCCGAGCTGCTGCGCCGCCGTCGCGCCGGCCGCGGCCGCACCGAAGCGGTGGACCCGGCGGAGGCCCGGGAACGCCGGGAGCGCCGCGAACGGCGGCCCTGGGACCGTCCGGAGGCGTGACACCATGACCACCGACCTGTGGGAGTACCGCCCGGGCTCCCATCCCGCCGCCGACCTCACGCTGGTCGGGTACGAGGTGCTCGCCACCGACGGCCCGGTCGGCCGGGTCGAACAGGACGCCGGGGACCACCTGCTGGTCGACGCCGAACCCTGGGTGCCCGGCACCCGGGTGCTCGTCCCGGCCGGGCTGGTCGCCCGGCTCGACCACCTCGACCGCGCCGTCCACCTCGACTGCCCGCGCGCCAGGCTCAGCTCCGCCCCGCCCGCGGCCGTCGACCTGACCGCCCCGCACCCGCGCTGAGCGACCACGCCATGGGCTGGCCGTCCACCACGCTCACCGGACGCGTGATCGCCTTCCTGGTCGCGCCGTACGGGGCCGAACAGGTCGAACTGACCGACCCCTGGCAGGCCGTCGCCGAGTCCGGCGGCACCCCGCGGCTGCTGTCCACCGCCGAGGGCCGGGTCCGCACCGTCCGCCACCACGCCGAGGGCGACACCTTCGCCGTGGACGCCCTGGTCGCCGCGGCCGACCCGGCGGCCTACGACGGGCTGGTCCTCCCCGGCGGCGTCGCCAACCCCGACCGGCTGCGCCTGGACCGCCCGGCGGTCGCCTTCGTGCACGCCTACTGCGCCGCCGGCCGTCCGGTCGCGGCGATCTGCCACGCGGCCTGGACGCTCATCGAGGCCGACGCCGTCCGCGGCCGCACCCTCACCTCCTGGCCCAGCCTGCGCACCGACCTGGTCAACGCCGGCGCCCACTGGGTGGACGAGCCGGTCCACGTCTGCCACGACGGCCCCGGCCCGCTCGTCACCAGCCGCAAGCCGGGCGACCTGCCGCTGTTCGACGACGCCTTCGTGACGGAGTTCGCCCACGCGGCGGCGAAACGGAGGCGGTGAGCAAGGGGAGCGAGGGCGGGGTCAGTCGCCGCGGAGGCGGAGGAAGGTGGCGGACGGCGGGCGGCCGGTGAGGGTGAACTCGGCGCGGAGCGGGGCGGTCAGCGGGTGGACCGGGCCGTGGTCCGGGTCGGTGGCGGGCGGGCCGAGCAGGGGGCGGGCGAGTTCGGCGACCTCGCGGGACTGGACCGGGGTGAGCCTCGGGGTGGTCAGGAACACCCGGCCGTCGTCCAGCTGGAGGATCAGCGCGTGCGGGTGGGCGGCCGGGCCGGTGACAGCGCGGACGGTGGCGTCGAGGGTGTCGCCGCGGCGGTACTTGACCCAGACCCGGCCCGCGCCGCGCGGGCGGTACGGGGCCGCCGCGGCCTTGCAGACCAGCCCCTCCACCCCGGTGTCGGCGAGCCGCTCCGTCCACTCCAGCGCCTCCGCCCGGTCGGTGGTGGCCATGACCGGCCGGATCGGCGGCGGGACGTCGGCGAGGGCGGCGAGCAGCAGCCGGCGGCGGTCGGTGAGCGGAAGGGCCCGCACGTCGCGGCCGGGCAGCGCCAGCAGGTCGAAGGCGATCAGGCCGAGCGCGACCCCGGTGGCGGCGGCGCGGGCCCGGCGGGTGCGCAGCAGCTCGCCGAAGGCGAACCGGCCGTCGCGCCAGGCGACCAGCTCGGCGTCCAGCACCAGGCCCTCCGGCAGCCGGGCGACGGCGGCGGCGATCGGCGGGAACTCGGCGGCGAGGTCGCGGCCGCCGCGGGACTGGAGGTACGCGGGCCGCCCGCCCCGGGCGAAGGCGACGCAGCGGAAGCCGTCCAGCTTCAGCTCGTACTGCACGCCCCCGCCGCCCAGGCCGTCGGCGGGCGGGACGGCGGCCACGGCGGCCGGGCGCATCACCTCGACGGGCGGGTGCAGCACCTGGGCCGGCCGCGCTCCTTCCGCCCGCCTGGTCGGTGGTGACCCCGTCGGTGGTGACCCCGTCGGCGGTGGCGCCGCCGGTGCGCCGGGCAGCGGCCGGGCCCGCTCCGGGTCCAGTAGCGGGGCGAGCAGGTCGCCGTGCGCGGCCAGCCGGTCGGGCACCTCGGCGAGGGTGAAGACCAGGTCCCGCTCGTCGGCGGCCCGTTCCAGCTCCGCCCAGGCCAGCGGGGTGGAGACGGTCGGCAGCGGCCTGGCCCGCAGGGTGTACGGCGCGGCGGTGGTCTTCTTGGCGTTGTTCTGCGACCAGTCGACCAGCACCCGGCCCCGGCGGCGGGCCTTGGCCATGGTGTGCACCACCAGCTCCGGGTGCTCGGCCTCCAGGGCGGCGGCCAGCGCCTTCGCGTACCCGGAGACCCGGGCGCTCGGCGCGGGCTCGATCGGGACCAGCAGGTGCAGGCCCTTGGAGCCGGAGGTCTTCACCCAGGCCGCCAGGCCGTCCGCCGCGAGCCGCTCGCGCAGCAGCAGCGCGACCGTGCGGCAGGTGAGCACGTCGGCGCCCTCGCCGGGGTCCAGGTCCAGCACCAGCCGGTCGGCGAGGGCGGGTCGGGCCGCGTGCCACTGCGGGACGTGCAGTTCCAGGCAGCCCAGGTTGGCGACCGCCAGCAGCGCCGCGCCGCTCTCCAGCACCACCTGGCGCAGCTCGCCGGTGTTGCTCGGCACGTCGACCGTGCGCACCCAGTCCGGGGTGCCGGGCGGCGGGTTCTTGGCGACGAACACCTCCGCCTCGACGCCGTCCGGGCAGCGGAGGAAGGAGACCGGGCGGTCGCGCAGGTGCGGGAGCAGCGCGGCGTGCACGGCGGCGTAGTAGCGCAGCACCTCGCCCTTGGGGGTGCCGGTGCGCGGGTAGTACACCTTGTCGAGGTGGGAGAGGGCGAGGGTGTGCCCGTCCACCGTCATCTGCGGCACGGTCCGCCTCCGATGCCTCCGATGCCTCCGGTGGGGTGGCCCCGCTGTCAGTCTGCCCCGGTCCGGCGGCCACCGCCTCGGCGCCGCCGCTCCGGGCCGTCCGCGACCGCGGACCGCCTCACCCCCGTGGGCGGCCGGCCGGCCGGGGCGCGCCCGGGTAGGTGCCGAAGTACCAGCGGTTGCCCTCCGGGTCGGCGGCGGCGAAGTCGCGCGAGCCGTAGTCGGTCTCGTACAGCCCGGTGGTGATCCGGGCCCCGGCGGCCACCGCGCGGGCGTGCACGCCGTCCGGGTCGGCGGTGACCACGTACGCGGTGAAGCCGCCCGGCCGGCCCGGCCACGGTTCGGCGTCCTCGGGCGCCGGACGGTCGGAGCCGAGCATCACGCCGCCGCCCTCGGGCCAGGCGAGTTCGGCGTGCGCGACGAAGTCGCCCTCGCCGTAGGTGACGACCTCCTGGAAGCCGAAGGCGTCGACCAGGAAGCGGATCAGGGCCCGGGCGTCGGTGGCGCGCAGGTTGGGCCAGACCTGCGGGGCGGGGGTCTCGGTGGTGTCCATGGCTCGCTCACTCCTCGGGACGTGCGGGTGGCCGGGCCGGTGGCCGGGCCGGTCGCGTTCTCCTCCACTCTGCGGCCGCGCCCCGGGCCCCGCCTCGAAGGTCGCGCGGACTCGCCCGCTCCGGCTGCGCGGGGTCGCGGGCGGAGGCGGGGTTGCTTATGGTGAGGGCGCGGTCACAGCCCCCTTCCGCCCCGACGGCGGGAGCCCGGGAGCACCGCCGGGGGGATGCGGGGGGATCAGGCGGGGGGAACCACCGACGAAGGAGTCCCCGTGACCAAAGCCCGAGACATCATGCACACCGGTGCCCAGTGCATCGGCGCCCACCAGACGCTCGCCGAGGCCGCGCGGATGATGCGCGACAAGCACGTGGGCGCGCTGCCGATCTGCGGCGACGACCAGAAGCTCAAGGGCATCATCACCGACCGCGACATCGTGCTGCGATGTATCGCGGAGGGCAAGGACCCGGCCACGATGACGGCCATCGAACTGGGCGGCCACCTGCACTGCGTACGCGCCGAGGACAGCATGGAGACGGTGCTGCGCAAGATGGAGCAGCACCAGATCCGGCGGATCCCGGTGATCGACGGGGACCGGCTGGTGGGCATGATCAGCGAGGCCGACCTGGCGATGGGCCACCGCGAAGGCCAGCGGCTGACCGATCAGCAGATCATCGAGTTCATGGACAGCGTGTACCTGAAGCACTGACCGGCTGACACCCCGCCCGGCCCGCCCCGCCCCGCCCCGTTTCCGCCCTGCCCTGCCCCGCCCCGCCCGCTCCGGTGACCGGCCGGCCCCCCGTACCGGCCGGGCCCTTCGAGCGTGCCGGGCGGGGCAGCGGTGCGTCTTGTACGAATGCGCACTCCTCAGCTCCCGGAACCCCCTGGGTCCAGGACGGTGCTGGTCACCCGCCCGCTGACCCGGTCGGTGACCCGCTCGGCGGGCCCGGGCAGGGCGGCGGCGGTGCGCCGGGCGGCCAGGAACGCGCGCGGCGAGCAGCCGACCATGGCGCGGAAGGTCCGGTCGAGGTGGGACTGGTCGTAGTAGCCGCAGCGCGTGGCCAGGTCGGCGCCGGTGGGCCGGTGCCCGGGGCGGTGGTCCCCGGAGGGGTGGTCCTCGTGCGCGGTCAGGGCGTTGAGGGTGCGCTGGAGCCGGAGGATGCCGGCCGCCTGCTTGGGGGCCAGCCCGAGGTGCTCGCGGAAGCGCAGCTCCAGTCGGCGGCGGCTCCACCCGGTGCCCTCGACCAGGGTGCCGATCGGCACCAGCCCGTGCGAGTGCCGCAGTTGCCGCCAGACCCAGTGCACGGACGGGTCCCAGTCCGGCCCGTACGCGAACAGCGCGCCGAAGTACCCGTCCAGCATGGCGAACCGGGCCGGCCAGCTCGGCGCGTGGGCCAGCCGGTCGGTCAGCGCCCGCAGCCGCGGGCCCAGGACGTCCCCGGCCTCGGCCCAGTGCCCGCCGAGCTCGCCGGCCAGCGGCCCGAACGCCCGGAACGCGCCCTGCGGGGTGAGCGAGACGGCCAACCCGTGCAGCGCGCCCGCGTGTTCGGCGACCGTCGCGGTGCGGCGCAGCCCGGCCGCGACCGAGCCGAAGGAGGCCGCGGCCGCGGGGGAGACGGCGTCGGTGAGGCTCATGGTGCCCTCGAAGGCGAGCGCCACGGTGACCACGTCCGTCGGCACCTCCAGCCGCCGGAGCGGCTGCCGCAGCGCCAGCCGGTAGCCCCGGTAGCCGAGCACGTACCCGCGCAGCGGCGCGGCCGGCGCGCCGAGGACCGTCCCGGGAGGGGTGTTCCGGATCATCGCAACTCCCCAGCTCGGTCCGGCGGGTGACACGCGCACGGGCCATCGTAGGCGGCACCGCCCGGCCCCCGGGAGGGCCCGGGCGGTGCGGGGCGTCTCAGGAAGCGGAATCCGGTTTCTTGCCAGCCGAGATGGGGGCAGACTGGCGGGCATGGGAAAGCAGTACGAAGCCATCGACGGTCGGCTGCGCCGGTTCATCGAGCGCCAGCCGGTCTACTTCGTGGCCACCGCCCCGCTGGCCGCCGACGGGCACGTCAACCTCTCGCCCAAGGGCCGGTCCGGGACGCTCGCGGTGATCGACGAACTCACCCTCGCCTACCTGGATTTCGGCGGCTCGCAGGCCGAGACGGTCGCCCATCTGCGGGAGAACGGCCGGATCACCCTGATGTGGTGCGCGTTCGAGGGCCCGCCGACCGTGGTGCGGGTGCACGGGCGCGGGGAGCCGGTGTTCCGGGACGACCCGCGGTTCGCCGAACTGCTCGGCCACTTCGACCCGTCCGCCGACGGATCCGGGCTGCGGGCGATCGTGCTGGTCAGGGCGGAGCGGGTCAGCGACTCCTGCGGGTACGCGGTGCCGTTCATGGACTACCGGGCCGACCGCGACCTGCACGCCCAGTACTTCGACCGGAAGGACGAGGAGGAGTTCGGCGCCTACTGCGAGCGCAAGCCGCTGGTCGGCAGCAGCATCGACGGGCTGCCGGCCGTTCCGCTGCCACTCCCGCCCCGGCCGTCCTGACCGGCCCGTTCCACCGGGGTGGCCGGGATCCGGGGGCCGAGGGGCCGGGAGCCGAGGGGTCGGGATCCGGGGCTCCGGCCGGGAACGCGACGAGGCCGCCGCGCCCCGGGTGGGGTGCGGCGGCCTCGTGGCCTACGTCTTACTTGCCCAGACCGGCCTTGACGGAGCAGACCGGCCAGGCGCCGGGGCCCTGGGCGGCGAGGACCTTCTCGCCGATGGCGATCTGCTGGTCCTTGGTGGCCTGGTGGGCCTGCGCGGCGTAGGAGGTGCCACCGAAGGCGGCCCAGGTGCTCTGGGTGAACTGCAGGCCGCCGTAGAAGCCGTTGCCGGAGTTGATGGCCCAGTTGCCGGTCGCCTCGCAGGCGGCGACCTTGTCCCAGACCGTGGCCGGCGCGGCGGAGGCGCTGGTGGCCGTGACGAGGCCGGCCACGGGCAGGGCGGTGATCGCCCCGGCCATCAGAGCCATCCGGACGCGGTTGCGGCGCTTCGGGGTGGCAGTGGTGGTGGCAGCGGCGGTCTCGTTACGGAAGGTCATGGAGTTCCTTTCGGAGGGGTCTGCGAGCGCGCGGAACCAGGCCTTCGGAAGGCCGTCGGTTTCGGGGACACGTCACTCGCGTGGTCCTGCACCGTTCTGCCCGGGGGCGGTTGGCCCGGCCGGAGCGGATCGCTCGGTGCAACGGGTTCGAAGTTACGGGGGTGGACGGGGCGGTTTCAAGGATCCGAAGGTTTAGCCACGTCAGAGGGGTGTTACCGCGCGTAAGGATCAAGGAAATATGGCGATTTCGCCCGATTTGCCACCATTTCCAAGATCAAAAAGCCCCGGGAAGTGGCCCGCGCCACTCCGAACCCGCCCCGGAACCGGTGTGAGGCCGCCCACACGGTCGACAGCGCGTGACGGTCGGCCAGCCGCCGGTGCCGGTTCCGCCGCCGCGGCCGCCCGCCCGGGTGGCCCGCGCCACAGCCCTCACCCGGAGTGCCCCCTGCCGTCACTCCCGGTGGCGGGCATAGCCTCGGCCCCATGAGCAACGACAGCGATGCAGCGGACACGGCGGACGCGGGAGAGGCGGCCGCCGGTGCGGGAGGGGCGGCCGACGCCGGTGCGGGAAGGGCCGCCGCGGCGGGGGTGCCGATCGGCGCCGAGGAGCACGAGGCCGCGGCCGCGCCCGCGGGCTTCGAGCTGGGCACCGACGGCCCCAGCGTGGTGCTGGCCGGCCTGGACGGCTCCGACTCCTCCTGGCGCGCCACCGCCTACGCCGCCGGACTGGCCCGCCGGCAGGGCGCCGTCCTCGCGGTGGCGTACGTCCAGCCGATCCTCGGCGCCGCGACCGCCCTGGCCGGGGCCGTGGTGGAGGAGACCACCCAGGAGATCGCCGAGGAGCTGCTGGCCGCCCTGCGCGAGGCCGAGCACCGGGTGCGCGAGGTGTGGAAGGTGGAGTGGCGCTTCCTGACCATGCGCGGCGACCCGTACACCGGCCTCGCCAAGCTCGCGGACGAGCTGCGCGCCGACGCCGTGGTGGTCGGCGTCTCCGAGCAGGCCGGGCACAAGGTGATCGGTTCGGTGGCGGTCCGGCTGGTCAAGGCGGGCCGCTGGCCGGTCACCGTCGTCCCATAGGCGTGTGCCCCCAGCCTGAGGCGCGTGCCCTGACCTGCGTGCCCCGGGCCTGAGGCGCGTGCCCGGCCCGGGGCCGGGTGGCCGCCCGAAGGGGGCCGGAGCGGCGGCCGGTAGGGTGCGTGACCATGACGGACACGCGGGGCACGCACCCCTCCGAGCCCGCCCACCCGACCGGCAGTGACCTGCACCTCGACCTCCCCGCCACCGGGGGCCGGCGTGCCGCGCTGATGACGGCCCTGCGCGAGGCGATCCGCAGCGGCAGACTGGCCCCCGGCACCCGGCTGCCGCCCTACCGCGCCCTCGCCACCGACCTCGGCCTGGCCCGCAACACCGCCGCCGAGGCCTACGCCGAACTCGTCGCCGAGGGCTGGCTCACCGCCCGGCAGGGCTCCGGCACCACCGTCGCCGAACGCGCCGAACCCGTCCCGAGCGGCCGGGCCCGTCGGCCCTCCCGCCGCCCCGGCCCCACCCACGACCTGCGCCAGGGCCAGCCCGACGCCTCCTCCTTCCCGCGCACCGCCTGGCTCGCCGCCGCCCGCCGGGCCCTCACCGCCGCCCCCAACGAGGCCTTCGGACCCGGCGACCCCCAGGGCCGGCGCGAACTGCGCACCGTCCTCGCCGACTACCTCGCCCGCGCCCGGGGCGTGCGCACCGACCCCGACCGGATCGTGGTCTGCTCGGGCTTCGCCCACGCGCTGCGGCTGCTCTTCGACGGCGCCGCGCCCGTCCTGCCGCCCGCCGAGCACGGCCCGTTGGCGGTCGAGGCGTACGGGCTGGGCTTCCACCGCGGGCTGCTGGCCGCCGCCGGCGTCACCACCGTTCCGCTGCCGATCGACGAACGGGGCGCCCGGACCGGCGAGTTGGCGAACCACCCGGACGTCCGGACGGCGCTGCTCACCCCCGCCCACCAGTTCCCCACCGGCGGCCCACTGCACCCTGGGCGCCGCGCCGCCGTGGTGGATTGGGCGCGCGGGCGCGGCGGGCTGGTCCTGGAGGACGACTACGACGGGGAGTTCCGCTACGACCGCCAGCCGGTCGGCGCCCTCCAGGGGCTCGACCCCGAACGGGTGGTCTACCTCGGCAGCGCCAGCAAGAGCCTCACCCCCGCGCTGCGGCTCGGCTGGATGGTGCTGCCCGACCACCTGGTGGACCGGGTGCTCGCCGCCAAGGGCGAGCGCGAGGGCTGGGCCAGCGCCCTCGACCAGCTGACCCTCGCCGAGTTCATCGACTCCGGCGGCTACGACCGGCACGTGCGCCGGATGCGCCGCCGCTACCGCGAGCGCCGGGACGAGCTGGTGGCCGCCCTCGCGGCCCGCGCCCCGCACGTCGAGGTGTCCGGCATCGCGGCCGGCCTGCACGCGGTGCTGCGCCTGGAGCCGGGCACCGAGCGCTCGGTGCTCAAGGCCGCCGCCTACCGGGGCCTGGCCGTCGAGGGGCTCGCGGACTACCGGCACCCGGCGGTCGGGGAGGAGGCGATGCCCGCCGTCGACGGCCTGGTGGTCGGCTACGCCACGCCGCCGGACCACGCCTACCCGGCGGCGCTCGGCGCGCTCTGCGACATCCTGCCGCCGTGCGGGTGAGGGCCGCCCCCGGGAGCAGCGGCGAAGGATAGGCCCCCGGGTGCGCCCGTGGGGGCGGAACGAGAGCGGCCGGTGCGGGGTGTCCGCTCGCCGCTCCTGCGTCGGTACGGACCCGGGCCGAGGAGCACAACCCCGGCGGAGGCGGGGCCTACGCTCCTTGGTCATGCGCAGAACACATCCGCGTCGCGCCGCGCTCGCCGCGTGTCCGGCCCTCGTCGTCGGTCTGCTCCTCTCCGCCGCCCCTGCCGCCCGGGCCGACGGACAACTGCCCCTCACGGCCGTCTCCGACAAGCAGACGACGGTCCGGGGGAGCGAGTTCACCGTCACCCTGACGCTCACCAACCCGTACGACACCCCGATCCAGTTCGTCTACCAGAGCGTCCAGGAGACCTACGCCACGAGTCTGGAGACCGGGCTGAAGTTCACCGCGACCGCCTGCGGCACCCAGACCAACGGGTGCAGTGACAACGTCCACGGCGGCATCGCCCGGTACAACGTCCCACTCGCCCCCGGTGCCAGCAGCGCCTTCACGGTGACGTACGCCGTCGCCCCCGATTCGGCCTGCGGTCCCGGCACCCGGATCGACCTCTACTCCTACCTGTACTACGA
The DNA here is from genome assembly GCF_042883725.1 of Kitasatospora sp. NPDC058184. NCBI lineage: Bacteria > Bacillati > Actinomycetota > Actinomycetes > Kitasatosporales > Streptomycetaceae > Kitasatospora > Kitasatospora sp. NPDC058184. Next base: position 87,013 of record NZ_JBHVVE010000011.1, read on the forward strand.
GTACAAGGGCGGTGAGGCCAACAACTCGGGCATCGTCGGCGTCCCCGGCACCCAGGTCGCCTGCGCCTGACCCGCCCGCCTCGACCGGCCTGCCTCACCGGCCTGGTCACCCGCCTGGTCCGCCTGACCTGAATGACCCGGCTGACCCGAATGGTCCGACCGGCCCACCGGTGTCATCGGCGGAGCACCACAGGCGCGCACCGTCCTCTCCGGCGCAGACGCCCACCGCACACCCCCCGTTCACCCGTCAGGTGCCGGCCTCCCCCGTGCCGGCACCTGACGGGCCGTTCGCGTTTCCCGTGGTCGGCCGCGGGGAGCGGCGGTCGGAGCCCGGCGGCGCGCGGGTGTCCGAACCGCCGGGACGGTGCGTCGGGTTGACGCCGGACGGTGGTCTCCGGGCCGTCCGGCCGGGCCCCGACCGGGGTGGAAAGGCCGTTGGCCGCAGGGGGATCGCCGGGGCGAACGGATGTTCCCGGAGTTTGCGGGGAGATGGGGGCGGACCGGGCAAGATTCACCCTATCGGGGGGTAGTGAGCCTTCGTTCGGGCTCCGTCGGGTCCTGATGATCTAGGGTTCCGGGTGGGCCGCCGGGAGACGGTGGTCGCCTTCTCGCGTAAATCGCCAACGCCCCCACCGATAAACGGATCTGATGATCCGTCATGGCATGCGTCAGGGCGGGCCGCTGTGCCCCTGGACGTGTGACCCGATCACAGGAATGGAGAGCCCTGCCGATGACCGTGGACACGAGCCCGGAGGCAGTGCAGGCCAAGCAGCAGAGCCTTGCGACGGCTGCTGCCCGGAACCTTGCCACCACGACCAAGTCCGCACCGCAGATGCAGGAGATCACCTCCCGCTGGCTGCTCAAGGTGCTCCCCTGGGTCCAGGCGGCCGGTGGCGCCTACCGCGTCAACCGTCGGCTCACCTACGCCGTGGGCAACGGGGTGGTGGAGTTCATCAAGACCGGCTCCCAGGTCCGGGTGATCCCGGCCGAGCTGGGCGAGCTGGCCCTGCTGCGCGGCTACGAGGACGAGGACGTCCTCACCGCCCTGGCCGACCGCTGCCAGCAGCGGGACTTCGGCCCCGGCGAGGTGCTCACCACCCAGGGCGAGGCCGCCGACAAGATCTTCCTGATCGCGCACGGCAAGATCAACAAGATCGGCACCGGCAAGTACGGCGACGACACCGTGGTCGGCGTGGCCGGCGACGGCGACCGCTTCGGTGACGACGCGCTGCTGAACCCGGACGCCGTCTGGGAGTTCACGGCCAAGACCGCCACCTCCGGTGTCGCCCTGACGCTGACCCGGGCGGACTTCGCCGCCATCCGGGACAACGCGCCCAGCCTCCAGGAGCACCTCCAGGGCTTCCTGGCCCTGCCGCTCCAGGCGCAGAACGAGCGCGGCGAGGCCGAGATCGCCATGTCGGCCGGCCACCACGGCGAGTACGAGCTGCCCGGCGCCTTCGTGGACTACGAGCTCAAGCCGCGCGAGTACGAGCTGAGCGTCGCGCAGACCGTCCTGAAGGTCCACACCCGCGTCGCGGACCTGTACAACCAGCCGATGAACCAGACCGAGCACCAGTTGCGGCTGACGATCGAGGCCCTGCGCGAGCGCCAGGAGCACGAGATCGTCAACAACCCGGAGTTCGGCCTGCTCAACAACGCCGACTTCGACCAGCGCATCCAGACCCACTCCGGCCCGCCCACCCCGGACGACCTGGACGAGCTGCTCAACCGCCGCCGCGACCCCGACTACCTGCTCGCCCACCCGCGGACCATCGCCGCGATCGGCCGGGAGTTCAACGCCCGCGGGCTGTACCCCACCCACGTCGACCTCGGCGGGCAGCAGGTGCCGGCCTGGCGCGGGGTGCCGATCCTGCCGTGCAACAAGATCCCGATCACCAAGGAGAACACCAGCTCGATCCTGGTGATCCGTACCGGTGAGGACAACCAAGGCGTCATCGGCCTGCACCAGACCGGCCTCCCGGATGAGTACCAGCCCTCGCTGTCGGTCCGCTTCATGGGCATCGACGAGAAGGCGATCATCTCGTACCTGGTCAGCGCCTACTACTCGGCCGCCATCCTGGTGCCGGACGCGGTCGGCGTGCTGGAGAACGTGGAGATCGCGCACCGCCGCAGCTGAGCGCGCAGAACGGTGAGCGCGGGCCGTTACCGGTCGGCTCGATGATCGTTTGACCTGATGACGGACGGCCCGCCCCCTGAAGGCGGGCCGTCCGCCTGACCGTGTCTGATCACTTCTGGTCGTACCCGATGGAACTTCCGTCGGGAACGCGACCGTACTCGACCTTTCCGCCCGTTCCGTCCGTTCTGCCCGTTCCCTCGCGGCCGGTCGGCCCGAGCCCGTTCCGTCCTCCCCGGACGATCCGAGAGGTGTGTGGAGCCCATGCCCCAGCGTCGGCAGATCTGCCGGATACCGTCCGGCGTCGCTGGGGGTGCGGCCCCCGGGCGGCGGGTACGGCTGATCGGCGCGGCGGCCGGCGTGGTCGCGATCTGCGCGCTGGTCGGCGGTGCGACCGCGTCCGGCGCCGGGCATCCCGGGGGGTACCCGCACGGCCCGGTGGTGGACATCTGCGTGTGCGACGAGACCGACCTCTCGATGTCGGTGCGGCCGGGCGGACAGGTGACCGTCGGCGTGGACGTGGACGTGGACGTCCAGGTCGGCGCCGCGCCGGGCGTCGGCCCGGGGCACCACGGGCCCAAGCCCCCGCACGGGCACCACCCCTGCCGCACACCCAAGCCCGCCCCGAAGCCCACCGCGCCGCACTTCCCCTCGCCCCAGTTCCCCTCGGCGCACTTCCCGGCACCGTCCGTCTCGGCGCCGTCCTTGTCCTCGCCGCCCTTCTCCTCGCCCTCGCGTCCGGCGGGGCTGCGGAGCGAGCCCGGACGGCCGGTCGAGGGGCAGGGTGGCCCCGGGCAGCTCGGGCCGGGCCACGACGACGGCGATGACGACGAGTACGACGACGGGTACGGCGACGACGAGTACGGCTGGCACCACCATCACCATCACCACCACCATCCGTGCCCGAGCCCCAGTCCGAGCCCGAAGCCCACACCGAGCCCGACGCCGACCCTCACCCACACGCCCAGCCCGACGCCCACTCCGACGCCGACGCCGACGCCGACGCCAACTCGGACTCCGACCCGCACCCCCACACCGACCGCCACGCCGTCGCCGACTCCCACGCCGTCACCGACTCCGAGCCCCACGCCGAGTCCGAGCGCGACTCCGAGTCCCACGCCGAGCCCGAGCGCGAGTCCGAGTCCGAGCGCGAGTCCGAGCCCTACTGCCACGGCGTCGCCGACCTCACCGTCCCCCAGCCCGACGCCGTCCCCCAGCCCGTCGCCCGCGTCGCCCGCACCTTCGGCGTCCCCGGCTCCTTCGGTCCCGCCCTCCGTGCCGCCGTCGGCACCCGTACCGGGGCCCTCCCCGGCCGCGCCGGCGACCCCGGCCCCGCCGGCGCCCGCCCCCGTACAGGCCCCGCCGCTCCCCGTTCCGGCGGCTCCCGCGCCCGCGGTCCCGAGTCCGGCCGCGCCCGGTCCGGCGGCCCCCAGCCCCGCGGCCTCGCCGAGTTCGGCCCGTCCGAGCCCGCTGTGGCCGACCCCGTCGGCGCAGCCGGTGTTCCACGCCCCCAGGGCGAAGCCCGCCCCCATGGCCCGGCAGCACCAGGGCACTTCGATGACCACCATGCTGCTGGTGATCATGGTCCCCGGTGTGCTCGCGGCGGCGGCCCTGCGCCCGGGCCGTGGTGGCCGAGGACGCGGCGGCCGTTCGGGCCCGTCCTGACCGTCCCCTGACGGCCCGCCGACCGGTTCCCGGTCGGCGGGGGCCCGTCCTACCGCCCGGTCCCGAACCGAACCGGCCCGTGCCGAAGCGGTCGGGGGGCCGCCCCCTTGAGCTTTCCGTTCCGTCACAAGCCAAGCCAGAGAAGGGAGTTCCCATGTCCGAGTGGGTGGCGTTGATCATCGCCATGGCGTCGGCCTGTGCCGTCGTGATGGCGGTGGTGGTGCTGAGGCAGCGCCGACCGATCGAGGAGAGTGCCGACGAGACCCCGGATGTCATCGAGTACATCACGATGATGATCGGGGTGGTCTACGCGATCGTCCTCGGTCTCGCCATCGCGGGTGTCTGGGAGGCGCGCGGCGCCGCCCAGGACGACCTGTTCCGCGAGGCGCAGTCGCTGCGCGAGATCAGCGACCGTGCGGTGATCTACCCGGCGGAGTTCCGCGACCAGGTCCGGGCCGACGTGGACACCTACGTCTCGTACGTGGTGAACACCGAGTGGTCCTACATGCAGGAGACCGGTGGCATCACCGAGAAGGGCGACCAGCTGCTCCAGAAGCTCCAGAACGACATCGCCACCCGCTCGCCCGCCTCCGACCTGGAGTCGCAGGGCTACCAGCCGATCATGGACCGGGTCAGCCAGGCGTCCGAGTCCCGCAACTCGCGCGGACAGAACGCCGGGCCGACGATGCCCGGAGTGGTCTGGTTCGGCCTGATCGGGGGTGCGGTGGTGACCGTCGGCATGCTCTTCGCGCTCCAGATCCGGCGTACGCCGAGGGAGTTGACCCTGGCGCTCTGCTTCAGCGTGCTGATCGCCTTCCTGCTGTTCATGATCTGGGACTTCGACAACCCCTTCTCCCGGAGCGTCTCGGTGACCACCCAGCCGTTCGAGGACCTCTTCCCCTCGCTCAACCTCGGCGGCTGAGCCGGTCTCCGGCCGCTGCTTGCGGGCCGCCGGCCGCCGGGCGGATCCGGGCAGATGATCTTCGGATAATCTTGCCCGGATCGTCGGGGGTCGGCCCCCGGCGGCGAGAACGAGGAGATCGTCAGCAGTGTCCGACCCGACGCCGGATCTCGGCGCCCACTTCCCGCCGGCCCGCCCGGAGCGCGCCTGGTGGTGGCTGCCCGCCTCGGAACGGCTCCGGCGGAAGAAGCAGCGCCGGGCCTGGGAGGACTACCGGGAGCGCTACCGCAAGGAGGGCCACGCCAAGGCCCAGCGGCGCAAGCGTGCCCGGGACGAGGGCGCGGACTGCTGCGTCGACGGCTGCTGCGAGTTCGCCGACCCCTGCCTGATCGCCCTGATCCCGGTGATGATGGCCTCCGGTGTCCGGTTCGCCCTCACCGGGGCGCGCGGTCGCCGGGCGGCCGATCCGTCCGCCCCAGCCCCGCGCGGGTTCGCGGCCGGGGTGCTGTACGGCGCGGTGCGCTACTACCGCGCCGAGGTCAGCCCCCGCCGTCCGGCCTGCTGCCCGTACACGCCGTCCTGCTCGACCTACGCGGTGCGGGCGCTGCACCGGCACGGTGCGCTACGCGGGGCCCGGCTGACCGCCGGGCGGCTGCTGCGCTGCCGCCCGGGCGCGGGCGGGGCGGACCCGGTGCCGCCGCGCTGAGCCGCGGCCGGCCGGGTCGCGACGGCCGAGCCCGGGACGGGAAGACCGCGGATGGCCCGCGCGGAGTCTCCGTGCGGGCCATCACTGATTTCTGACGAAGCGTGACGAAACGTCAGCGAAGGCTGCTGTCCATCGAGTTGAGCATGGTGCCGGAGGCGTCGTCGTTCTCCAGGGAGAAGGCGAACAGCCCGCCCAGGCCCTTGGCCTTGGCATAGGCCCCGCGCGCCTGGACGGCCTGCGGGGTGTCACCGGTCCAGAAGTTGGTGCCGTCGTAGACCCAGCTGCTCTCGGTGACCGGGTCCCAGTGGGTCTGGGCCGCGGTCGGGTTGAGCTCCTTCCAGGCGGCCAGGCCGGCCTCCTGGCTCAGCGGCTTCTTCGCCGTCGGGCCGGTCGCGCTCTGGTACAGGCCGTAGTTGGAGCCGGCCGGGACGCCGGTCCAGCCGCGCCAGTAGAACGGGATGCCCAGCACGATCTTGTTCGCGGGGAAGCCGCCGGGGATGCCGTACTCGGGCAGGCCGGTGGTGTACGCGGCGAGCGTGGTGTCCACGTTGTACTTGCGGCTGCCCGGGGTGATCGGCGTGGTCGGGTCGGCCGGGCTGTCGTGCAGCGGGTCCTGGTGGTTGGTCGGGCCGGTGGCGTCCCACGCGCCGTGCATGTCGTAGGACATCACGTCCGCGTAGTCCAGGTAGGCGCCGATCTTGTCGGTCTCCAGCTGGGCGACCTTGTCCTGGCCGCTGGGCAGTGCGGCGGTCAGCAGGTAGCGCTTGCCCTGGGCGGCGCCGAGGGCGTCCAGCTGGGTGCGGAACTCCTTGAGCAGCAGGGTGTAGTTCTGCTTGTCGGCCGCGGAGTAGTGGTTGCCGGTGTGGCCGCCGGCCGAGCCCGGGTACTCCCAGTCGAGGTCGACGCCGTCGAAGAGGCCCGCCGCCGAGGCCGCGCCGCCGGAGGCGTCACCGGCCACGCCGGTCGGCAGGTTCCCCTTGAGGAACATGTCGACGCACGAGGAGACGAAGGCCTTGCGGGAGGAGTCGGTGGCCGCCGCGTCGGAGAAGTACTTGGAGTACGTCCAGCCGCCGATCGAGATGGTGAACCGCAGGTTCGGGTACTTGGCCTTCAGCTGGCGCAGCTGGTTGAAGTTGCCCTTGAGCGGCTGCTCCCAGGTGTCGCTGCTGCCGTCCACGCTGGTGGCGGAGCTGTAGTCGGCCTGGTAGTCGGCGTAGGCGTCGCCCGCGCCGTCACCGGCGTTCGGGTTGGACTCGTTGGCCGAGTCGGAGGCCTTCACCGCCTGGAAGCAGGTGAACTTCGTCGGGTCGATGTTGGCGAACGCGTAGTGGACGACGTCCAGCTTGCCCGCCGCGCCGCTGGTGTCGACGTTCTTGGCGTTGTACGCGTTCTCGTAGACGCCCCACTGGTCGAAGTAGGCGGAGCGGATCGGCTGCTGGGCGGGGGCGGCCGCGGTCGTGGTGCTCACCGGCGCGGACTGGGCGGAGGCGTGGCTGCCGGAGTAGCCCTGGACGCTGAAGGTGTAGCTCCTGCCCGGCAGCAGCGAGCTGACCGCGACGGAGGTGCCCATCGAGGTGGCGACCAGCTGGCCGTTGGACCACACCTTGTAGGCGACCGGGCCGTCGCCGCTGGTGAGGGTGGACGGCTGCCAGGTGAGCACCACCGCGTTGGAGGTGGTCCTGGTGACCGCGAAGCCGGTCGGGGTGGTGACCTTGCCGTCCCCGGCCGGGCCGCTCGCGGTGGCCGTCGGGGTCGGGGTGGTGGTCGTGGGGGTGCCCGTCGGGCTGCCGGTCGCCGTCGGGCTCCCGGTGGGGCTGCCGGTGGCGGTGGGGCTCGCGGTGGCCGTCGGGCTGGCCGTGGCGGTCGGGCTGCCGGTGGCCGTCGGGCTGGTGGACGAGGTGGGGCCGGCCGGGCCGGTCAGCGTGAGGTCGTCCGCGTAGTAGGTGCCGGTGCCGTACCAGCCGTGGGTGAAGACCGTGACGGAGGTGGTGGTGGCGCCGGTGGTGAAGGTGGTGCTCAGCTGGTTCCAGCCGGTCGCGCCCGGCGTCCAGGCCGAGGAGTTGACGCCGGTGCCGGTGGCGCCCAGGTAGACGTAGCTGCCCTGCACCCAGCCGGCCAGGGTGTACGTGGTGTTCGGCTGGACGGTGACGGTCTGCTGGCACTGCGCGGTGTCGCCGGCCGAGGCGGCGCCGGCGAGCGCGCGGCTCCCGCCGTGCACCGGGGTGGTGACGACCGAGCCGTTGGAGCAGGTCCAGCCGGCCAGGGTGCCGGTCTCGAAGTCGCCGTTGGCCAGCAGGTTGACCGGGGCGGCCGAGGCGGAACCGAAGGTGAGGGCGATGGCTGCGCCGCTGGTGGTCAGCGTGGCGGCCAGGGCCAGTGCGGTGGCTCTTCTGCGCTGGGCGGCCCGGCGGTCGGCGCGCTCCCCGGCGGGGTGGGCGGGCCGTGCGGGCGTGACGCGGTCGTGCATGCGGTGGGTCCTCCGGATGTGTGGGGGGTTCCGGCGGTGCGGTGGCCCGGGACGGGCCGAGGGGAGCCGGCCCGGGCGCGGTGGGGGCGCGCGGGCTGGTGACGCGTGCTGACGAGCGGTGTGCGGACGAGCGGAGTGCGGACGCGACGGGCGGCCGACCCGTGCACGTCACGACTGAACAGATTGGACTGGACCAATATTCGCCGTCAAGGGTGTCCGCCCGCTGGACCGTTCCCTGCCGGGTCGGCGGCGGCCCGGTAGGTTGGCCGGTACGAGCAGGCCCGTCGAACGGAGGACGCGCGATGGACAGCCAGGACTGGGACGACCGCTACGCCGCGAGCGAGCTGGTGTGGGGTGCCGCGCCCAACCGGTGGGTGGTCCGCGAACTGGCCGGGCGCACTCCCGGCCACGCGCTGGACCTGGCCGCCGGAGAGGGCCGCAACGCGATCTGGCTGGCCGCCCAGGGCTGGGAGGTCACCGGACTGGACTTCTCCGCCGTCGCCCTGGAGCGCGCCGAACGGCTCACCGCCGAGCTGCCCGACGAGGTCGCCGACCGGCTCACCTGGCGCCACGGCGACGCCCGCGCCTACGAGGCCCCCGCCGCCGGCTACGACCTCGTCCTGGTCGCCTACCTGCAGATCCCCGCCGCGGAGCGCCGGGCCGCGCTGCGCCGCGCCGCCGACGCGCTCAGCCCCGGCGGCACCCTGCTGGTCATCGGGCACGACCTGAGCAACCTCACCGAAGGGGTCGGCGGCCCGCAGGACCCGGCCGTGCTCTTCACCCCGGAGGACGTCCTGGCGGACCTCGCCGACCGCGGGCTGCGCACCGTCCGCGCCGAGCGGGTGCACCGGACGGTCGGCGGCGAGCCGGGCCACAAGGGCGCTGCGGGCGCCGGGAGCGCCGGGAGCGCCGAGGGCGCCGAGGCGAACGGGGGCGGCCAGGGCGGCCGGGTCGCGGTGGACGCGCTGGTGCGGCTGGAGCGGAGCGGCGGATGACGGGCGGGGGCGCCGGCGGGGCCTGCCGGACGGCTGCGCCCTGATCCGCCTGGCGGCGCACGACAATTGACGACTCGTCAACTAGCTTGTGGGGTATGAGGACTCGCATGCTCCCGGCGGTCTTGGCTGCCGTCGTGCTCCTGGCCGGCTGCGGCAGCTCGGGCTCCGGTTCCGAGGAGGAGCCGGCGCCCGGACCGACGGGTGCGCCGTCGGCCGGCGGGTCGTCGACCGGCGCGGCCCCGACCGGCGTGGCCCCGAGCGGCACCTCCCCGAGTGGGGCCGAGCGCCGCGCCGACGGTGCCCGGCTGCTCTACCGCGCCGGGGGCGGCCACAGCGCGCAGAACCCGGCCTTCGCCCCGGACGGCCGCTCGGTGCTGCTGACCGAGTTCAGCGGGGGCTACAACAAGGGCGCCGCCGCCCTCAGCATCCTGCCCCTGGACGGTGGCGCGCCGCGCACGGTGTTGGAGGATCCCGACAAGGCGGCCGTCAACCTCCCCGGCAGCAGCTGGAACGCCGCCGCCGACGCCTTCGCCTTCGCCACCGACCGGGAGTCCGGGCACGACGAGGTCTGGCTGATGAAGCCGGGCGGCGCCCCCGAGCGGGTGACCAGCCACGCCGACGGCAGCGGTTACAGCGAACCGAGCTTCTCCCCGGACGGCGAGTGGATCGTCTTCCAGCAGAGCTGGGAGCCGGAGCACGCCGCGGTGCACGGCGACGCGGCCGAGCAGGACTCGCTCTGGAAGGTCCGCCGCGGCGGCGGCGCGCCCGTCCTGCTGGTGGACGGCCGGGGCACCGGATCCGACAACCGGCAGCCGAACTGGTCCCCGAAGGGCGACCGGATCGTCTTCCAGCGGCGGAGCGCGGGCCGCGAGGACTGGTCGCTGTGGACGGTGGACGCGGACGGCGGCGGACTGCGGCGGGTCACCGACGCGCCGGGCGAGCACACCGACCCGAGCTGGTCCCCGGACGGCCGCTTCCTGGTCTTCTCCTCCAACCTCGGCGACCTGCCGAACGCCCAGGTCTTCGTGGTGGACGCGGGCGGCGGCACTCCCGTCCGGGTGACCCGCGACGACACCGCCTACGACGGCGCGCCGAGCTGGTCCCCGGACGGGCAGTGGATCGCCTTCGAGTCCGCCCCGGGCGGCGAGGCCAACCCCGCCGCCCTCTGGCGCATCCAGGCCCCTGGAAACGGCTAGCCGACGGTGATCGTCACCACCGAGTACTGGGCGACGGTCAGCGGCACGCTGACCGTCGCGCCGGTGACGGTGTACGGGACGGCCTTGGGCGCCGGGTCGGTGCCGTCCGGGCTCGCGACGGTGACGGCGGTGACGCCCGCCCCGGCCGGGAGGGCGTAGGAGAGCGTGCAGTTGGCGGGTGCGCTGTGGAACGCCGCCGGGGTGTCGCCGAAGTTGGTGAAGTTCACCAGGTGGACGACGGTGTCGGCGCCGAGCCGCCGGGCGTCCAGGAAGATCCGGCGGTCCCCGGCGAGGGTGACCGCCGGCGGGGCGGCCTGCTGGACGGCGGTGAGCAGCTGGTCCGCCGAGGCCTGGTCGGTCTTGGTGAGGTAGCTCAGCCCGGGCAGTGCCTTGACGTACCAACAGCTTCCGCTGCCGTAGGAGTTCCGCTTGCCGGTGGGAAGCGGGTCGGCCCTGCGCAGGCCGAGCACGTCGGAGAGCGCGAACTCGGTGCGCTGGCCGCCGAGTTCGTCCAGCGCGGTGGGTGCCGGTCCGGTGATCACGATGGTTCCGCCGGCCGAGACGAAGCCGCGCAGCAGCGCCGCCTCGGTGTCCGAGACCGCCTGGAGGTTGGGCAGCAGCAGCACCTTGAACCGGGCCAGGTCGTCGGCGGTCAGACCGGGGCTGGACACCGTGTCGAACGGGACGTGGGCGTAGACCAGCGCCTTGACGGTTCCCCGGAACTCGCCGAGCCAGGGGAGCGAGGCGCAGCTCATCTGCGGGTCGTCGCCGCCCCACCAGTCGGTGATCCCGGCCGGGGCCTTGGCGTTGACGTACATCCCGTTGCCCTCGCCCGGGGCCACGTAGTCCCGGGACGGCGCCGAGTGGTAGACGCCGACCTGCGCGATCGAGGCCGGGTCGTAGAGCTTCGTCTGGTTGGTGCGCACGAAGCGGTACATCCGGGTGCGCATCGCGGCGTCCACGGTGTCGTTCTTGAACGGGGTCTTCACCTCGTACGGGTTGCAGCCGGCCGCGATCAGCTGGGACATCACCAGCGAGGCGTCGTCGGCCTGCCAGCCGTAGGAGAACGCCCAGGCCGGCTTGGTGCCGCTGGCGGCGCGGGCGTACTTGTACATGGAGATCAGGCAGACCCAGTCGGAGGCGGTGGCGTGCCGCATGCCGTCGTAGTTGCCGAGGATGTCCACCTCCCAGACCTGGCTGACGGCGCCGGGGGCCTGGCGCAGGTAGCCGCCGTCCAGGCCGATCGAGGTGGCGTAGCGGTAGTCCATCGACACGGTCTCGACGAAGGTGACCAGGTCGGGGTTGACCGAGCGGCCCGCGTCGGCGATGTCCAGCTGGAATTGGAGCAGGTTGCGGTGGCGCCACTCGACGTAGCGGCGGAAGACCGGGTCGGCGAAGTTCGCGGCCGTGGGCAGGGCGAGGCCGGTGTCGGCCTTGAACGCGGCGGCGCCCCAGGTGGAGGCGTCGCACCAGGTCTGCACGCCGTCGAAGTAGATCGGGACGTCCGGCCAGATGCCGTCCACGCCGGTCGCGGCCACGCCCTTGATCCGCTTGAGGTAGTAGTCCCGCCAGGGCGAGTTGGGGCTGAGCCAGACGCTCTCGTCGCCCGGGTCGACCCAGACCACCACGCTGCCGTAGAACACGTTGGGCTTGCCGGCGAGGTCGCGCTGGACCCAGTTCTTGCCCTGGTCGTTCTTGTAGAAGGAGCGGCCCTTCTCGCCGCCGGGGGAGATCAGCTCCAGCGACGGGTAGTACATGACGACCTTGAGGCCGGCGGCGTGGGCCAGGCCGGTGAACTGCTTCACCTCGGCCATGTGCGCGGCGAACTGGGCGTCGGTGAGCCAGTCGGAGAGCAGGGTGTCCAGCTCGATGACGCTGACCTCCTGCGCCTTGAGGGCGTCCACGGCGCTCTGCATGTCGGCGGGCTCGTTGAAGGTGCCGTCGGCGACGCGGGCGTAGCGGGCCCAGTCCGGCCAGGTCTGCGCGGCGGTCCCGGGGGCGGCGGCCAGGTGGGAGGTGGGCCACTGGCCCTGGTACTCCGAGTTTCCGTAGTCCCCGGCCGCGGCCGGTGCGGGCGGCGGCCCGGCGGCCCAGGCGGCGCCGCCGTTCAGCAGCCGGACGGTGGCCAGCGCGCCGCCGGCGCCGAGGCCGGCCCGGAGCAGTCTGCGGCGGCCGAGGCGGGATCCCCCCGGGCGTTCGGGGGTGGTGTGCTGTTCGGTTCCTTCGTGCTGCTCGGGCATGGTGGTCCCCCCAGCGTGAGCGGGCCGGCGCGGGTCGGCCTGGCCCGGGAACGGTCGTGAGCACTGCGAGTGGTGAGCACGGTGGATCGTGGGCACTGCGAGTGGTGAACACGGTGGGTCGTGAGCACGGTGGATCGTGGCGTACGGCGATCGGTGCGCGGACGGCGCGCCGTGGTTGCCGGCGGCGGTCCCGGGGCCGACCCTAGACCGTGCGCCGCCCCGGTCGTCCGGTCGCGGTCCACGGCTACGCCAGACGTCTGACCGCCGGTTCCCTCAGTGTGCGGACCGTTGTCGGGGTGAGGTCCGGGGGAGTTCGGGGTAGGGGTGCTCGCAGGGCGCCGTCGATGATCATAAATTCTCTACAGTGCTGTAGATTCGCGGCACGGGCGGTGGCAGAACGAGGAGGACGCGATGAGCGTTTCGCTGGCCAAGGGACAGAAGATCAGCCTGGAGAAGCCGGGCGGTGGACAACTGAGCCTGGTCCGGATGGGCCTCGGCTGGAAGGCGGCGGAGCGCAAGGGCTTCTTCGCCAAGCTGCTCGCCGCAGGCCGGGAGATCGACCTGGACGCCTCGGCGGTGCTGTTCGCCCAGGGGCGTCCGGTGGACGTGGTGTTCTTCCAGCACCTCAACAGCAACGACGGCTCGGTCCGGCACAGCGGGGACAACCTGGTCGGCGGCGCGGGCGACGCGACCGACGACGAGTCGATCACGGTCGACCTGACCGCCGTCTCCGCCGAGGTCGACCAGATCGTCTTCACCGTCAACTCCTTCACCGGGCAGACCTTCCAGGAGGTCGAGGCGGCCTTCTGCCGGCTGGTGGACGAGACCACCGGCGTCGAGCTGGCCCGCTACACGCTCACCGCCGGCGGCCCGTACACCGCCCAGGTCATGGCCAAGGTGCAGCGCACGGCCACGGGTTGGCAGATGACCGCGATCGGCCAGCCGGCCAGCGGGCGGACCTTCCAGGACCTGATGCCGGAGCTGGTCAAGCACCTCTGAGCCGCCGGGGCGGGTGCCCGGCGCTGCCGGCGTCATGGGGCGCGTCCCGGTCGTCGACGACGGGACGCCGGTCGTCGCCCAGCGCTTCCGGGTGGTCGGGGCGGACAACGGCGCGCGGCCGTGAGGCAGTGACCGGCAGCGCCGGTTGAGCGGGGCGCGGTTCCTCAGGAGGAACCGCGCCCCTTTGCTCACTTCGTCGGGGCGGCCGACGGCGAGAAGGCGGCGCTGGGAGTGGTGCTGGGCGCGCCGCTCGGGGTGTCCGTCGCGGTCGGGGTGGGGGTGGGGCAGCCCGGGAGGGGCGTCGCCGTCGGGGTGCCGGTGGGCGTGGCGGCCGGGGACGGGGAGCCCGTCGGGGTGGGCGTGCCGGTGGGGGTGGCCGTCGGGTCCGGGCAGCTGGTGGGCGTACCGGTCGGGGTACCCGTGGGCGTACCGGTCGGAGTCGTGGTGGGCGTGCCGGTCGGGGTCGCCGTCGGGGAGGCGCCGCCGCTCGGGGTGGTCGTCGGCGTCGCCGACGGCGAGGTCGAACCGCCGGGCGTGGGCGTGGCGGTGGCGCTCGGGGTCGTCGTCGGCTGGGGGCTCGGCGACTGGTCCGGCGTCGGCGTGACCGGTGCGGGCGGCTGCGGCTCCGTGGTGGGCGTGCCGCCGGTGCCCGTGCCCGAACCGCCGGTGGGCAGGCCCGGGAGGTACGGCGAGGGCAGCGGGGCGGGCGGCACCGGGGAGCCCGGACGGTTCGGGACGGTGGTCACCGTGCCGCTGCCGTAGTGCGCCATCCAGTTGCGCACCGTCCGCAGGTACTCGCCGGAGTTGTTGTAGCTGAGTATCGCCCGGTCGAGCTGCGCCGGGTCGGCGAGGTCGCGTCCGCCCGCGCACAGGTAGCGGCCGGCGCTCTCGGCGGCGTCGAAGATGTTGTTCGGGTCGGCCTTGCCGTCGCCGTTGGCGTCCACGCCCCAGGAGGCCCAGGTGGAGGGGATGAACTGCATCGGCCCGACGGCGCGGTCCCAGCGGGCGTCGCCGTCGTAGCGGCCGCCGTCGCTGTCGGGTATCGCGGCGAAGCCGTTGCCGTCCAGGGCCGGGCCGAGGATCGGCGTCAGCGTCGTGCCGGCGGCGTCCACCTGGCCGCCGTTGGCCTGGCCGGACTCGACCTGGCCGATCGCGGCGAGCAGCTGCCACGGCAGGTGGCAGCCCGGCGAGCGCTGCGCCAGCGAGGCCTCGGCCTGCCGGTAGGCGGCGAGCACGGTGGCGGGCAGCGCGGGGCCGGTGGCCGCGAACGGGCCGGCCGAGGGCAGGCCGGGCAGGGTGCCGGGAGGCTGCGGGAGCTGGACGGTGCCGCCGCCGTCGGCCGGCACGCCGGTGCCGAAGGTGCCGGGGAGGTCCGTCGAGGGGCCGCCGCCGGGCAGGTAGCGGCCGGCGCCCTGATCGGCGGCGCCGTTCGCCGGACCGGCGTCGGCGACCGCGGCCGGGGCGAGCCCGATGCCCGTCACCTGAGAGCCGGTCAGCGCGGCCAGCGCGGCGAAGGCCGCCGCCGTCCCCGTGACCCGCTTGCCTATCCGGACCTTCCGCCCGTCCTTGGCCTTGCCGATCCGCACCGTCATCCGCTGCCCCTCCCCGTTGCCGTCCGGACCCTTCCGGAACGGTTGAGCTGTCGTCATCGTGCCCGTCCAGCCGAGGACCGGGCCCGCCGCCGCCACGATTAGTATCACGACGATCTGACAGGGACAGGGTGACCGGGAGGCGGACCGGAGCCCTCCGAGGGGTTAACTCGGCACCTCAGCGGGGGTGCGGCCGGGCGCCGTGCCGTCCGGCCGCCTGCGCCGCCTACCGCTTCCCGACCGCGACCCGGCGGCAACTCCCGTTCCGGTACGGAGAGTTGACCGGGAGGCCAACACCGGTGGGACAGGCGCTCCCGGGCGCCGGACCGGCGGTTCGGGGCACGGGGGTGGTGCGTCCGCGGCGTTTCGGGCCCCCCGGCGCCGCCCGCTGCCGCCCCTGCTGACCTGCTGGAACGTCGGAGGGCGTCGGTGGCGCCACTACCAGGAAGGACGTCGGGACGCCAGGGCGCGACCCCGACTCGGCCCTGGACGGGTGACGTTCTGGTGAAAATGGGCATGCCAGGAATGACTGCCCGGCATGCTGTGCCGCGTGATGATGCGGATGGAGGTCCAGACCGTGAGCCCGAACCTGCCGGAGACCCTCGCCGAGGGGACGGTCGTCCTGCCGGCTCCCCCTCGGGTGGTGGACGACCTGGCCCGTGACCTGACCCAGGCCGCCGCGGCCGTCCGGGCGGTGTCGCGCACCCGCCGCTCCGGTGGGGACGTCGCGGTCGCCGCGTACACCGCCGTGGTGTGCACCGGGCGGTCCCCCGCCGGCGTCCTGGAGGAGGCCGCCGCCTGGTGCCGGCAGGCCCCCGAGGCCGAGGTGCACTCGCTGGCCTGGGCGCGGGTGCCGGGACACCGCGAGGACGTCCACGAGTACCGCGTCACCATGGCCGTCAGCTTCCCCGACGACGAGACCGGCGAGCACGTCGGGGACACCCACCACGCCTACCGCTGACGCCGTATCATCGCCCTCATGACCGAGGGGGGTACGAACGAGATGACGAAGGACCCGACCGCCGACCCGGACGGCACGGCCGCGGAGGAGCACGCCGACGGCCCGCGGGAGCTCTCACGGGCCGCCGCCGTCGTGGTCACCCTGCTTGCGGCGCTGTCCGGCGCCGCGGTCCTGCTGGCCGTGTTCCACTGGCTGGGGTGGGGCGTCCCGTGGGTCGGCTGGATGGTCGCCAAGGCCGGGATCAAGCTCGCCGTCGGAGGGTTCGCCGGGCTGGCCGTCGGCTTCGCCTGGCTCCGGGGCAGACTGCGGGCGCGGCCCCGGAACTGACCGGCGGCCGGTCTCAACCGGCCTGCGGGGAGGGGCAGGTGAGGTCGCGCCCCGGTGCGGTGCCGTCCAGCAGGTAGCGCTCGACCACCGCGCTGACGCAGGTGTTGGACGTGGGGTACTGGCCGTGGTCGCCGCTCCCGGTGACGGTGACCAGCCTGGAGCCGCGCAGCGCGCGGTGGGCGCCGAGCGCCGCCTCGTAGTAGGTCGCCGGATCGTGCACCGAGTTGAGCATCAGCGTGGTCGGCAGGTGGGCGCCGGTCACCGTGACCTTGGGCGCCGGGGCGACCGGCCAGGCGGCGCAGACCGCGCTGAAGGCGAGCGTCCGGGCCCCGGCCAGCGGCCAGCGGGCGGTGTTCTCGGCGCCGCGCTCGATCCAGCTGCCCAGGTCCCTGGTCCACGGGGTGTCGTTGCAGGTCACCGCGAAGTACTCGGCGAGGAACTCCGGGCTGAGGTAGCTGTTGAAGGCCTTCGCGGCCGCCGCCCTGGTCGCCGGAGCGGCGCCCTGCCAGTCGTCGACGGTGGCCAGGATCCCGGCCAGGTCGGGGAAGTTGGCCGCCCGGTAGATCGCCGACATGGTGAGGCTGTCCAGCTGGTTCGGGCCGATCGTCACCGGGCCCTCGACGATGGGGGAGTCGTGCAGCGCGGCCCGCCGCTGCTCCCAGTGCGCCCGCACCTGCTCCGGCGTGGCGCCCCAGTGGTAGGTGGCGTCCCGGGCCGCGAGCCAGGGCACGAAGTCCTCGTCGAAGCGGCGCTGGAAGCTCATCGGCTGGCCCAGCTCGAAGGCCTCCCAGGTGCCGTCGAAGCCGATGTTGCTGTCCAGCACCATCCGTTCGACCCGGTGCGGGAAGAGCGTCCCGTAGTAGGCGCCGATCATGGAGGCGTAGGACGGGCCGTAGTAGCTGAGCCTGCGCTCGCCGAGCAGGCCGCGGAACAGGTCGATGTCGTGGGCCGTCTGCTCGGTGGTCAGGTAGGGGAGGAGGTCCCCGCTGCGCTCCTGGCAACCGGCGACCAGCTTCTTCGAGTTGGCGATGACCCGGTCGATCGCGGCGGGGGACTGGTCGCGGTAGTCGCCGGCCAGGAACTCCTGGAACTCCTCCGGGGTCTGGCAGACCGCCTTGGTGCTCTCGCCGACCCCGCGCTGGTCGAAGCCGACGACGTCGTACGCGGCGCCGAGCGCCGGGGCGGCGCCGGCCAGCCCGGCCGGGCGCAGCAGGCCCGAGCCGCCGGGGCCGCCGGCCGCCATCAGCAGGGTGCCCTTGCGCTTGGCCGGGTCGGTGGCGCGGTGCCGGGAGACGGCGATGGTCAGGTCGGCCCCGACGCCGGGGTGGTGCCAGTCGCGCGGGGCGGTCATGGCGGCGCAGTCCAGTGCGGGCTGCTGGGCGCAGGGCTGCCAGTTCAGGCTCTGGTGGGTGTACCGGGCGGGCGCCGGGTCGGCGTCGCCCGGGTCGCGGCCGGTGGCGGCCCCCGCGGTGGCGGGCGCCGCCAGGCCGGCCAGCACGGCGGCGGCGACGGCCAGCACGGCACGGCGGCTGCGCCGGGCGCGCCGCGGGGCGGTCTCGGCGGGCCGGCTCCCGGCCTTGCTCCGGGTCTGGTTCTGGTTCTGGGCCGGGGTCTTGGTCACGGTCTTGGTCACAGGAACGATCATGTCCGGCCCCGGCCTGACGATCGATCACCCCCACTGCCGTCTTCGGGGTGGTGCTGAGTACACCCCCGCCGGGGCGGGGGTGCCAGGGCCTCGGGTGGTCAGGTGGATGGGCAGGTGGTCAGTAGGCGGCTGTGAAGCGGGACCGGCGGTGGGCGGGCCGCTCGGTCTCGTCGAGGAGTGCGACGGCGAGGTCCTCCATGGAGATCGCCGAGGTGCCGTCGGCGTCGACCAGCAGCTCGTCGCGGCCGGTCCGGAACCGGCCGGTGCGCACGCCGGGCTCCAGCAGCGCGGCCGGGCTCAGGTACGTCCAGTCGGTGTCCGGGCCGGCGGCGCGGTAGAGGTCGAGCTGCTCGCCGCAGGCCAGGGCGATGGGCCGGATCGCGTCGGGGAAGCCGGGGCTTTCGACCAGGGTGGTCCCGCCGCCGCCCGGGACGAGCAGGCTGCCCGCGCCGCCGACGGCCAGCAGCCGCACGCCGGTGCCGGCGATCCCGGCCAGCAGGCCCTTGGTGGCGATGGCCAGCTCGTGCTCGCTGCCGGGCGCCGGGCGGGTGGCGGTGACCACCGCGTCCTGTCCGGCCGCGATCCGGGCGACGTCCTCGGGCGCCCGGGCGTCGCCGACGACCAGGGTGACGGCGGGCGGCAGGTCGTGCGGCTTCGCCGGGTCCCGTACGACGGCGGTGACGTGGTGGCCGCGGGACAGGGCCTCGGCCACGACCCGGCGGCCGACGTTGCCGGTGGCGCCGAACACGGTGATGCGCATGGGGTACTCCCTGGAGGTGGTGGGAAAGGGGTGGGAAGGGTGGGGCGGGGCGGGGTCAGGCGTTCTCGCGGACGGGCCGCGGGGCGGCCGTCGGCCCGGCTCCGGGTGCGGACTCCGGTGCGGTGCGCGGCCGTTGGATCTGGGCGGCGAGCAGCGAGCCGAGTACGACCAGGGCGCCGAGCGCCTGGAGCGGGCTGAGGTCCTGGCCGAGCGCCAGCCAGCCGAGCAGGGTGGCGACCACCGGGCTGAGCAGGGCGAGGAAGGAGACCGAGGTCGGCGGCAGGGCGCGGAGCCCGCGGAACCAGAGCACGTAGGTGACGGCCGCGCCGATCAGGCAGAGGTAGGTGTAGCCGAGCACGTTGGCAAGGCTGTAGTGGGACGGTGGGGCGCCCTCGGTGAGGAGCGTGACCGGCACCAGCAGCAGTCCGCCGGCGGTGAGCTGCCAGCCGGTGGTGGCGAGCATCGGCGCGGGGGAGGCCCAGCGCTTGGAGAGGACGATGCCGGCGGCCATCACCACGGCACCGCCGAGCGCGGCGACCACCCCGACCGCGTCCGGCTCGGCGTCGGCCCGCAGTACCAGCAGGCTGACGCCGGCGACGCCCGCGATCCCGGCCAGCACGGTGCGCAGGGTGAGCCGGTCGCCGAGGACCAGGGCCGAGAGCCCGGCGGTGACCAGGGGTTGGACGGCGCCGACGGTGGCGGCGATGCCGCCGGGCAGGCGGTAGGCGGCGATGAACAGCAGCGCCTGGAACACCCCGATGTTCAGCGCGCCGAGGATCAGCGAGCGCCACCACCAACTGCCCTGCGGCAGACGGCGGGTGAGGGCGATCAGGAGGAGTCCGGCGGGCAGGCAGCGGATGACGGCGGCGAGCAGCGGGCGCCCGGGTGGCAGGAGTTCGGTGGTGACCAGGTAGGTCGTGCCCCAGACCGCCGGGGCGAGGGCCGTCACCAGGACGAGGGCGAGGCGATTTCTTAGCACTAAGGCAATGTATCTCAGCGCTAAGGCATTCTTCACCGCATCGAGTGAGTGACATGGCTCACGGTTACCTCAGCGCTAAGGAATGTGGTCGGGATCGCCTACCCTGAACCCGTGGCAGATCATGTGGACCGCGTCGTCGCGCAGTGGGGCACCGAGCGCCCCGACCTGGACGTCTCCCCGATGGAGGTGTTCGGCCGGCTCAAACGCCTCTACCGGCTGGTGGACACGGCGCTCAACCGCACCTTCGCCGAGCACGGGCTGGACGCCGCCTCCTTCGACGTCCTCGCCACCCTCAGGCGCAGCGGCCCGCCCTACCGCCTCACCCCCACCGGCCTGATGCGGTCCGCGATGGTCACCTCCGGCGCCATCACCCAGCGGCTGGACCGGCTGGAGGCCCGCGGACTGGTCACCCGCGCCCGCAGCGACCAGGACGGCCGCAGCCGCGAGGTCGCCCTCACCCCCGAGGGCCGGGACCTGATCGACCGCGCGCTGCCCGACCACCTCGCCACCGAGTACCGCATGCTGGCGGGCCTCGACGAGGCGCAGCGGACGGCGCTCGTCGAGGTGATGCGCACCCTGCTGGCGGACCTCGGGGACAGCCCGGAGTAGCGCGGTCGGGGTTTGGCTCCCAGGCGGGCCCCGCGGGCGCGATCGTGACCCCCGTCCACGACCCCGCCCGCGGGGCCCGCTCCGGCAGGAGCAGGTCCCGGCGGGCCCGCGCTACGGCCGGACCGCCACCGCCTTGAAGAAGGTGTAGTGGAACGTCCCGCCCGGCTCGGCCGCGCGGCGCAGCTCCGCGATGCCCCGGTCGAAGGCCTCCGGGGTGCTCAGTCCGGCCTCCAGCGCCTCCGCCCGGACGGCCTCGACCATCGCGACGAAGGTCCGGCGGGTGAAGCCCTCCACCAGGGCGGGCCGGGCGTCGTCGGCGTAGACCGTGCGCGGGCGGACCGTCACCCGCGCGAAGCCGGCCTCCGTCAGCAGCGGGTGGAGGCGGCGGCCGAGCAGGCCGTCGCCGCCCGCCCGGGCCTGCAGCCGGACCAGGTGGTCGACGGTGCGGTGGGCCGCCGGGGTCTCCGGGTGGAAGAGCGCCGAGCCGTGGTCGCCCTCGATCACGGTGATCGTCCCGCCCGGCCGCAGCACCCGGAGAAGCGCCGCCAGCCCGGCGGCGGGGTCGGTCAGGTGCTCCAGCACGAAGCAGAGGAAGACGTGGTCGAAGGAGCCGTCCGGGAACGGCAGTCGGTGGAGGTCGCCGTGGTGCCAGGTGACGTCCGCGGCGGGTGCCTGCGCGGCCACCCGGGAGCGGGCCTGGGCCAGCGAGTCCGCCGAGAGGTCGGCCGCCGTCAGCCGCACGCCGGGGCTGGCGGCCAGCAGGTGCACGGTCTGCGCCCCCACCCCGCAGCCGGCCTCCAGCACCCGGCTGCCCGCGGGGTAGGCCGTGCCCGCGTGCAGCAGTTCGGCGAGGGTGTCGGCCTGGTCGCCGAGGCGTCGGGCCTCGGTCTCCGAGTAGCCGTGGACGTAGTCGGGGCCGTGGTCGAGCCCGTGCTCCGGCGCCGCCGCGTTCGCGGGCGCCGTCGTTTCCGTGGTCATGGCCCCACCCTCGCCGCCACTATGGTCCGGTGAACAGGTCCAAAGTCGAGGCATCCGACCGGTCCAAAGAGGCCGGCGCCGACTTCCTCCAGCTCGACACCACCGAGGCCCCGCCCGGCGGCCTCACCGACTGGCTCGCCCGCCGGCTGCGCGAGGCCGTCGCCGACGGGCGGCTCCCGGTCGGGGCCCGGCTGCCCGCCGGCCGGGTGCTGGCGGCCGAACTCGGCGTCTCCCGCGGGGTGGTGACCGACGCCTACCGGCGCCTCGCCGAGGAGGGGCAGGTCGCCGGCCGCGGGCGGGGCGGCACGGTCGTGGTCGCGGCCACCGCCGTACCGGACCCGGCCGTCGTCGTACCGGGGGAGGCGCCCGCGGCGCGGCAGCCCCGCCAGGCGCCCGCGCTGTTCCGGGACGACCCCGACCCCGAGGTCTTCGACCGGCTGCGCGGCGCCCCCGCCAGGATCGACCTCACCCCCGGCGTGCCCGACCTCGCGGCCTTCCCCCGCGCCGCCTGGCTGCGCGCCGAACGGGCCGTCCTCGACGGCCTCGCCGCGTCCGACCTCGGCTACGGCGACGTGCGCGGCACCCCGGCCCTGCGCCGGACCGTCGCCCACTGGCTGGCCCGCAACCGGGGCATCCGCGCCGACCCGGACGAGGTGCTGATCGTCGCCGGTACGGCCCAGGCGCTCGCCCTGCTCGGCCGCGCGCTCGGGCGGGCGGGCATCGACGAGGTCGCGGTGGAGGACCCGGGCTCGGTCGGCGTCCGGCAGCACCTCGCCCACTGGCTCGCCGCCACCCCGCCCGTCCCGGTCGACGCCGAGGGCGTCCGGGTCGACGCGCTGCGCGCCACCGGCGCCCCGGCCGTCCTGCTCACCCCCGCCCACCAGTTCCCGACCGGTGTCGTGCTCGGCGGCGAACGGCGCCGCGAACTGCTGCGCTGGGCGGCGGAGGGCGGCCTGGTCATCGAGGACGACTACGACGCCGAGCATCGCTACGACCGTCCGCCCGTCCCGGCCCTGCGGGCGGTCCTGCCGGATCGTGTCTGCTACGCGGGCAGCGTCTCCAAGCTGCTCGCCCCCGCGCTGCGCACCGGCTGGCTGCTGGTCCCGGACCGGCTGCGGGACGCCGTCCTGGAGGCCAAGCGGTTCGCCGACCTCGGGAACCCGGTGCTGCCCCAGCTGGTCCTCGCCCGGCTGATGGAGTCCGGCGACCTCGACCGGCACCTGCGGCTGCTGCGCCGCCGCCACCGCCGCCGCCGGGACGCGATGATCGACGCCATCCGCACCCACCTGCCGGGGGCCACGGTGCACGGCGCGGCGGCCGGCCTCCACCTGATGCTGACGCTTCCGGAGGGATGCGGCCGTACCGATACGGGGTTGGCCGCCGCCGCCCTGGCGGAGGGGGTCAAGGTGCAGCCGCTGTCCTGGCACGCCCGGTTGCCGTACCCGCCCGGCCTGGTCCTCGGCTATGCGGCGGGCTCGGTGTCCGAGATCGCCGAGGGTGTGGGCGTCCTGGGCCGGCTGGTCCGCGGAGAGGCGTCACCTCGCGGAGATTGAGTCGGATTATCGGATGAATACGGTGTATGGGGGAATGCCGCGCCGCACCCCTGGGTACGTTGACATGCCGAAGTCACCTGTCGACCGGGAGGCGTGATGGCCCTGTTCCGAAGTGTCGCCCAGTTCGGGGTGGTGCTGGCCGTCATGGGCGCCGCGCTCGGGCCGGTGCCGCTCGGCTCGCCCGCCCCGCCGCGCGGTGCCCCGAGCGCTCCGGGCGTCCCGGGTGCACCGGACGAGAGGACCGCGGCGATGGCCGGCCTGGAGCAGGAGGACTCCCGGGTGCTCGCCGGGCGGCGGGTCGTGCTGTCGTACCCGGGCCCGATACCGTCGGCCACGACGCTCCAGGCGATCCGGGAGGGCCGGGCCGCCGGGGTGATCCTGTTCGGTGAGAACATCACCAGCCCGGAGCAACTCGCGCAGGCCATAGCCGAGTTGAAGCAGGCCGCCGCCGAGGCGCCGCATCCGCGCCCGCTGCTGCTGATGACCGACCAGGAGGGCGGCAAGGTACGCCGGCTGCCCGGTGCGCCCGAACTCTCCGCCCGCCGCGTCGGGTTGGCGGCGAACCCGGTCGCCGTGGCGGCGGAGTCCGGGGCCGGCGCCGCCCGGACCCTCACCGACGCCGGGCTGAACCTCAACCTCGCCCCGGTGCTCGACGTCTACGACACGCCGGACAACTTCATCGACCACTCCGAGCGCTCCTTCGGCCAGGACCCGGCCAAGGTGGCGGAGTTGGGCAGCGCCTTCCTCACCGCCCAGCAGGGCCTCGGCGTGGCCGCGACCGCCAAGCACTTCCCCGGTCTCGGCGCCGCGCCCCGGGGCGCGAACACCGACGAGAGCCCGGTCACCCTGAACGTCCCGCTGTCGCAGCTCCGCGCCCGCGGCGAGGCCCCGTACCGGGCGGCCATCGCGGCGGGCGTGCGCCTGGTGATGGCCTCCTGGGCGATCTACCCGGCGCTGGACCCGGACCACCCGGCCGGGTTCTCGCACGCGATCATCCAGGGCGAGCTGCGCGGCCGGCTCGGCTTCGACGGCGTGACCGTCACCGACGCCATGGAGGCGGACGCACTGGCCCCGTACGGCGGCCCCGGTGACCGCGCGCTGGCCGCCGCGGCGGCCGGGATGGACCTGATGCTCTGCTCCGGGCGCGACCCCCGGCAGGGCGAGGAGGCCACCGAGGCGCTGGCCGCCGCCCTGGACGACGGCCGCCTGGACCGGCACGCCTTCAGCGAGGCGGTGGCCCGGGTCGACGCCTTGCGCGGCTCGCTGGGCTGAGCCGGCGGCGGCGGTTAGGAAGCGGCTCGGCGGCGGCTTCGAAGGCGGCTCCGGGGGCGTTCGGAAACGGTTCACCCGGGCTCCACGCGGGCGTCCCCTGGATGGGGGCGCCCGTTCGACTGTCCGGCGCTGATTGCGCCATCGAAGGTTCAGTTTCGGTCGACACCTGACTTCCGAGGGTAAATCCGCCTCATGGCCGAGGAATCGCATGTCAAAGTTTCTGTCGTGGGCCTATGAAATGTCATATGTACCACGTCACCTGTTCCCAGTCCGTCCTCATACCCTCCGAAGGAGGAGGCACCGATGAACCGCATGAGTCGCGCCACCTGGATCGCCGCCGGCGCCGTCACCCTGCTCGCCGCCCCCGTCCCGGCCATCGCCGCGACCCCGGCCGCCGCCACCACCACCACCTGCGGCTACTCCAGCCTGCAGGCCGGCCTGGCCACCTACGCCTGCGCCGACGTGACGGGTGGCAGCGTCGCGGTCTACGGGAAGATCGGCCTGGCCGGCCCGCCGTCCCCGGGCACCCCGTGGCCGCCGGCGCCGAAGGAGCTGGTGACCCACCTGTCGGCCAACGTGACCGGCGGGGCCTCGCTCGGCACCGTGAACGGCCGCACCGTGTTCCAGGTCTCCACCGTGCGGGTCGACGGCATCTCCAGCACGGTGCCGTGCGGGTCCACCGTGCACGTCTCCTTCGACGTCGAGGGCTTCTGGAGCGGGCAGGTCCCGGCCACGGTCGATGTGCCTGTAGTCTGCTGACGGCTCATCACCATGACTGCCGAGCCCGGGAGTTGGCAGCGTCCCGGGCTCGGCTTTCGCATGCCCCGACCCGATCGCGACCGCCCGGCGGAGCGCCCGGTCGGGGCCTTCCGGATTCCGGCGCACCCCGGCTGCGCGCGGTGACGACTTGAAGAAATCTTCATCTGTCGCGATGATGCCTACCGGCCGCGGCGGAGATCCCCGCCCGGCCGGACGACCATCCAGCCGGACCCGAGGGAGAGCGCGGACGATGCCGGTGCCGCTGTACCAGGCCAAGGCGGAGTTCTTCCGCACCCTCGGCCACCCCGTACGGATCCGGGTCCTGGAACTGCTCCAGGACGGCCCCCGGCCGGTGCGCGAGCTGCTGGCGGAGATCGAGGTCGAGCCGTCCAACCTCTCCCAGCAGCTCGCGGTGCTGCGCCGCACCCAGCTGGTCACGGCGACCCGTGAGGGCAACACCGTGGTGTACGCGCTCAGCACCCCGGACGTCGCCGAACTGCTGCGCGCGGCCCGCCGGATCCTGACCGAGCTGATCACCGACCAGGGCGCGCTGCTCACCGAGCTGCGCGCCCCCGGCGGTCGGCCCCGCTGAGCCGCGCCCGGCCCGTCCGCCCGATCCGAGGAGAAGCACCACCATGAGCGCCAGCACGAGCGACGACAGCGTGAGCGAGGGCAGTACCAGCGGGAGCGGTACGGGCGGGGACGGTACGAGCGAGGAGAAGCGGCGCCGCAAGGCGATGCTGATCCGCGCGGGCATCTACATCTTCGCCACCCACCTGTTCGCCGGTTTCGTGCTGCTGCTGTTCGCGCTCGGCGGCCGGAAGTAGCGTTCCCGGACCGGGCCGCTCACTGGCGCGCCTCCCGGTCCCGCACGCGGTAGCGGTGGCTGGTGCTGGTCCAGGCCTGCACGCCGGCGACCAGCTCCCGGGTGCCGTCCAGGTACCAGCGCCCGGCCGGGTGGCGGCGCAGCAGGTCGCGGCGCAGCTCCTCGCTCTCCTGTTGAAGCTGCGCCACCCGGGTGCGCACCGCGTGGACCGCCCGGTCGCGGGTGCAGCCGTGGGCCCGCTCGAGGGTGAGCACGGTGTTGAACGCCGTCCCGCCCTGCCGCTCCTCGCGCTTCAGCGAGTAGAGGTCGTTGATCAGCGTGGCGGCGTCGGCGGTGTTGGCGCGCAGCTGGTGCAGCGCGGGTTCCGCGTGCAGCGCGGCCGGGGCGTCGGTGCCGTGGACCCGTTCCATTATGTTCATGAACGGGTAGAGGCAACTGCCGTGCCGGCGCAGCCACATGGTGTCCGTCAGGTCGAGGCCGAGGGCGGGCACGGTGCCGTTGGCGCGGTGGTCGGCCTCGGCGGGGAAGGTGGCCAGGCAGGCCCGCCATTCCCGGGCCGCCCGGGCGCGCCACTCGGGGGACATCGAGGCGGTCTGGCGCTCCCACAACTCCCTCCAGGAGAGCAGTAGTCGACTTTCGGAAGGGCTCCCGCCGCGGGCGCCGTCGAGGACCGCGATCAGCGGGTCGACCACGGCGCGGGCCTGGACGGGGTGGCGGCCGGGCGGGCCGTCGAACCGGTCGTCCAGGATGGTGAACCAGCCCAGCATGTCCACCAGGAGGTCGAGTTCGGTGCCCCGGGCGCGGGGATAGGCGTAGCCGATCAGCTCGTGCAGCGCGTACCCCCGGTAGCGGGGCAGCTCCGCCGGGGTGAGCAGGCCGCGGCGGACCGCCCAGTCGGCGTGCCGGTCGGCGGAGAGGAGCAGGTCGGCACGCGACCGGAGGTCCGCCGGGGCGGCCGGGTCGGCGGGGGCGGTCGCACGGGTGGCGCCGGTGAACGGGCACCGGCCCGACGGCGGCTCACCGGGGGAGGAGGGCACTGTGTCCCCCGGTGAGGAGCCGGTATCACCCTCGCGGGAGGCCGCGGTGGAGCTCCTGCGTGGGGAGCGCGCGCCGCGCGGCGCGAGCCGCACCCGCAGGCCGTGCGCCTGGACCGTCGTCCACACCACCTCGCGGGCCCGGGCGCCCGGCACCGCCACCGGCCGCCAGCGCCGCAGGATCGCCGCGGCCGCGACGGTCAGCTCCGCCCAGGCGAAGGCCTCGCCGATGCACTTGTGCTTGCCCGCACCGAACGGCAGGAAGGACGGCCGTCCGGTGCCGCCGGCGTCCTGCCAGCGCTCGGGCCGGAAGCTCATGGGCTCGGGGTAGCGCAGCGGGTCGCGGTGCAGCGCGGTGAGGCTGTACAGCAGCTCGGTGCCGGCCGGGACGCGGTACGGGCCCAGATCGACCGGAACCCGGGCGGTGCGCATCAGGAAGGCGTTCGGCGCGTGCAGCCGCACCACCTCCTGGGTGACGCTGCGGGTGTACGTGAGCCGGGCCAGCGCCTCGAGGGTGGGGACGGTGCCCGCGGGCAGGTGCTCGTCCAGCTCGGCGAGGATCCGGGCCTCCACCTCGGGGTGGCGCAGCAGCTCGTCCAGCAGCCAGGTGAGCGTGGTGGAGACGGTCTCGGTGCCCGCGCCGAACATGGCGATCGCCTCGGACCGCACGTCGGCCTCGGTGAGCGGGCACCCGCTGGCCGGGTCGGTCGCGGCGCGCAGCAGGGCGGGCAGGGTGCGGCGGCCCTCCTCGGCGCCCGCGGCGCGGCCGTTGACGGCCTGGTCGACCACCCGGTTGAGCACCCGGACGGCGTCGTCGAAGCGCCGGTTGACGGGCAGCGGCAGCCGGGCGAGCGCCGGGCTCGGGTAGAGGGACTGGACGATCTGGCCCTTCACCAGGTCCGGCAGCGCCCGGTGGAAGGCGACGGTGGCGTCCTCGCTGAGCCGGGCGTCGAACAGCGTGCGGGTGACGATCTCCAGCGCCAGGTGGTTCATCTCCTTGGCCACGTCGAGGACCTGCCCGGGGCGCCAGCGCCCGGCCCGCTCCTCGGTGACCTGCTGCATCACGGCCAGGTACTCGCCCATCCGGTCCGGGCCGAAGGCCGGCTGGATGATCCGGCGGCGGTCCCGGTGGGCCTGGCCCTCGGACATCAGCAGGCCGTCGCCGAAGGCCGTCTTGAGGGTGTCCTGGACGGCGCCGCGCGGGCAGTCGTGGGCCAGCGCGACGAGCAGGGTGTGGACCAGCCGGGCGTCGGTGACCACGCAGACGGTGCGCGGGCCGAGGCGGATGCGGACCACCCCGCCGTGGCGGGAGAGCGAACCGAGGAAACGGAGCGGGTCGCGGAGCAGGGCACCGGCGTGCCCCAGGCCGGGCAGGGCGCCGGGGGCCAGCGGCGGGACGGCGGCGCGGGCCAGCGGGGACGGGCCGGGTGCGGTTCTCGGGGGGACGATCAGCTTCCGCGTCTCGGTCAGCAGGGACATGACACTACCTCTCACCAGAGGGGCCGGTGCGGGCGATGCCGGGTGGCAGCGGCGGGCCGGCCGGGAGCCGGGGGTCCGCCCAGCGCGGGCCCCGCGCGCGCCCCCGGCGGGAGGGCGCACGTTGAACAAACGCGCCGGTTTCCCGAGCGTTGCGCCGAATGTGCGGGGATCACTCCAACGGCCGAGTGGATCGACCCTTTCGTGCGTGCTCGAAATCCGGTGTTGACCTGCGCCGATGCGACCCTCCGGGCGGTCGGCGGCTCGCCCGCGGGGCAGGGTCTTTGGACCCTCGCCGCACGGGCGTACGAGGGACAGCATGGATGCGAAGAAGGAGGAACCTGATGACCCGTCTGCGCCACCGGCCGGCCCTCGACGTCCGGGTGGAGATCCGCGGTGAGCTGCCCC
The DNA here is from genome assembly GCF_042883725.1 of Kitasatospora sp. NPDC058184. Taxonomy (NCBI): domain Bacteria; kingdom Bacillati; phylum Actinomycetota; class Actinomycetes; order Kitasatosporales; family Streptomycetaceae; genus Kitasatospora; species Kitasatospora sp. NPDC058184. Next base: position 115,492 of record NZ_JBHVVE010000011.1, read on the forward strand.
GCGAGGAGGCCGAGTACGCCCGGGCCCGGGCACTGGCCACCGCCGCGGCGCTCGGCCCCGACACCCACGCGCTGCGACTGCGGCTGACCCGCTCGCGAAACCGCTCGGTGACCCGGCCCGCGCTGGCCCAGGCGGACGTCGAGCTGGCGGGCGTCGGCCCGGTCCGGGTGCAGCTGGCCACCGGCACCGCGCGGGAGTCCGTCGACCTGGTGCTCGGCACACTGGCCGGCCGGGCCGTCCGGCTGCGCGAGCAGGGCGACATCGGCTTCGCCGTCGCGTACGAGAGCGCCTACCGCCCGCAGTTCGCCGACCGTCCGCTCGCCCAGCGGCGGATCGCCCGGCACAAGGCGGTCGTGCTCGCCCGCCGCGGCCCCGAACAGGCCGTGCTCGAACTGCTCGCCCTCGACCGGCGGTTCCACCTCTTCGCGGACGCCGCGACCGGACGGGACGGCCTGGTGCACCGCTGCACGCCGGGCGGCACGGTGGAACTGTGCGCCGCGGGCACCAGCGCGATGCCCCCGCTCGACCTCGCCGAGGCGGCCCGCCGGCTCTGGCTCACCGGCCGCCCGTTCGTCGGCTGGACCGACCCCGGCGACCACCGGGCCCGGGTGCTCTACCGCCGCTTCGACGGCCACTACGGCCTGATAGCGCCGGTATCGGAGGGCCGGATCGGGGCAGGAACCCTGTCGGCACAGGACTGACACCACGACCCGACGACCACACCACCAACTCTCCACGACAGGGGCCGGGACCATGGACTGCGACGAGGTCATGCTGACCGTCCGGATCACCGCCGCCGAGCGCGCGCTGCTGCGCGACCTCGCGCGCGGGCACGGCGGCGACGTCTCCGACGTGGCGGTGGACGGGCTGCTGGAGGTCATCCCCGCGCTGCACGACGACGCCTGCGTCCTGCCGCTGCTACGCGTTCTGGCCAGACCGGCGCCGTTCGCGCTCACGCTCTGGCTGCCCGCGGCGGTCGCGGACCTGCTGCCGCTGCTCGGTGAGCGGCTGGTGCGGACCGGCGGCCCCGCGGCCGGGTCGGCCAGCGCCGCGCTCTCGGCGGCCCTGCGGCTCTGGCTCGGCGGGGACCGGGTCGTCCTGGCGGCCGGGCTGGCCCGGCTGCACGGGGGCTGCGGCACCGGCGCGACGGCGGCGGTACGGCCCTGGGCGGGTGCGGCGGCCTTCGGCGCGGAGCCGGTGAAGGCCGCGGCCTGACCGTCCGGCGATGTGACGGTACGTCGGATCTGACGGTGCGTCGCAGCCTGGCTGGCAATGGCATGTCCGGGGCGGAAAATCCGCTGGTCAGAGCACTGGTCAGCACCTGCCGACGGGTCTAGCATTCCGTCACGGCCGACGGAGTCGCACGCCCCGGGACTCCGGCCGGGTGGCCGCCACCACCTCCTGCCGGGGAGCGCCCGCCCCCCTGCTCGCGCTCCCCGGCTCCGCCCCCTGTTCGCTCCCCGGCTCCGCCCTGCGCGGTTGCGCCTTGCGCCCAGGGCCGGTTCGGCGTCCCCGGCCGCCATTCGATCGAACGGCCCGGGGATTTTCGCAAGAGGTTTCTGTTATTCCCGCTCGCCCCTCCCGCTCTCCGGAGTGTCGGAAGGCCCGAGCCCCTCCGTCGCAGGGGCACGGGCCGTCGCGCGAGGAGAGGAACGCGATGGGACACCGGAGCAGCGGGCCGCGCCGACGCCGCCGGCCCACCCGCAGGGCGCCCTGGCCGCCGCGGCCCCGCCCCCGGCCCCGCCCCCGACCGCGGGGAGGACCGGCTCCCGAGGCGGCCATCAGTCAGATCACGCCGAATTCCGCCGACCCGGGCCGCCGCGCCGTGCTTGGCGGCACGGCGGCCCCGGTTCGGCGCACCACCCGGCTGCCGCACCCCGAAGCGGCCGCGCGGACGTGTCAACTCGCCGCTGACGGAGGCGGGTTCACCCTCGACGCGGGCGGCGGCCGGAGTCTCCGCAGTCGAACGGCGGCCTCTCTTACCAGAACTGTTCGTTGCTGAAGTCCTCGTGCGCCGAACGGGGTAAGGCTGTTCCTGTGAGCCCGTAAAACCGGTCGGCCCGTACGCCGGCCGAACCCTCCGACCCGAGCCGCCGACGCCCGCGGGCCCCAAGACCCGCAGGCCCGAAGGTCCGTCGCGCCGGGACCGGCCGCCGCCCACCCAGTGGCGGGCCGTTCCCGGCGCCGGCCGTTCCCAGCGTCCCTGCCCCCACACCGCCCCGAGGACCCTCCCGTATGCGAACCCGCCCCCACCTCAGCGCCCTCGCCCTCGCCGCGGCGGCCCTGCTCGCCGCCGCCGCACCCGCCGCCGCCCACGGCGAGAGCGTCCACCTGGACGTCACCGGCCAGCAGAACGGTCGCGTCAGCACCGTCGCCACCTGGGAGAACGACCACGACCCGGTGACCGGGGAGTTCGCCGGCACGCTCTCCGCGACGGCCACCGACGGGCGCGCCGTCGGCCCCTGGCGCCTGGTCACCGCCCCCGGCCGTCCCGGGACGTACACCACCCGGGAGATCCTGCCCGTCGGGCACTGGCGGGTGACGGTGGACTGCTCTTCCCCCGCCCCCGGGCACGGCGAGGGCGAGCTCGACATCGACACCGCGGTGGTCACCGACCCGGCGCCCGTGGGGACGGGGGGCCCGCCGCTCGCCGAGGCCCAGCCGGGGGACGGCTCGCCACGGTCCGCCGAGGTGACCCCCGCCCCGCTCCGGGAGACCACCGCCGGGACGGGGACCACCGCGGCCCCCGTCTCCGCCCGGGAGGCCGCGCCCGGCCGCGTCCACGCGACCACCTCCGACGCCACCGCCTGGGCGGCCATCGGCACCGCCTGCGCGGCCGTCGTCCTGGTCGCCACCGGCCTCTGGCTACGCCGCCACCGCGGCTGAGCCGCCCGGCGCGGGCCGGCCGTCTCCGGGGGAGCGGCCCCGCCGTGGAACCGGCCGGGTGCGAACCGACGTCCCTTCCGGTCACCGGGCGCCACCTGGCGCCCGGACGACCGCAAGGGAGCGCTCGCGCATGAAGAAGGTCCTGATCACCGGCGGCGCGGGATTCATCGGCAGCACCGTCGCCTCCGCCCTGCTCGACCGGGGGATCACCCCGGTCGTGCTGGACGACCTCTCCCGGGGGCGGACCGAGTTCGTCGCGGACCGGCTCTTCTACCGGGGCGACATCGCCGACGCGGCCCTGCTCGACCGGATCTTCGCCGAGCACCCCGACATCGACGCCACCGTGCACTGCGCCGCGAAGATCGTCGTACCGGAGTCCGTGGCCAAGCCGCTGTACTACTACCGGGAGAACGTCGCCAAGACGGTCGAACTCCTGGACGCCCTCCAGCGCCACGGCTGTACCCGGGTCGTCTTCAGCAGCTCCGCCTCGATCTACGCCCCCACCCCCGACGCCCGGGTCGACGAGAGCAGCCCGGTCGACGCCGGCAGCCCGTACGCGCGCACCAAGCAGATGATGGAGCAGGTCCTCCAGGACTGGACCAGGGGCGAGGGCGCCGAGCGCCAACGCGTCATCGCCCTGCGCTACTTCAACCCGATCGGCGCCGACCCGCAGTTGCGCACCGGCCTCCAGGACCTCCGGCCCACCCATGCCCTCGGCAAGCTGATCGAGGCGCACACCACCGGCACCCCGTTCACCGTGACCGGCACCGACTGGGCGACCCGCGACGGCTCCGGCATCCGCGACTACGTCCACGTCCAGGACCTCGCCGAGGCGCACGTCGCGGCGCTGCTCCGGTTCGACGAGGTGATCGCCCCGGGCGTGGCGGACCGCTACCGGGTGATCAACGTCGGCACCGGCGACGGGACCACCGTGCGGGAGCTGATCGCCGCCTTCGAGCAGGCCGTCGGCGCCAGCCTCGAGGTGCGGGAGGCCGGGCCGCGGCCCGGGGACGTGATCGGCTGCTACGCCGTCGTGGACACCGCGCGGGACCTGCTCGGCTGGCAGCCGCGGCGCGGCATCGCCGAGGGGGTCGCCGACGCGCTGGCCTGGCGGAGGGTCTGGTCCGCCCGGATCGCCGTCAGCTGACCGCCCGGAGGCGCTACTTCACGGCCTCGCCCGACTTCGACCAGTTGTCCCGCAGGCGGTCGAGGTAGGACTGCGCCTGGGAGCCGATCTTGACGCCCCGGGCGAAGGCCAGCATGTTGCCCGCGCCCGCGTTGTAGCCGAGGGCGACCAGTTCGTCCCGGTTGAGCGACACGCCCGGGCGCGCGGGAAGTTGGGCGGCGAGGTCGTGCAGGTGCCAGGCGGCCGCCTGGACGGCCAGGTCCCGGTCGTCCGGGAGCTCCTCCCACTGCCGGGAGGCGAAGGGGCGGCCGGGCTTGGTGTCGTCGAAGGCGGCCCGGTGCATGTTGGCGATGCCGAAGGAGGCGTCCGGTTTGCCGCGCTGCCAGGCCCGTTCGAGTTCGGGGTCGTGCGGCTTGTACGACTCGTTGTAGAGGATCGCCATCAGCAGCTGCGGGTTGACCCCGGCCTCGGTGGCGTACCGGCGGACCGGCTCCGCGTAGTCGGCCGGGTCGTAGCGGCCCGAGGGCTTCGAGGGCTTCGCGGAGCCGCCGGCCGACGGCGCGCCGCCGGACCCGGGGACGGACGGGGCGGCGGCGGTCGGGGAGGGGTCGGCGGAGGCCGCGCCGTCGTGGTCGTTGCCGCGCAGGAGGCCCAGCCCGACCACGACCGCGACGGTGAGCACCAGCCACTGCCCCCAGCCCGGCCCCTTCTTCTCCTCGCTCACCGCTGCCGCCCCTCCCCGTTCGCCCGTGCGGTCGTTCGACCGTCGTGCGGCCGATCGTGTCCTGCGGCAGGTTACTCGGCGGGCTTCTGGTCGCCGTCGAGGTTGCGCAGGAAGTCCTTCGCCTTCTCGACGCCGGTGTCGATCTGCCCGCTGTACTTGCCGTCCGTGCGGTCGTCGATCGCGTCGCCGACCTTGTCCAGGCCCTGCCCGATCACGTCGCCGTGGTCACGGGCGAGGTCGGTGGCCTTGCCCGCGAGGTTCTTCAGACTCTCAAACATGGTGACGCTCTGCTCCTCTGATGCGTTCCTGATGGTGTGCCGACGTGGCGGGGATCATGACCATCCTAACGACGGTCCACCAGGCGGTCGGTCGCTGCCGGGTGGCAGCGGATGACTTTGCTGAAATGGGTTTTGTATGCTCCAGCCCAACCTCTACAGCAATGTAGAGGCTTGGTCCCCACCAGGACGTCACCAGGGCGCCGCCAGGGCCCCGGCAGGACCGACGGCGTCCCGGCACGCGCGGTGGTGCGATCGCGCCGCCGCAGCCGCAACGATCGAGGGAAGTGCGCATGGCCGGTCAGCGGGCGAGAACGCCGTACCAGGACGCGGGGCCCCGCACCGAGGACCGCGCCCTGCCCGCCCAGCGCTCCTGGCCGGCCGGTGCGGGAGCCGCAGGCGCCCCCGGGAGGCGCGCGGACACCGCGGCGCCCCGGCAGGTCCGGTCGCCGCGCCCCGGGGCGGCCCGCCGCAGGCAGCAGGCGCGCCGGCGCGGCGGGACGGCGGCCGCGTTCTCGGCGGTCGGGCTGCCGCTGCTCGGAGCGGTCGCGGACGAACTCGACGGGCCGGGCGTCGGCCTCCTGTTCGCGGTGGGCTCGGTGCTCGGGACGGCGGCCGCGGCGCTGCTCTGCAGCCGCACCGGCCGGTGGTGGGTGGTGACGGCCGCTCCGGTCGTGGTGCTGCTCACCGCCTCGGGCGTCGAGTACCTGGCGCACCCCGGGAAGTACCAGGGGAGGAACCTCGGCACCGGCGCGCTGCGCTGGGTGGTCGGGGCGTTCCCGGTGATGGCCGCGGCCGTGGCGGTGGCGCTCGTCGTGGTCGCGGTCCGTGTCACGGCGGCCCGCCGTCGGGCGGTGCCGGAGCGCCGGCGGACCGGCAGGACGGCTGTCCCGGCCGGAAGGGGCCGCCGTGGCTGAGCGCGGCAACAGCCGTACCGGCGGCCGCGGCCAACACGGGCAGCGCGGTCTGCGCGGCCGGCGCGGCTACGACCCGCGCCGCGCCGCCGCCCCGCTGACCGTCGCCGGGCGCACCCTGGCCTGCACCGTCTCGGTCGCGGTGCTCGGCGCCAGCGGCTTCACCTGGTACGAGTACCGCAGCCTGGACGACGGCATGATCAAGTCCACCGCGCTGAGCGAGGCCAGGAAGAACGCTCCGCCGCACCTCGACAAGTCCGTCAACCTGCTGCTGATCGGCCTGGACAGCCGCAAGGACATGGACGGCAACGACCTGCCCCGGCAGTTCGTGGAGGACGAACTGCACGCCGGCTCCAGCGAGATCGGCGGGTACAACACCAACGCCCTGATCGTGCTGCACATCCCGGCCAACGGCGGCAAGGTCACCGCGCTCTCCGTCCCGCGCGACGACTACGTGCAGACCGTCGGCGCGGACGGGAAGATGCACAAGATCAAGGAGGCGTACGGCATCGCCAAGGAGGCCGCCGAGCAGAAGCTGGCGGGCAAGGGGCTCTCCAAGGCGGCGCTGGAACGGCAGAGCCGCGAGGCCGGCCGCTCGGCGACCATCCGGACCGTGCAGAGCTTCCTGGACGTCCCGATCGACCACTTCGCGGAGGTGAACCTGATCGGCTTCTACGACATCGCCAAGGCGGTCGAGCCGGTCCAGGTCTGCCTCAACCACCCCGTGGACGACCCGATCATCGCCCGGACCGCCACCCACGAGGGCGGCGGCACCGGCCTCAAGCTCCCGGCCGGGATCAGCTCCCTCGACGCCGCGCAGGCGCTCTCCTTCGTCCGCCAGCGCCACCACCTCACCAACGGCGACCTCGACCGCACCCACCGGCAGCAGGCGTTCCTCTCCTCCGTCGAGTACCGGCTCAAGCAGCAGGGCATCCTGAACGACCTCGGGCAGATGCAGAAGCTGTTCGCGGTGGTGAAGAAGGACGTGGTCATCGACAACGAGTGGAACATCCTCGACTTCGCCCAGCAGGCGCCCAACCTGACCGGCGGCAACGTGGAGTTCAACACCCTGCCGATCAGCGGCTTCAAGACGGTCGGCGGGCAGGAGGTCAACACCGTCAACCCGGACCTGATCAGGAAGATCGTCCGGCAGCTCTTCAAGCACGAGCCGGCGCCGGCCGTCCCCGCCGTCGTGCCCGTCGCGCCGTCCGGGGACGCGCCGGGCGAACCGGCCCCGTCGCCCTCCGCGACCCCGACGCCGAGCGCGACGCCCAAGGCGGTGGTCGACATCAACGCGGTCGCGGGGGCGGGGGCGGCGGCCAACGAGTCCCGGGCGCTGGCCGAACTCGGCTACCAGACGGGCCGGATCGGCGACGCCCCGGCCAGGACCCGGGCCACCGCGGTCGGGTACGGAGCCGGGGCCAAGGCCGAGGCGCAGCGCCTCGCCGCCCGCTACGGGGTGAACGCGGTCTTCTCGTCGGGGATCCCCGCGGGACGCGTCCTGCTCACCCTCGCCGTCTCCCGCACCCCGAGCCCGACGGCCGTACCGTCGGCCGCGCCGGGTGAGACCTCCGCCGACTCGGCGGCGGGGCTGCCGATGCAGGGGCCGGCGGTGAAGGCGGGCGGGATCCCGTGCGTGGACTGAAGCCCCTGCGGCGGCGGGGAGTTCAGCCCCGGCCGGGGCTGGTGTCCCGGAGCGGCCGCCGGGTCGAGGGCCTCGACGTACCCGATCCGCCCGCCGACGACGTCCGGGACGAGCATGCCGTGGGCCGGCGGGAGCGGACGCACCGGTGGTCCGGACCGTAGGGCCGGCCGTCCGGGTGCGGTTCCGTCACGGGCGTGCTGCCGTCACGGGCGCGGTGCCTTCACGCCGTGGACGGCGGCGTACTCGGCGGCGAGCCAGGGGCCCAGGTCGTCGACGAGCACGGTGAGGGCGGCCCGGTCGGGGGTGCGGCCGCGGGCGAGGGCGGCGGCGAGGCGCGCTTGGGCGGCGCGCTCGGGGTAGTAGCCGGCGAATATCTCGGCGGAGGCGGCGAGGTCGCTGGTCCAGCCACCCCAGCGGGGCATGACCAGGGTGAGGCAGGTGCGGACGAGGCGGCGGGAGACGGCGCGGGTGAGGCCGCGCAGTTCGGCCTCCGTGGTGGCGGCGGCCAGGCGCTCGTGCCAGAGCGGGAGGACCAGGGCCAGGTCGCCGTTGGTCTCCCGGGCGAGCAGCGAGGTGGGGCGGTAGCGGGGGAGCCGGGCGGCGAGGTCCTCGCCGAGCAGCGGGGTGCAGAGGCAGGCGACGAACCAGCCGAGGTCGTGGCGTTCGAGCTCGCTCAGCAGGGTGTCCGTGCCGGCCAGCACCACGCCGACCCCGTTCACCTGCGCGAACTCCCCGTCCAGCGCGGCCTCGAGGGCGTCGGCCTCCGCCCGGTCCGCGGCGGTGGGCTCGTGGCGCAGGGCGAGCAGCAGGTCGAGGTCGGAGACGCCGGGGGTCGCGGTGCCGCGCGGGAGGCTGCCGTAGAGGTAGGCGCTGTGCAGCCGGTCGGGGGCGAAGGCCGCGGCGATCCGCTCCCGGGCGGCGGCGACCACCGGCGCGAACGCCGGCGGCACGCGGTCGAGCGAGCCCTCCCGTGCGATGTACCCGTCCCGGTCCAGCCCCTGAATCGTGGTCATGGGGGCACTCTGCCCCACCGCAGTCGGCCCTGACCAGCGAATATCCCTCGGCCCGGCCGATTGTCAGTGCCGTGTGCAAGCATCCGTCGCACACGAACACGAACGGCGTGAGGGGATCGGCATGGGCACCTGGGACATCGGGCACTTCGACAACGACTCGGCGGCGGACTTCTGCGGCGGACTGGACGACGCGGCGCCGGGCGAGCGGGAGGCGCTGCTCCGGTCGGCGCTGCTGTACGCCGTCCGGGCGGAGGAGTTCCTGGACTCGGACGAGGCGGTGGAGGCGGTCGCCGCCGCCGCGCTGGTGGCGGCGCAGTGCCCGGGCGGGGCGGCGGTGACCAGCGCCTACGGGCCCAAGGAGCCGGTCCCGCCGCTCTCCGCCGAGCTGCGCCCGCTCGCGGTGGCGGCGCTCGACCGGGTGGTCGCGGAGGAGTCGGAGCTCGCGGAGCTGTGGGACGAGTCGGGGGAGGCGGCGGCCTGGCGCGAGGGCATACGGACACTGCGGGAGGTCCTCGCCGCGGCGTCGTCGGCGGAGGCGCCGGTGGCGGACGCGTAGGTGACGTACGCGTAGGCGCCGGGGCCGGTGGCCGATCGGCCGTCAGCGGCGGGCCGCCGTCCACCAGTAGCCGAGCGCGGTGAGGCTGGTGGCGGCGCCGAGCAGGCAGACGGCCGTCCAGCCGCCGTGGTCGTAGACGACGGTGGACAGGATCGCGCCCGCGCCGCACCCGGCGGAGTAGAGCAGCATGTAGCCGGCGGTCAGGCGGCTCTGCGCCTCCGGGCGGACCTGGTAGAGGAGGTGCTGGTTGGCGACGTGGACGGACTGCAGGCCGTAGTCGATCACCACCATGGCGAGCACCAGCCACCAGACCGAGTGCGGCAGCAGCGCGGCCGGGAGCCAGCCGACCAGCATGGCCAGCAGGCCGATGCCGGCGGTGCGTTCGGCGCGGCCGCGGTCGGCCTGGCGGCCGGCGTACCCGGCGCCGAGCGCTCCGGCGGCGCCGGCCAGGCCGAAGAGCCCGATCTGGGTGTGGCTGAGGTTGAAGGGAGGCGCGGCGAGCGGGAGCACCATCGGGGTGAGCAGCACGGTGACGGAGGTGAAGCCGAGCAGCGCGAGGACGGCCCGGACCCGGAGCACGCGCTCCTGGGCGAAGAGCGTGAACACCGAGCCGACCAACCGCGGGTAGCCGATCCGCTCGGCCGCCCGGTGCCGCTCGGACGGGACGGCGGCCGCGACGGCGAGGGCCATGGCGGCGGTGGCGACGGCGGAGACCACGTAGACGGCGCGCCAGCCGGCCAGGTCGCCGATGGTCCCGGCGACGGTGCGGGCGAGCAGGATGCCGACCACGATGCCGCTGGTCACGGTGCCGACCACCCGCCCCTGGTCGCCCGGGGCGGCGAGTTGGGCGGAGTAGGCGACGACCACCTGGGCGACGACGGCGAGGACGCCGACGGCGGCCATCGCGAGGAGCAGCAGCGGAGCGGAGGGGGCGAGTGCGACGGCGAGGAGGGCGAGGACGGACAGGCCGAGCTGGGAGGTGATCAGGGTGCGGCGGTTGACGTGGTCGCCGAGCGGCACGAGCAGGAGCAGGCCGAGGGCGTAGCCCGTCTGGGTGAGGGTGCCGACCAGGCCGATGGTCGCCGGGGCGATGCCGTAGTCCCGGGCGATCAGGTCGAGCAGTGGCTGCGAGTAGTAGACGTTGGCCACGGCGAGGCCGCAGGCGACGGAGAGCAGCCAGGCGACGGCCGGTGACAGGCCGCGCGGCGGGGCCCCGGTGGGGGTGTCGGCCGGGGCTTTGGCCAGGGCGTCGGCGGTCGGGTCGGCGGCGGTCGGGTCCTCGGCGGACGCGCGGGCGGGTGAGGTCATGAGCGGGACTCCCTCGAAGGGGCACGGTGGTTTCAAAGTGCTACCGCGACACCATGGCATACCCTGGTTTTAATAAGCAACCACGCTCTGATCGGTACGCTGGGCGCCGACCGGTGAGAGCTGAGAGGTGGGAGAAGTGCCGAAACGCACCACGCACGGGGAATCGGCCTGCCCGGTCGCCCGTCCGCTCGACGTCGTCGGCGACGGCTGGACGCTGCTGATCGTCCGTGACGCCTTCGACGGACTGCGCCGCTTCGGGCAGTTCCAGAAGAACCTCGGCCTGGCCAAGAACATCCTGTCCTCCCGCCTGGCAGGCCTGGTCGCCAACGGCGTGTTCGAGCTCGCGCCGGCCGCCGACGGCAGCCCGTACCAGGAGTACGTGCTCACCGAGAAGGGCCGTGCGCTGTTCCCGGTGATCACGGCGCTGCGGCAGTGGGGCGACCAGTGGTTCTTCGAGGAGGGCGAGCCCCGGGCGCGTCTGGTGGACCGCGAGTCCGGTGCGCCCGTCGCGCCGGTCGAGGTGCGCTCGGCGGACGGCCGGGTGCTCGGGCCCGAGGACGCGAAGGTGCTGCTGCCCTGAGGTGCGCCGCTGCCACCGGCCGGGTGAGGGTCGATGGCAGCGGGGCGTGCGCCGGGTCAGCTCGGCGTGGCGGCACTCGCGGTCGGGCAGGGCGGCAGGGTGGACGGCGCGGTGCTCGCGCAGGTCGCGGTCGGCGCCTGGGCGGTGGTGGTCGTCGCCGTGGTGCCGGTTGCCGTCGTGGCGGCGGTGGTCGCCGTCGCGGCGGAGGGCGTCCTGGTGACCGGTGTCGGCGTCTGTGTCTGAGTCTGAGTCTGAGTCGGTGCGCCGGTGGTCACCGTGGACGGGGGCGGGGTGCTGGTCGTCGTGGCCGTCCCCGGCGGCTGACCCGAGCTGGTCGGGGACGTGGCTCCGGGGGTCGTCGGGCCCGAGGAGGTGACTCCGGCGCCTGTGGAGCCCGAGGGGGTGGCACCGGTGGCACCCGAACTCGTTGGCGTGCCGGGCGATGGCGTGCCGGGTGGGGTCGTGCCCGGCGATGTTGCACCCGGCGACGTTGCACCGGGCGAGGTCGTGCCGGGGGACGTCGTACCGGGGGAGGTCGAGGAGGTGGCCGAGGGTGTGGACGGCGTCCACGGGCCCGGCGGTGGGATGCCGGGCACCAGGGGCCCCTTCGGGGGTTCGGCCGGTCGGTCCACGACCTCGACCCGCCCGGTCATCCGGGAGAACCACCCGCCGGTCTCGACGTTCACCAGGATGATCTCGGTCACCGGTCGGGCTGCCGGCACCACGATGATCAGCGTGGACGGCTGGAAGCCCGCCCAGGCCTTCCCGGTGTACCTCGCGTTGCTCACCAGCGCCGGCGGCTTCAGCGGGTTGCCGCAGGAGCAGCGCACCCGGGGCACGCCCTGGGCGTCCACCAGGACGGCGGTGCCCGCCTGCAGTGCGGACTGGTACTCGACCACCGCGCCGCTCTTGTAGGTGTGGTTGGTCACCCGGGTGTCCACCCGCAGGTAGGCGGAGGTCAGCGAGCGCAGGTAGCCGGGGACGTCGGCCTGCGCGATGCCGGCGGCGGAGGCCCAGGCGCGCCCGGTGTCCCCGGTCGAGAGCATCCCGACCAGGCGCTCGGTGTCGCAGCTCGGCTTGCCCATCGTCCCGGCGTACAGCCCGGCAGAGCTGCCCTCGACGCTGTGGAGCGCGGTCGGCGAACCGCTCCGGGACGAGGCGCCGCCCGGGTGCTGCGCCGTCGGGGTGACGGTCGGGGCGGGGGTCGGAGCGGGGGTCGGGACGGCGGAGCCGGGTGCGGGGGCGCTCACCCCCTGGGTCTCCACCGACGGGGTGAACGGGTCCGGCCCGGGATCGGCCGGGGCCTGCAGGGCGACCTCGTTCGCGGTCGGCACGGCCGGGTGGTTGCCGCCCTGGTTGTTGACGATCAGCACGGTGGCCACCACGGCCACCGCCACCGTGCCCGCCGCCAGCGCCAGCCCCTTCCCGGAGCGCCACCACGGCGTGCGCGCCCCGCGTCCGGGCCCGCCGGACGACGGCCCGCCGGGCCCGCCCGCGCCGCCCGGTCCGGACGGCCCGCCCGGCCCGCTCGCACCGCCGGGACCACTCGCACTCCCGGCGCCACCCGCCCCGGCGGCCCCGGACGGGCCCGAGGGCGGAGGGGGCGTGGACGGCGGACCGGCCGTACCGCCGCCGGACGGTCGACCGGCCAACGGCCCGGACGGGGGACCGGACGGCGGACCGTGCGGAGGTTCACCGGGCGGGCCGGACGGAGGCGGTTGGGAGGTCATCGAGGCTCCGTTTCGCAGGCGGTCGGCCGACCGGGGCCGGCTCGGGAGGCTCCTGCCAGTGGCTTCCCTTTCTCCCCCGTTGCCCCGTTCGCCGCAACAGCAGGTGCCGGGGCGTCGCCGAGCGTGCCCGCCGACCGTCGGCCACCCTGGAAACCCGGCCGGAACCCGGCCGGGAGCCGATCGGGCGTAGATCAGAGATCGATCGCGCCGCGCCCGGGCCGGACCCCTGTGCACCCCGCGAGCGACGAGGAGGCGGCATGCAGCAGCCCACCACCCGGGCCGCGGGCCCGCCCGGCGCCGTACGCGGCTGGCTGGACGCGCTCGCCGTCGTGCTGGCCGGGCTGGTCGCGATGGCGGCGGTGGCCGCGCTCGGTCTCTGGCTGGCCGGCGCCGACGACCTCCCGGACGGCGGCTTCCCCGCCGTGCTGGCCGCGACGCTCGCGCTCGCCGTCGGCGGCACCGTCGAACTCGACGGCGGAGCCGGGGACTTCGCGGCGGTCGGGGCCGGGATCAGCGCGATGCCGCTGAGCGTCTCGGTGGTCGGCGCGGTCGCGATGGCCGAGGTGTTCCTGCGCCAGCTGCGCTTCCGCGCGGTCGCGGGCGGCGGTGAGCTGCTCGGGCGGATCGGCCGGACGCTGCTGCTCTGGGTGCTCGCCCTGGTGCTGCTCACCCTCGGCGCCCGGCACAGCTTCGTCGTCCCGCTCGGCGGCGACCTGGCCCAGTCGATCGGCGGCGCGCTCGGGCTGACCCCGGAGGTCGGCTTCCGGGCGGACGGCCCGACCACCGTGGGCATCGGGCTGGCCTGGCTGCTGGTGGTGTTCGCGGTCACCTTCGCGGTGTCCCGGCGGGCCCCGCTGCCGCCCGCCCTGGTGCGCTACCAACTCGCCGTCCGCCCGCCCGCGTTCGCGCTCTGGCTGGTCCTGCTGGCGTACCTGGCGATCGGTGCGGTGGCCGGGGTGCTGACCGCGGTCGTGCACGGGAACCCCCGGCAGACCCTGGCCGTGGTGCTGCTCGCGCTGCCCGACCTGGTCTGGCTGGCCTTCGGCATCGGGCTCGGCGCCACGTGGCACGGGCGGCTGGTCGGCGGGCTCGGCCTGCCCGTCCCCAAGCCGCTCAGCGCGGTGCTGCGCACCCCCGGGGGCGGGCCGGCGACCATCGACCTCGGCGCCCTCGCGGAGCAGGACGCCCGCAGCTGGTGGCTGCTGCCGTTGGCCGCCGTCCTGTTGCTCGCCGCCGCCTTCCTGGCGGCCCGCCGCGCGCCGCGCACCGTCCGGCTCTGGCGGCACGCCGTCCGGTTCGCGCTCGCCACCGCCGTCACCGTGCTGCTGGTGGGTCTGTGGACCCGGGTGGACGCCGACTACGGGCTCTCCGTGCTCGGTGTCGGCCTCGGCCAGGGCGGCCTGGGCGACCTGCTGGGCGCCGTGCTCGGCGGCGGCAACCCGCTGGCCGGGCTGGGCGGCGGGAGCCTCACCCTGCGCCCGGTGCTCTGGACGGCGGTGCCGCTCGCGGCGGGCTGGGGGCTGCTGACCGGCGCGCTCGGCGCCCTGCTCGCCACCCGGGTGCGGCACCGCGGCGAGGTGCCGGCGGACGCCGAGTGACGGGTGCGGGGGGCGTGGCCCGGCTCAGAACAGCCGGTGGCCCCGCACCCACATGGTCTTGCGGCCGTCGGCCCGGATGAGCCGGAGTTTCCCGATGCCGTCGTGGATGCCCGCACTGAGCAGCAGCGACGGTCCGACGACCACGCCCGCGGCGGCCAGCGTGAAGAGCAGGCCGATGTTGTCGACGGCCTGGTCGTCGCCCTCCTCGACGGTCCGGCCGCCCAGCTGGACCAGCATCGGGACGAGGGCCAGCAGCGAGAGCACCAGCAGCCAGCCCACCGTCCGGTGGACCAGCCGCTTGACCCGCGCCCTGGTGGCGGTCTCCACCCGGACGGAGAAGGAACGCCGGCAGCGCGGGCAGATGACGCCGATCTCCTTGTTGCCGCCGGTGGGCCGGGGCGAGCCGCCCTCCGGCAGGTGTGCGACGCTCCAGCTGACCTTCGTCGAGGTGAGGCCCTGCTGGACGCTCACCCGACAGCCGAGGCCGACGACGTACCGGTCGGTGATCGGGATCTTCGCCACTGCTGCCACCCCCAGCCGCCGCGACCGTCGCGGGGTAGGCGGAGTTTAGCCGCACGCCTGAAGAGATGGTGATGAAACGTCAGAAAGCCTCCGTCAGAAGGATGATCGCCGCCGGGACGGCCTGGCCGAGTGCACCGCGCCACAGCTTCGGCTCCGAGGTGAACAGGGTGATCCCGCCCGCGACCATGAACGCGGCGACGTAGAGCACCACCGCCCGCCCGGCCCCCGGGTGTCCGGTGTGCAGCAGGACCAGGCCGGCGACCAGGCCGAGGGCCAGGAAGAGGTTGTAGAAACCGACGTTGACGCGCCACAGCCGGACCTCCGGGGCGTCCGCCGTGCTGCTGGTCAGCACGCGGCGCACCCGCGGGTGCCCGTACAGGAAGCTCTCCAGCGGCCAGACGATCAGGTGGATCGCCGCGGCGACCACGGCGAAGACCTGGCTCACGGCGTTCATGACGGACGGCTCCCTGCGGGCGGCGACGGCGGCGGGTGGACGACCGGTGCGGCCCAGGCGGGCGGCCCGGGCACCGGGGTCGGGTCGGGGGCGAGCGCGGGGACGACCCGGGTGGGCGGCCCGTCGGCGCGCCACGGTTCCGGCGCGGCGGCGGTGCTCGCCGCGCGCAGCTCGGCGACGAAGTCCAGGCAGTTCGGGTACCGCTTCCCGGGCGTCTTGGCCAGTGCCCGGGCGACCACCGCGCCGACGGCGGTCGGCAGGTCGGGCCGGTGTTCGCGCAGCGCGGGCGGCGGGTCGTTGAGGTGCGCCCAGAGCAGCGCGAGGTCGCTCTCCCGGCGGAACGGCGGGGCGCCCGCGAGCATCTCGAAGACCACGCAGCCGAGGCCGTACTGGTCGCAGCGCCCGTCCAGCGGCCTGCCGGAGATCTGCTCGGGCGCCGCGTAGTCGAGCGTGCCGACGATCTGGCCGACGGTGGTCAGCCCGCTGAGCGAGAGGGACTTCTTGGTCAGGCCGAAGTCCGCCAGGTACAGGTGCTCGGGGTGCTCGCTGTCCGTCCCGGCGGCGACCAGGACGTTGCCCGGCTTGACGTCCCGGTGCACCAGGCCGTGGTCGTGCGCGGCGTCCAGTGCCGAGGCGATCTGGAGGGCGAACCGGACGGCCCGCCCGACCGGGAACGGGCCGGAGCGGTTGATCAGGGCGCGCAGGTCGCCGCCCTCCACGTAGCGCATCGCGAGGTACAGGATGCCGTCCTGCTCGCCCGCCTCGAACACCGGGATGATGTGCGGGTGGTCGATCGCGGCGGCGGCCTCCGACTCGTGCATGAACCGCTGCCGGAACACCTCGTTGCGGGCCAGCTCGGGGGCGAGCAGCTTGACCGCGACGGTCCGGCCGAGCCGCAGGTCCTTGGCCCGGTAGACCACGGCCATGCCGCCGCGCCCGATCTCGTTCTCCAGCCGGTAGCCGGCGACCCGCCGCCCGACCAGCCCGGCGGGCAGACCGGTGGCGTCCCGCTCGGGGACATCCCGCTTGGCGGCGTCGCGTGCGGCGGACGGCCGCTCGACGCCGTCGCGCTCGGCGGAGGTCACGGCTCACCGGTCCGGGTGGGGGCGGACGGGCCCTCCGCGGACGGGCCGTGCGCGGGCGCGGGCGACGGCGCGGGAGAGGGGCTGGGCCGGTCGGTGGCCGCGTACGTCTGGAGCTGGAGCCCGTCGCCGTAGCACCAGCGGTCGTGCACCGGGTCGAACAGCCAGACCGCCTCGCCGTCCACCACCAGGCCGATCCGCAGGCCCCGGGTGCGCTCCCGGAAGGCCCCCAGGTCGAGGGCGCCACCGGCGAGGTCCTCCAGCAGGGCGCGGTAGCGGTCGAGTGCGCCCCCGGCCTCGGCCAGCGCCGGCCGCGGGTCGGCGGTCCGCGCGGGCGGGCCGCCGGCGGCGGGCGGTGGCTGCGGCAGCGCGACCAGCAGGCGGCCGTCCACCCAGGCGGTCCAGCCGTTGGAGCAGAGGATCCGCGCCCAGTCGCCCCGGCGGTCGAGCAGCTGCAGCGGCAGCAGCGCGTCGAGCCGGGCGTCCGGCCGGGCCGGGTCGGGTGCCGCCCAGGAGGCCATCCCGTCCGGCGGGGCGACGTGGGTGGGGCGGAACGCGAGCTCGTCCATGCGGCGGTCGCCCTTCCGCTAGCGCCGCATGATGCTCGGCTCGTGCCGCCGCAGCAGGGCCAGCACCACCAGGCCGTACAGCAGCGAGAGCGCGGGCAGCAGCGCGATGCCCACCAGCCAGCCGGTGCGCTGGTGCCGGAACATCGGGTCGGCGGTGATCGCGTTCGGGAAGATGCCGTGCAGCTCGACGGTGCGCGCCATCGCCGACAGGCCCCAGCGCGACGGGACCAGCCAGGCGAACTGCTCCAGCCCCGGGACGCCGTGCAGCTTGAGCATCAGGCCGCTGAAGACGATCTGCACCACCGAGAGGAGCACCAGCAGCGGCATGGTGGCCTCCTCCTTGCCCACCAGCGCCGAGACCACCAGGCCGAGCATCATCGCCGAGAAGGCGAGCAGCGCGACCGCGAGGATCAGTTCGGGCAGCTGCGGCATCACCACCCCGGTCGGCACCGCGAAGGAGAGGTCCACCCCGGCCAGGCCGACCACGGTCAGCACCGCGGCCTGGGCCACCGTGACCGTGCCGAGCACCACCACCTTGGAGACCAGGTAGGCCGATCTGGACAGCCCGACCACCCGCTCCCGCCGGTAGATCGCGCGCTCCTTGACCAGCTCGCGCACCGAGTTGGCGGCGCCGGTGAGCAGCCCGCCGATGCAGAGCGTGAGCAGGCAGTTGACGGCGTTGTCGGGGGAGAGCCGGGAGCCGGCCATCGCCCGGCACATCAGGCCGATCACGAAGGGCAGCACCACCATGATGGTGAGGAAGAGCCGGTCGGCGGCCAGCACCGCGGTGTACCGGCGTACCAGGGTGCCCAGTTGGGAGAACCAGCCCTGCGGCTTGTCCCAGTCGATCACGGGAGGGGCGGGCGTGGCCGACGCGGCGGGCTCGTGCGGGGGCGGGTGCGAATGCGGGTGCGGACGGGGGGACGGCGTCGGCCCGCCCTCGGCCGCCACGTAGCGCGCGTACTGCGGGGAGCCGCGGAACCGCTGCTGCCAGCTGTCGTGGTCCTCGTCCTCGAAGGCCTCGAAGGCCTCCGGCCACTCCTCGTAGCCGAAGAAGCCCAGCGCCTCGCCGGGCGGCCCGTAGTACGCCGTCCGCCCGCCCGGGGCCAGCACCAGCAGCCGGTCGCAGACGCTCAGGCTCAGCACGCTGTGCGTCACCACGACCACCGTCCGGCCGTCGTCGGCGAGCCCGCGCAGCATCCGCATCACCGAGCGCTCCATGCCCGGGTCCAGCCCGGAGGTCGGCTCGTCGAGGAAGAGCAGGGACGGCTTGGTGAGCAGCTCCAGCGCGACGCTGACCCGTTTGCGCTGGCCGCCGGAGAGGCTGGCGATCACCTGGTCGGCCCGGCCGTCCAGGCCCAGTTCATGGATCACCTCGCGGACCCGGGCCTCCCGCTCGTGCGGCTCGGTGTCGCCGGGGAAGCGCAGCTCGGCGGCGTAGGACAGGGCGCGGTGGACGGTGAGCTGGGTGTGCAGGATGTCGTCCTGCGGCACCAGACCGATCCGGCGGCGCAGCTCGGCGTAGTCGCGGTAGAGGTCGCGCCCGTCGTACAGCACCGTGCCCTGGTCGGCGGGGCGCAGCCCGGTGAGCGCGTTGAGCAGGGTGGACTTGCCCGCGCCGCTCGGCCCGGCCACCGCGAGCAGCGCCTTCTCGGCGAGCGGGAAGCCGACGTCGTCCAGCAGCACCCGGTGGTCGGGGCCGACCCGGACCACCAGGTGCCGGACGTCCAGGGAGACCTCGCCGGTGTCGGTGTACTCGACCAGCCGACCGTCGGCCAGGCAGAGCGCGGAGTGGCCGATGCCGACGATGTCCGCCGGGCCGACCGGGGCGCGCTGGACGGGGCGGCCGTTGAGGTAGGTGCCGTTGTGGCTGTCCAGGTCGACGATCTCGTGGCCGCCGTCGGGCAGCGCGCGCAGTTCGGCGTGGTACCGGGAGACCACCAGGTTGTCCAGGACCAGGTCGTTGTCGCGCGAGCGGCCGATCCGGACGGTGCGGCCGAGCAGCCGGTGGACGGCGCTCGGACGGCGGAAGGTGCCGGAGAGGTGCGGGGCGACCAGCGACGGCCGCTTGTGCGCGGTGGGTGCCGGAAGGCCGGCGAAGGCCGCGGACGGGCCGTCGGCCGGGTCGCCGAAGCGCAGCCGGGTGCCCGGGCCGACCTCCTCGCGGCTGACCCGCCGGCCCTCGTCGTACGTGCCGTTGGTGCTGTCGACGTCCTCCAGCAGCCAGTGCCCTCCGGTGGCGCGCAGGATCGCGTGGTGCCAGGACACCCGGGGGTCGTCCAGGACGATCTCGCTGGTCGGGTCGCGGCCGAGGTGGTAGGCCCGGGTCGGGTCGATCACCCGCGACGCGGTGCCGGTGACCAGGACGAGGGGCGGCGCGGAGGGTGCGCCGGGGCGCTCTCCCATGCTGCGCATTCTATCGCCGTCGCTGTCGCCGCACCGGCCGAAGAGCCCTGCCGGAGTGCGGGATTGGACTGGACCACTGCCTCCGCGCGCCACTATCGTTCGGCGTGCCCGCGGATCGCGCGCCGCCGGAACGCGCCCGCGCGTCACCGGGAGTCGTCGAGTGCTTCGGAACGGAACCCATGAGCATCTGGCCGCAGTTGCGAAGATCCCGGACCGTCCGGGCCGGGCACGCCACCGGCCGGGTGCTGCGCTGCGGGCTGATGGACACCATGCTCGCCGACCTCGCCGTCTCGGTCGTGCTCTGCTTCGAGCACCCGCTGGACGACGACCGGCTCGCCGCCGGCCTGGCCCGGGCGCTGGAGCGGGTGCCGGTCTTCGCCGGAAGGCTGCGCACCGTCGAAGGCGTCCTGGAGGCGGTCTGCGACGACACCGGCGTGCCGTTCGAGGTCTACACCGTGGAGGGCACGCTCGCCGAGGCGATGGGCCGGGCGACGGCGGCCGGCGCCGAACTGGTCGCCCCGCTGGACGCCCCCGCCGCCCGCGACGGCGGCGTCCCGCTGCTCACCGTGCGCCTCACCCGCACGGCCGACGGCGGCACGGTGCTCGGCTGCTCCTGGCACCATGCGATCGGCGACCTGCACAGCTTCATGCTGCTGCTGCGGACCTGGTCCGCGGCGGTCGAGGGCGAACCGCTGCCGAAGGCCGAACTCGTCGATAACCAGGACGAGTTGCTGGCCGAGGTACTCCCGGACGAGGACTGCGGCCGGCCCGGCTTCCGGCTGCCCTCGGCGGCGGAGGCGGAGCTGCTGGCCCGCGAGGTGGCGGTCGGGCCACGCGCCAACCGGATCGTCCAGATCGCCTTCACCGACGCCGAACTGGCCAGGATGCGCGAGGAGTTCGGACTCGCGGCCGGGCGCCGGCTCTCCTCCGGGGACGTGCTCTGCGCCCACCTCCTCAGCACCCTGCGGGAGTTGGACGGGGACGGCGCCGAGCGGATGCTGACCGTGCCGGTCAACGCGCGCCGCTGGCTGGGCCTGTCGCCCGCGCTGCTCGGCAACCTCCTCAGCGAGGTCCATCTGCCGCACCGGCCCGAGGAAGGACCGGCGGTGCTCGCGGGCGCACTGCGTACGGCGGTCGAGGAGTTCCCGACCGCACACCTCAACCTCCGCGCCAACCTGTGGTTCCTGGCCACCCTCGGCCGCTCCCGGCTGCGCG
Source organism: Kitasatospora sp. NPDC058184 (assembly GCF_042883725.1). NCBI lineage: Bacteria > Bacillati > Actinomycetota > Actinomycetes > Kitasatosporales > Streptomycetaceae > Kitasatospora > Kitasatospora sp. NPDC058184. The sequence goes on from NZ_JBHVVE010000011.1 coordinate 136,095, forward strand.
ACTGCGTGCCGCTGGGCTTCGACCCGGCGGCGCGCCGGTTCAGCTTCTCCAACTGGAGCGGCTTCGGCGCCTATGCGGTGAGCTTCCAGGGGAAGCGGCCCGTGCTGTTCAGTCCGGCGGCCAACTACCCGATTCCCTGGGTCTGTTGGACGGTCGAGGGGTTCCGGGGCGAGGGCCGGCTGGCCACCGTGGTGCTGCCGGCCCGACTCGCCGCCCGGGTGCGCGGGGCGGAGGGCCGGGCGGCGCTGCACCGGTTCCGCAGGGCCGGGGACCGGCCGCCCGCCTCGGCCGGGGTGCTGCCCAAGGTGCTCTGAGCCGCCCCGCCGGTGCGGGTGCGAAGGCAGGCCCCGGCGGCGGAAGGGCGCCCACGGGGGATGTCGGTTCCCCATGGGCGCCCTTCCACCGTGACGACGGACGTCCTCCGGCAGGCCTCAGAAGGACCGCTCGATCGCGGTCCACAGCTGGAGCCGGGCGCGCAGCGCGGTGCGGACCGTCTCGGCGCAGGAGTCCCACTTGTCCTGGTCGTCGCCGCACAGGTCGATCAGCATCTGCATCGCCATCGGGGTGTGCTGCTCGCCGTCGACCTCGATGTGACGGGCCAGGTAGTCCTTGAAGACGGTGAGCGCGCCCTCGGGGTCGTCGATCCGGATGACCTGGGTGAACATGTCCGGGATCAGGTCCTCGCGGCCGAAGGCGAAGGCGGCGGCCCGGCAGTGCACCGGCGCGTTCTCCACGATCGACCAGGTGGTGGAGGTGAAGTCCAGGGCGGGCTGCGGCACTCCGGCGTTCTTCAGGGCGTCCGGCACGGCGGTGCCGGAGCCCAGCAGGGCCAGGAACTCCTCGATCGGGCGCGGGTCGGCACCGGCCTGCCGCATGCCCTCGACGTACAGCTCGAAGTGGCTGGTGTAGCCCTCGCCGAGCTCGTCGCTCTCCTCGACCAGCACGATCTCGTTGATCAGCCGGCGGCTGGCGGTCGGGCCGTTCGGGACCCACGGCACGTCCACGCAGGTGAGGTCGCGCTGGAGGCTCTTGAGCAGCGACATGAAGTCCCAGACGGCGAAGACGTGGCTGCCGAGGAAGGTGCGGACCCGCTCGATGCCGGTGAGCGAGCGGTACACCGAGTGCTCGACCACCTCGCGGCGCAGCGGGTCGATGGCCTGCTGGAGGCTGGTCAGGCCGGGGTGCGAGCGGTCCCAGTGGTAGCGGTTCGTGGACAACGTGGCTCCTTGGTCGGGCTGTTGGGCGATCGAAGTGTTCGGGGTGCGCGAGGTACGCGGGGGCTGCGCCGCTTCGGGGCGCGGTCGGTCAGCGGTGCTTCAGCACGAGGTCCAGCGCGTGCCGCAGCTGCTCGCGGCCGGGCTGGACGGCGCGGTCGAGGGCGGGGGCGAAGGGCAGCACGGCGCCGTCCGGGCGGGTGATCCGTCGGGGCGGGGCGACCAGGCGCATCTCCTCGGCGGCCGTGGCCAGCACCTCGGCACCGAAGCCGCAGCTGCGGTTGGAGTCGTCCAGGACGACCAGGCGGCCGGTGCGTTCCAGCGAGTCGGCGAGCGCCTGCCAGTCGAAGGGGTACACCGTGCGCGGGTCGAGGACCTCCACCGAGACCTCCGGCGCCAGTTCCTCGGCCACCGCGAGGGCGTCGTGCACCAGGTGCCCGAGGGCGACCACGGTGACGTCGCTGCCCGGCCGGTGGATCCGGGCCCGGCCGAGCGGGACGGGGACGAGGTCCCAGGTGACGGTCTCGCGCACCGGCATCGCGGCGGCGGGCGCGAACACCACGACCGGGTCCGGGTCGCGGATCGCCGAGCGCAGCAGCCCGTAGGCGTCGGTCGGGGTGGCGGGCACCACGGTCTTCACCCCGGCGTGCGCGAACAGGCTGTACGGGTGGTCGGAGTGCTGCCCGGCCCAGCCGTCCCGGGAGCCCGAGCCGGGCACCAGGCAGGTCAGCGGGACGGCGGCCTGGCCGCCGGTCATCAGCGAGAACTTGTGGGCCTGGTTGACGAGTTGCTCGAAGACCAGGAACAGCAGCGACGGGATCTGGAACTCCAGCACCGGGCGCCGGCCGGCCAGCGCGGCGCCGACGGCCATCGAGGTGAAGGCCTGCTCGGACAGCGGGGTGTCGACGATCCGGCCCGGCCCGAAGCGGTCCAGCAGGCCGAGGGTCGGCCCGGCCAGACCGGCGCCGATGTCCTCGCCGAAGACGCAGACCGCCGGATCGGCGGCGAGTTCGTCGGCCAGCGCCCGGTTGAGCGCCTTGGTGTACGAGAGCCTGGTCACGGCGTCGCCCCCGCCCGGGGCCGCAGCCCGTCGGCGTACAGGTGGTCCAGTGCGCCCGCCGGGTCCGGGTGCTCCGAGGCGAGCGCGAACTCCTCGGCGGCGGCGAGCTGTTCGGCCACCGAGCGGTCCAGCTCGGCGACCGTCGCCGGGTCGAGCAGGGCGGCGGCCCTGGGGAGCGGGTCGCGCTCGCGCCAGGCGTCGACCTCCTCGGGGGAGCGGTAGCGCAGCTTCATCCGGCGCTCCATGGTGTGGTGGCCCTCGTAGCGGTAGGTGCGGCAGGCCAGGAAGCCCGGGCCGCGGCCGCGGCGGGCCCGCTCGACGGCGCGCAGCGCGGCGGTGCGGACGGCCTCGGTGTCCATGCCGTCCACCTCCTCGGCGGGGATGCCGAAGGCGGCGGCCCGGCCGATGGCGCTGCCCGCGACGGCGGTGGCGGCGGGCAGGGTGGTGGCGTAGCCGTTGTCCTCGCAGACGAACAGCACCGGCAGGCGCCACATCGCGGCGAGGTTGAGCGACTCCAGCAGGACGCCCTGGTTGAGCGCGCCGTCGCCGAAGAAGGCCACCGCGACCGGGGTCCGGCCGACCTCCGGGCCGTCGGTCCCCGGCCCTTCGGTTCCCGGCCCTTCGGCCGTCGTCCGTCCGGGGTTGACAGCCGCCCAGGCCGCGCCGACCGCGATCGGGGCACCGGCGCCGACCATGCCGTTGGCGCCGAGGATGCCCAGTGAGAAGTCGGCGGCGTGCATGGAGCCGCCCCGGCCGCCGTTCGACCCGCCGACCCGCCCCAGGAGTTCGGCGAGCAGCCGGTGCGGCGCGGTGCCCCGGGCGAGCACGTGGCCGTGGCCGCGGTGGGTGCTGGCGAGCCGGTCGCCCGGGCCGAGCGCCGAGCAGACGCCGACCGCGACGGCCTCCTGCCCGATGTACGGGTGGATGCCACCGGGGATCGCGCCGGACTTCACCAGGCCGAGCGCCAGCTCCTCGAAGCCGCGGATCAGCCGCAGCATCCGGTAGCGCTCGGCGGGGGTGTCCAGCGGGGCGGGGCTGTCGGGCAGTGCGGCGCCCTCGCCGGCCGGGTGCGCGGGAGCGGTCACGGCCGCCCCCGCCAGACCGTCGGGCAGAACCGCGGGTCGGCGTAGTCCGGCCGGCCGTCGTCCGTACGGCCCACCAGCACGTCGTGGTTGTACACCACCGGCTCGCCGTCCGGCCGGTCGTGCCGGCGGTACTCGTTGGCGCCGTCCTGGAGGTGCAGCGAGACCGCCCGGCGCGGGAAGGAGGCGAGGTTGGGGCCGCTGCCGTGGTACGTGCGGCAGTGGTGGAAGGACAGGTGGCCGCGCGGGATCAGCATCGGGACCTTGCGCACCCGCTGCCCGTTGTGGGCGGCGTTGGCGGCCAGGATGGACTCCAGCTCGGAGCCGTCGCGGTCGGCGAAGTGCCGGGTGGAGTCCTCGCCGGACGGCAGCTCCCGCCAGCGGTGGCTGCCGTCGACCATGGTGATGGTGCCGTTCTCCTCGCGGCAGTCGTGGAACGGGATGAAGGCGGTGAGCATCTCCTCGGAGCTACAGGTCTGCCAGTAGTGCTTGTCGAAGTGCCACGGCACCCGGTTGCTGGGCTCCTCGGGCACCGGGGGCTTGTAGATGAGCGTCGACTGGAAGACCCGGATCTCCTCGGTGCCGGCGAGCAGCGCGGCCACCGCGCCGACCAGCGGCTTGCGCAGGATCGCGCCGATCGCGTCGCTCTCGTAGTGCACGTAGTCGTTGTGCCGCTGGACCGGCCCGTCCTCGGGCCGCCAGGAGGCCAACCGGGGTGGCCGGACGGGCAGTTCGCGGTCCCGGTGGCCGGCGTAGTACGCCTCGGTGGCGGCCTGGAGGGTGTCCAGCTCCTCGTCGCTGAAGAGCCTGCGGGAGAGGTACCAGCCGTGCTCGCGGTAGTGCGCCACCTCGTCGGGGGTGGGCAGCAGGGCGCGCTCGGCCTCGGTGAGCCGGAACCCGGGGGCGGCGGCCAGCGCGCGGGCCTGCTTCGGCTGTGCGGGGGCGGGCCGGTCCTCGGCGGCGGGGCCGTGCCGTTCGACGGCCTCGTAGAGGGCCTTGATGTTCGCGGTGCCGAAGGTGCCCGCTCCCTGCCGTTCGATCAGTTCGAGGAAATAGGTGCGCCGGGGGTGGGTCGAGCGGGCGAAGATCTGGAACAGCTGGCCGCCGTGGTCCTGGTCGACCAGGACATGCAGGTCGCGCAGGGTCGCCACCGGGATGGCCGTCTCGCCGAAGCGGTCGGCCAGGGCGTCGAAGTAGGCGTCCGGCGTGGTCAGGAACTCCACGCCGCGCTCCCGGGCGGTCCGGACGGCGCCGGCGATGTCGCGGGTGCTGAAGGCGAGGTGCTGGACGCCGGCCCCGCCGTGGGCGGCGAGGAACTCGTCGATCTGGCCGGGGCGGCGGGTGGTGTCGGGCTCGATCAGGGTGAAGGTGACGCCGCCGGAGGCGCTCTGCACCACCTTGGAGTCCATCGCCTGCTCGCCGACCTCGATGTACTCCTCGAAGATCGTGCGGAAGTCCAGCGCGCTCTCGCAGAACCGTACGGCCTCCGCGAGCGTGCCGGTCGGCAGGCAGATCGCGACGTGGTCGAGGCCGTCCAGCAGGCGGGGCTCCGGGGTGGCCTCGGCGTCCGGCAGCGGGACCAGGCGCAGCGCGGTGTCGCCGAAGCCCTCGATCAGGGCGCCGGCCCGGTCGAGCACCCGGGCGCCGTGCCGCTCGGCCCGCTCCAGTGCGGCCGCCGGGTCGGCGCAGCCGAGGGCGAGGACGGCGACGCCGTCCCCGTGCCGGGTGACGTACTCGGCCACCGGGTGCTCCGGGTCGGCGGCGGAGGTCAGCCGCAGCCGGATGGTGCCCTGGCGCAGCCCGATGGTGCGGGAGCCGTCCGGGGCGGTGGCCGGGGCGTCGGCGGTGAAGCCGAGGTCGGCGCTGAGTCCGGCCGCGGTCTTGTCGGCGTCCGCGCAGTGGAACTCGACGTGGGTGATGGTCTGGATGGACAACGGGATCTCCCCCCGGGAGGGATGGTGGATCGAGGATCGGGGCGCGCCGGCGCCGCGCGGCGGTGCGCGGCGGGCGACCGCGGTCGGGCGGCGGCTGTCGGCGGTACCGCTAGCGGGCGGTCCGGGTGGAGGCCGGGCCGAGGATCAGGCTGAGGTTGTGGCCGCCGAAGGCGAAGGCGTTGCTCAGCGCGGCGCGCACCGGGACGGTCCGGGCGGCGCCCCGGACGTGGTCCAGGTCGCAGGCCGGGTCGGGGTCGGTCAGGTTGAGGGTGGGCGGCAGCGTCCCCCGGGCCACCGTCAGGGCGGTCACCGCCGCCTCCAACGCGCCCGCGGCGCCCAGCAGATGGCCGGTGGCGCCCTTGGTGGAGCTGACCGCGGGCGGCTCGGCGCCGAAGACGGCGCGCAGCGCGGCGGTCTCGGCCACGTCGCCGAGTTTGGTGCCGGTGCCGTGGGCGTTCACGTAGTCGATGTCACCCGGGGCCAGGCCCGCGTTGGCGAGCGCGGCGCGCATCGCGTCGGCGGCGCCGGTGCCGTCCGGGCGGGGCATGGTCGGGTGGTGGGCGTCGGTGGAGGCGCCCCAGCCGAGGACGTCCGCGTAGCCGGCGGCGCCGCGCGCCTCGGCGTGCTCGGCCCGCTCCAGGACCAGGACGGCGCTGCCCTCGCCGAGCACGAAGCCGTTGCGGCGGGCGTCGAAGGGCCGGCTGGCCTGCTCGGGGTCGTCCCAACCCTGCGCCAGAGCCCGGGCGTTGGTGAAGGCGGCGGCGATGGTCGGGTGCAGCGAGGACTCGGTGCCGCCGCACACCACCACATCGGCGTCGCCGGCCCGGATCAGCCGCAGCCCCTCGGCGATCGCCTGGGCGCCGGCCGCGCAGGCCGTCACCACGGCGGAGCTGTAGCCCCGGATGCCGTGCTTGATGGCGATCCGGGCGGCGGCCATGTTGGAGAGCATGCCGGGCAGCAGGTACGGGCTGACGCCGGGGCGGCCGCGCTCCAGCCGGCGGTGCGACTGCTGCTCGAAGGTCTCCAGTCCGCCGCCGCCGGTGGCCAGCACCACGGCGGTGCGGTGCGGGTCGGCGTCCCGGCCGACGGCCAGTCCGGCGTCGGCGAGCGCGTCGTCGGCGGCGGCCAGGGCGAGCAGCACGAAGCGGTCCACGCAGCGGGTCTCGGTCGGCGGCAGCACCTCCCGGCCGTCCACGGCGGGGGCGAGCCCGGCGGCGGGCAGCCAGCCGTGCGCGGCGTGGCCCTCGGGGACGGCGCGCAGGCCGGAGCGGCCGGCGGTGAGCGCCTCGAACACCTCGGCGGGCTTGCGGCCGAGCGGGGAGACCAGGCCGATGCCGGTGACGACGGCGCCGGGGCGCGGGGTCGTGCGCCCGCCCCGCTCGCCTGCTCGCACACTCCGCTCGCTCATGCGCCCACCGCCGCGAGGTGGGTCTCCCGCAGCAGGACCTTGCGGACCTTGCCGGTCGGGCCGAGCGGGATGTCGTCGGGGGAGACCACCAGCACCTTGCGGACGGTCGCGGCGGCGGCCTCGTCCAGGGCGGCGACGACCGCCCCGGTGCGGTCCGCGGCCGGGTCGGCGTCCGGGGCGAGGAGCAGCAGCACGTCGGTGACGACGCGCTCGCCGTCCCGGACCGCGACCACCGTGCAGTCCAGCACGTCCGGGCAGGCGGCCAGCACCCGCTCCTCCGACATCGCGGTGAACAGCCGCTTTCCGCTGCCGAGTTCGACCGAGTCGACGGCCCGGTCCACGTGGTAGTAGTAGCCCTCCTCGTCCCGGTACATCAGGTCCCCGGTGAGGAAGCGGCCGCGCAGCCGGGTGCGGAAGGTGGTGGCCGAGTCGTTCCAGTAGCCGAGCGCCAGGGTCGGTGAGGCGGTGGCGAGTTCACCGACCTCGCCGGGCCCGAGCGGCTCGCCGTCCGGGCCGACCACCTCGCAGTCGACGAAGGCGTGCGGGCGGCCGACGCAGCGGCCGTAGCGCTCGGTGCCGGGGCCGTGGGTGATGAAGAAGTGCGAGTGCCCCATCTCGGTGGAGCCGAGGCCGTCCACGAACAGCGAGCCGGGCAGCCGGGTGCGGCCGGCCCGGGTGACGGTCTCCCGGCTGCCGGTGGCGATCAGGCGGCGGATGTGCACCTCGTGGGCGCAGTCGCCGGTGTTCCACCAGAGCGCTACGGAGGTCAGGTCGCGGGCGGCGAGGTCGTGCCGGGCGAGGTCGGCCCAGGTGGCGGCGAAGCCGATCACCCCGGTGGGCCGCCACCGCTCGACGGCCTCCAGCACGCCGTCGCCGGACTGCCGGGAGAGCACGGCGAGTTCGGTGTGCGAGCTGAGCGCGAGGTTGAGCGCGATCAGGGTGGCGGCGTGCGGGGCGGGCAGCGCGCTGAGCATCCGGTCCTGGCCCTGCGGGCGGGGCAGCCGCAGCCGGTGGCGGATCGCGGCGTACAGGCTCGCGTGGGAGTGGACGACGGCCTTGGGCATGCCGGTGGTGCCGGAGGAGTGGGTGATCGCCACCGGGTCGCCGGACCAGTGCCGGTACGGCTCCGGGGCGGCCTCCGGGTCGCCGGCGCCGAGGGTGGCGATCTCGGGCAGCAGCGGCGCGCCCGGGTCGTGGCCGGCCAGTGCGGCCAGGTGGGCGGGGTCGGCGAGGACGCCGGCCGCGCCGAGGCGGGCGATGTAGCGGGCGGCCCGTTCGCCGTCCAGGTTGGGGTTGAGCAGCGCGGGGACGGCGCCGAGCCGGGCCAGGGCGAGGAAGGCGAGCACGTGGTCGGCGGCGTCGCTCGCGTACACCACCACCGGGTCGCGCCGGGTGATGCCCAGGCCGTGCAGCGCGGCGGCGCGGGCCCGGACGGCGCGGTCCAGCTCGCGCAGGGTGAACGGCTGCCAGGCGGGGTGGTCGTCCACCGGGGTGTCGAAGCTGAGCAGCGGTACGTCCAGGTCGAGCCCGAGCGCGATCCGGGCGGTCAGGACGTTGCCGGCGCCCACGTCGGGGTCGTCCGCGAGCTGGGTGCGGAGGCTGCGGATGGTCACGGGGGTGGATCCCTCCCTCGGGGCCGGTGGACGGCCCGGGCGGCTGATCGGGTGGCAGGGTCGGTCGGCCGCGCGGGGGCGGCGGGTGCGGTCGGCTGCTCGGGCGGCGTGTGGCGTGCGGCGAGTGGCGGGCTGCGTGCGGTCGGTCGCTCGGGCGGCGGGTGCCGGGAGCGAGGCGGGGGCGGGCGGGGGCGCTGGTGTGCCGGGTGCGGCTGCGTCAGGCGCCGGGCCTCGATGGTTCCTACGGCCGGGGGCGGTCGCGGGGTTCAGTCCGGGCGGCGGTTCGGTCCGGTCGGAGGGTTCGGAGGGGTCAGTCCGGCCGGTTCCCCGCAGCCGGACGGGCGAGCAGGACGGCCGCGGCCCGGTCCCCGTCGGGCGTCTGCTCGACGGCCACGGCCAGCACCAGATCGGCGTCGCCGTCCTGGAGCAGCAGTGCGGCGAGTTCGAACGCCTCGGCCGGGACCACGCCGGGTTCGGCCTCGGCCGGGCAGATCGCCACGATCGGGCCGGTCAGGCCCCAGCGCGCGGAGACGTGCCCGAGGACGGCGTTGGGGTTGGACTGGAAGAACAGCAGCGGGCCGGTCCGCTGTCCGGGTTCGGCGCTGCGCTCGATGGCCCGCGCGGTGTCGAGGTCGCCGCTCGCGCTGGCGAGCAGCAGGGCGGTCCGTCCGGGGGCGGGCGGTTCGCCGTGGTAGGCGCGCAGGCAGTGCTCGGCGGTGTCGGCGACCAGCGGGTTGAAGGCGGAGGCGGCGAAGCCGGGCAGCGGTGGCGGCGGCCCGTCCAGGCCGGGTGCGGGGCGGCGGGCCTCGGCGAGGATCCGCAGTCCGTGGGTGTGGTCGGCAGGGGTGTTCTCGGCGGTGGTCATGGCGGTGGCGGTCATCCCGGGGCCAGCAGGAGGGCGGTGTTGGCGCCGCCGAAGGCGGAGTTGAGGCTGAGGGCGTACGGCGGCCTGGCGGCGTGCGGGCCGTCCAGGACGAGGTCCAGCGCGAGGTCCGGGTCGGGGCCGAGCCAGCCGGCGTTGACCGGGAGCAGGCCGGTGCCCAACGCGCCGATGGTGACGGCGAGTTCGAGCAGTGCGGAGGCCTCCAGGGCGTGCCCGTGCACGGACTTGCTGGAGCTGACCGGCAGACGGTCGGTGTGCGGGCCGAACACCCGCCGCAGGGCGCGGGCCTCGGCCCGGTCGGCGAGGGTCGAGCCGGTGCCGTTGGCGTTGACGTAGCCGACCTCGGCCGGATCGACGCCCGCGCGGGTGAGCGCGGCATCGATCGCCCGGGCCGTCCCGTCGCCCTCCGGTTCCGGGCGGCAGACGTGGTGGGCGTCCCCGGCCCGGCCCCAGCCGGCCAGCCGGGCGAGCGCGGGAGCGCCGCGCCGTTCGGCCGCCGGGGCGGACTCGACCAGGACGGCGGCGGCCGCGTCGGCGAGCAGGGTGCCGGTGCGGCCGGCGCTGAACGGACGGGCCTCGCCGTCCCGGGCCAGCGCCCGTCCGGCGTCGAAGACCGCGAAGACGCCCGGTCCGACCAGGTGCCCGGCCGCGACCAGGACCCGCTCGTGCCGCCCGGCGGCGACCAGGGCCGCCGCGTCGGCGACGGCGGTCGAGGCGGCCACGCAGGCGCCGTTGTACACCCGGGTGACACCCGGCGCGCCCCACCCGGAACGGACCCCGGCGGCCACCGCGTCGGCGGTCGCCCGGGTGCGCTCGTCGCTGTGCAGGGCGAGCAGGACGGGCAGTCCGGCGCCCTCGGCGGCGGTCAGCCCGGCCTGCCCGCAGGCCTGGCCGATCGCGTCGAGCACGGCCCTGGCCAGGGGGAAGGTGCAGGCCAGGGGCACGGTGTCGGGGAACAGCGCGGCCCGGGTGGTGCGGCGGGCGCTCACGTCGAAGCGGGTGACCGGGCCGGACAGGGCCTTGCCGTGGGTGGCGGCCTCGGTGAGTGCGGCGAGCCCGCGCCCGGCGGCGCTGAGCACCCCGACACCGGTGACCACCGGGCGGTCGGCCGCCCGGCCTGGTGGGCCGGAGCCCGTGCCCCCGGGGATCACGGCCGGGCGCCCGCGCGGTCGGCGAGGACGGCCTCGCGCAGCAGCCCGGTGGCGTCGTCGACGGTGCGCACCGCGCCGAAGCGGTCGTCGTCCAGGTCCAGCTGGAGTCCGTACCGTTGCTCGAACTCGGCGACGAGCCACGTGAGTTCGAGCGACCCGAGGTCTTCGGGCACGGTGTCGACGGCGCGCTGCCCGAACGCCGCCAGCATGGTCAGGACCTCGGCCCGGTCCGGCAGGGCGTCGGGGAGCGGGGAGCCGGTCACGCGGCGCTGCCGGAGGTGGCGGCGAGGGCGTCGACCCGGCGGGCGACGTCGCCGGTGAACTCGTCCAGCGTCATCAGCGCGGTGGTCTCCATCTCGTCCAGGTCGAACTTGATCCCGAACTCGTCCTCGACCTGCACCGACAGGTCGGCCAGGGCGAGCGATTCGAGGTCCAGCCCGGCCGGGCCGAGGTCGGTGTCCCCGGTGACCTCGGAGACGTCGTACTGCATCTCGGCGAGTGCCGCCAGGACGAAGGCGCGGATGCGGTCCTGCATGGTGGGCTCCTTGTCGGGGTGGTGGTGCGAAGGGGTCGGGGCGCGAAGGGGTCGGGGCGCGGCCGGGTGCGGCCCGCGCGCCGGTGGGCGCGGTCAGCCGGCGGTCGCGGTCGCGCGCAGGGCGGCCGGGTCGCGCAGCAGCTTTCCGGTGGCGGTGCGGGGGAGGCGGTCCAGTCGGGCGAGCCGGCGCGGCCGCTTGTAGGCGGCCAGGCGGCGGGCCAGCCCGTCCTGGACGGAGGAGAGGTCGGTCCCGGGTTCGGTGGCCAGGTAGGCCTCGATCGCGCCGCCGTCGAAGACCACCACGGCCTCGCGGACGTCGGGCAGCGCGGTCAGCGTCTGCTCGACCTCGGTGAGGTCGACCTTCAGGCCGCCGATCGAGACCTGGGAGTCCAGCCGGCCGAGCACGGTGACCGGGCCGTCGGCGGCCAGCTCGGCCGCGTCCCGGGTGTGCAGCCAGCCGTCGGACCAGCGGGTCGGATCGTCCAGTCCGGGGTACGGGGAGGAATCCGTGCCGATCTGCAACTCGCCTTTCACCAGGCGCAGTCGCATGCCGTGCACGGGCCGCTTGGCAGGGTGGAGCGTACCGGAGAGGTCGGTGGCGATCACCCCGGTCTCGGTCATGCCGTACATGGTGCCGAGCGGGACGCCGTACCGTTCGGTGAACAGCGCGGGCAGTCCCGGGCGGACGAGTTCGCCCGCCACGACCATCCGCCGCAGCCGGGGCAGTGGCGGGGGAGCGACCGCCCCCGCCAGCAGTTCGGCGTGGAAGGGCACCCCGATCACGGTGGTCGGCCGGTCGCTCGCGGCGACCTCGGCGAGGATGCCCGCCGCCGTCATCCGCTCCGGCACGGTGAGCGCGACCCGGGCGTGCAGGCTGTTGAGCAGCCCGCCGACCAGGCCGAGCACATGCACCACCGAGGAGAGCAGGACGACCCGCTCGCCCTCGCCGGGGAACTCCACCAGCCTTCGGTAGCAATCGAGTTCGCGCAGCAGATCGGTCGCGGTGCGGGCGATGACCTTGGCCGGACCGGTGGATCCGGAGCTGAGCTGGATCAACGCGTGTCCGGTGCGGGCCGGGCGCCCGTCCGCCAGCGGGACGGCCACCGGCTCGACTTCGGAGAAGCCGCGCAGGGCCGCCGCCGACCGATGGGCGGAGCCTACCAGCACCTGCGGGGCCAGCCGCGCCACCGCCGCGTCGATCTCGTGGTCGGTCAACCGGTGGTCGAGCAGGGCGACTTGGGCGCCGAGGCGCCAGCACGCCAGCAGCACCGCGACGAACGCCACCGAGGGCGGCAGCCGCAGCGCCGCCGTCCCGCCGGGTCCGAGCCCGGCGGCCGACAGCCGTTCGGACTGCTCCTCGACCAGGGCGCGCAGGGCGTCCCGGTCGAGCGGTGCGCCGAGGCGCAGGCACTCCTCGCCGCCGGGTCCGGCCAGCAGCAGCCGGTCGACCCAGGAGTCCGGGGCGTCGGAGTGCGGCAGGAGGGCAGGCGGAAGTACGGAGGGGAGAAAGCCGGTCAACGCGGCTCCACACAAGTGAGGGGATTTTGACATGAACGCCGTTAACAAATCCGAACGGCCAATTCCGTGGCCAGACCTTGGCACAGACGTTTGGTCAAATCAAGGTCTATACCAATGTGGTCGTTGCTCCTACGCTGCCGAAGCAGGACCGGCCCGTGTGTGGCCGTCCTGGAACGAGGAATGCCCGTGGGACTTCTCACGCTGGCCGGGATCGAGCGTGCGGCGCACGCCCAACTCCCACCGGAAATCTGGGATTTCATCGAAGGCGGCAGCGGCGCCGAACGCACCCTGACGGCCAATCGGGAGATGTTCGGACGCCATGCGCTGCGCCCGCGCACCCTGGTCGACGTCTCCGCCTGCGACCCCGCGCTGACCCTGCTCGGCGCACCGCTGAGCCTCCCGCTCGGCATCGCCCCGATGGCCTACCACCGGCTGGTCGACCCGGAGGGGGAGACCGCCACCGCGCGCGCCGCCGGCCGGGCCGGCGCCCTGCTGGTCGCCGGCATGTTCGCCAGCCGGACGCTGGAGGAGATCGCCGCGGCCGCCACCGGCCCGCTCTGGCTCCAGCTGTACTGGCTGCGCGAACGTGCCGTCCTCGCCGCCCTGGTGGAACGCGCCGAGGCGGCCGGCTACGGCGCGCTCGTGCTGACCGTGGACGCCCCCAGGATCGGCCGCCGGCTGCGCGACCTGCGTAACGGCTTCGCCGTCCCGTCGGCCGTCCGCGCGGTCAACCTGGACCAGGCCCTGACGGCCGCCAGCCACCGCGCCACCGCCGGACGTTCGGGCATCGCCGAGCACGCCCGCGAACAGTTCGACCCCGCACTGAGCTGGACCGACCTGGCCTGGCTGCGCGAACGCACCCGGCTGCCGCTGGTCCTCAAGGGAATCCTCACCGCCGAGGACGCCCGGCTGGCCGTCGAGCACGGCGTCGACGCCGTCCTGGTCTCCAACCACGGCGGCCGCCAACTCGACGGTGCGATGCCGGCCCTGGCCGCCCTCCCCGAGGTGGTCGACGCCGTTCCCGCCGAACTGCCGGTGCTCTTCGACGGCGGCGTGCGCAGCGGCACCGACCTCGCGATCGCCCTCGCCCTCGGCGCCCGCGCCGTGCTGGTCGGCCGCCCCGCGCTCTGGGGCCTGGCCACCGACGGTGAGGCCGGGGTGCACCGGGTGCTCGACCTGCTGCGCGAGGAACTGGAGCACACCATGGCCCTGTTGGGCCGCCCCCGGCTCGCCGACCTGGACCGTACGGTCCTCGCGCCCTGGCCCTGCCCGGCCGGCTGAACCCTGGCCCCCGCGCGGCCGTTGAACCCGTACCCCCGCGCGGCCGGCCGGGCCCGAGCCCCGCACGGCTGTTGAACCGCGCGGCTGTTGAACCGTGCAGCCGTTGAACCAAGCGGCCGTTGAACCGCACCGCCGTTGAACCGCGCCGTACCCGAACCGCGTTCTCCCCCATGGAGGTCCGACACATGACCGAGCAGAACGAACGATTCCCGGGCTGGGACTGGGACGACCCGGACGGGCTGGCTCCCCGGCTGGACGCCTTCAGCGAGCAGGTCGCCACCTGCGACACGCTCGAAGCGCACCCCGGCGGGCTGCCGCGCGACCACCAGGGCCTGCGCGAACTCGGCATCACCGGAATCGAGTTCGCCGCCTTCCGGACCGCCCACCCGGAGGGCCTCGGCACCGACCTCGCCACCCTGCGCGGCCCCGACGCCGCCACCGCGCCCGGCACCCTCTACCGGGTCGACGCCGACCGCTGGTTCACGCAGCTCGACATCGCCGAACCGCTGCCCTTCGCCGACGCCAGCGTCGACTGGGTGTACGCCGAGCACCTGATCGAGCACGTCACCATGCCGGTCGCCGTCGGCTGGCTGCGCGAGGCCCGCCGGGTGCTGCGCCCCGGCGGCGTCCTGCGCCTGACCACCCCCGACCTCGCCCGCTACCTGGTCGGCTACGCCACCGGCGACGGCTTCCTCGGCAAGCACCGGCGCCGGCTGACCACCCTCGGCTTCGGCCCGCCGATGCCCGAGCGCCCCGCCTTCCTGGTGAACCAGATCTTCCGGTACTTCGGGCACCAGTGGATCTACGACCTGGACGAGCTGCGGCACGTCCTCACCCGGGCCGGCTTCGACCCCGACGGCATCCGTCCATGCGCCTACCGGCAGGGCGCCCGTCCGGACGTCGCCGACCTCGACACGGCCTTCCGCACCGACGAGACCGTGTACGTCGAGGCAGACTGCTGAACCCGCCGCCGAGCCCCGCGCACCGAACGGATCCGCCCATGCCCCTGCACCCCCAGGCCGAGGCGCTGCGCGCCCGGCGCGCGAGCAGCGGGACCCCGCCGCTCTACACCCTCACCCTCGCCGAGGCCCGTGCCGCCGACCTCGCGGACATCCGCGCGGCGGCCGGCACGCCCGAGCCGGTCGCCGCCGTCGAGGAGCACTGCATCCCCGGCCCCGGCGGCGAACTCGCCCTGAGGCTCTACCGCCCCGAGCCGCCCGGCCGCCGACTGCCCGCCCTGCTCTACCTGTTCGGCGGCGGCTGGACGCTCGGCTCGCCCGACACCAGCGACGCGATCTGCCGCCGGCTCACCAACGCCGTCGGCTGCGTCACCGCCTCCGTCGGCTACCGGCTCGCTCCCGAGCACCCCTTCCCCGCGGCGCTCCACGACAGCCGCGCCGCACTGCTGCAACTCGTCGAACGGGCCGAGGAGTTCGGCGTCGACCCGGACCGGATCGCGGTCGCCGGCGACAGCGCCGGCGGCAACCTCGCCGCCGCGCTCACCCTCCTGCTGCGTGCCGAGGGCGGCCCCGCCCTGCGCCACCAGCTGCTGGTCTACCCCAACACCGACCACGGCGCCGACACCCCGTCGCTGCGCGACCACGACGACCCGGCACTGTTCAACCGCCGCTCGGTGGACTGGTACTGGGGGCACTACCTGGCCGACCGGGGCGACGGCGCCAGCCCGTACGCCTCCCCGCTGCGCGCCGCCACCCTGGCCGGCCTGCCGCCCGCCACCGTGCTGACCGCCGAGTACGACCCGCTGCGGGACGAGGGCGAGCAGTACGCCGAGGCGCTGCGCGCGGCAGGGGTCCCGGTCGAGCTGCGCCGCTACCCGGGCATGCCGCACGGCTTCTTCGCCATGACCGGCACCCTGGACGACGCCGCCGAGGCCCAGGCCTTCGCGGCCGGCTGTCTCCGGGAGGCGCTGCGGTGACGGCTCCGCTCGCTCCGGGAGGCGCCGCGGCGGACCTCCGACTGGACGACCTGCACGCCTCCCTGGCCGATCCGCTGCTGGACGCGATGACCTTCCTCAACGAGGTCACCACCCGCTACCCGGACGCCGTCTCCTTCGCCCCCGGCCGCCCCTACGAGGGCTTCTTCGAGCCCGAGGACGTCCCGGCCTACCTGGAGACCTACCTCGCCCACCTGGCCGACCGCGGCCTCGGCCGGGACGCGGTGCGCACCGCGCTGTTCCAGTACGGCCCGACCAAGGGCCTCATCAACGAGCTGGTCGCCCGCGCGCTGGCCAACGACGAGGGCCTGACCGTCGACCCGGGGGCCGTGGTGGTCACCGTCGGCGCCCAGGAGGGCATGCTGCTGACGCTGCGCGCCCTGTGCGCCGGCCCGGACGACGTCCTGCTGGTGAGCTCGCCCTGCTACGTCGGCGTCACCGGCGCCGCCCGGCTGCTCGACCTGACCGTCCGCCCCGTCCCCGAGGGCCCGGACGGCGGCCCCGACCCGGTGGCGGTCCGCGCCGCCGCCCGCGCGGTGCGGGCCGAGGGGCGCCGTCCGCGCGCCCTCTACGTCGTCCCGGACTTCGCCAACCCCTCCGGCACCAGCATGCCGGTCGCGGCCCGCACCGGGCTGCTGGAGGCCGCGGCCGAGGAGGGCGTGCTCGTCGTCGAGGACAACCCGTACGGCTTCTTCTCCCGCACCCCGGGGCAGCGGCCCACCCTCAAGGCGCTGGACCGCCGCCGCCAGGTCGTCTACCTGGGCTCGTTCGCCAAGACCTGCTTCCCCGGGGCCCGCCTCGGCTACGTGGTCGCCGACCAGGAGGTGGCCGGCCCCGACGGGCGGCGCAGCCTGCTCGCGGACGAGCTGGCCAAGCTGAAGAGCATGACGACGGTCAACACGCCCGCGCTCAGCCAGGCCGTCATCGGCGGCATGCTGCTGACCCACGACTGCCGCCTGCGGGCCGCCAACGCCCCTGCCACGGCCCACTACGCGGCGGGCATGGACACCCTGCTGCGGGAGCTGGACCGGCACTTCCCGGCCTCCGTGCGGCGCCGGCTGGGCATCTCCTGGACCCGGCCGGACGGCGGCTTCTTCGCCGTGCTGACGGTGCCGTTCGTCGCCGACGAGGCGGCCATGGAGCGCTGCGCGCGCGACCACGGGGTGCTCTGGACGCCGATGGCGCCGTTCTATCCGGCGGGCGGCGGCGAGCACCGGCTGCGGCTGTCCGTCAGCTCGCTGACGCAGGCGCAGATCATCGACGGCGTGGCGAAGCTGGCGGCCTTCCTGACCGCCTGAGGTCGCGACGGGGACGACGGAGGGGCCCGGCTCATCGCGAGCCGGGCCCCTCCGTGCCGTCCGTCAGCGCACCCGGGTGGAGAACAGCCGGGCCGACCAGTACACCGCCAGGACGGTCATCACCGTGACCACCAGCAGCCCCTGCCAGACCACGTCGTCCCCGGCGTGCCCGGAGAACAGCGCGCGCATGCCCTCCACCGCCCAGTAGAAGGGGTTCCACCTGGCCGCCTGCTGCTGCCACTCCGGCGCCAGGGTGAGCGGCAGCAGCACCCCGGACAGCAGCGCGATCGGCTGCGCGATGGTGTTGACCACCGGGGACATCGCCGCGTCGGTCGGCACCATCAGCGCGATGCCGAAGGAGATCGCCGAGGTCATCAGCGCCAGCAGGCCCAGCAGCAGGTAGGCGAGCAGCAGGTTCAGCGGGCTCACCCGCAGCCCGAACGGCAGCGCGATCAGGGTGATCAGGACGGCCTGCACCAGCAGCGCCACCATCTCCCGCATCGCCCGCCCGAGCAGCAGCGCCAGCCGGCTCACCGGGGTCACCCGCGAGCGCTCGATGATGCCGGACCTGAGCTCGCCGAGCAGGCTGAAGCCGGTGTACAGCCCGCCGAAGATGCACAGCACCGCCAACAGGCCCGGTACGTACACCTGGTAGACGTCGGCGTAGCTGCGCGCGCCTTCCGAGGCGAGCACCTTCTTCAGCAGCGGGGCGAACAGCAGGAGGTAGAACACGGGCTGGATGATGCCGACGGCGATCCAGATCGGGGTGCGGATCATGAGCAGCAGCTGGCGCTGGAAGACCAGCCAGGTGTCGCGGGCGAGCTTCACGGTCTCCCCAGGGAGGTGTGCGGGTCCGGGTGGTGCGGGTCCGGGTGGTGCGGGGGCGGGACTGCCGCGGCGGGCGGCCGCTGCGGGTCAGGACTGCTGCGGCGGGCGCCCGGTGCGGGTCAGGACTGCTGCAGCGAGCGCCCGGTGCGGGCCAGGAACACGTCGTCCAGGCTGGGCCGTTGGAGCTGCACGGTGCCGGGCGTCAGGCCCGCCGCGTCCAGCGCGCGCAGCAGCTGGGGGATGGCGGCGGCGCCGTCCTCCAGGTACAGCCGCAGCCCCTCGTCGCCGTTCTGCTCCAGCCGGTGCAGGTACGGCTGCGGGCGCAGCACCGCGGCCGCGCGCTCGAAGGCGGCCTCCGCGGCGTCCAGCCCGACCAGCACGACGTCGCCGGAGATCTCGCGCTTGAGCGCCTCGGGGGTGCCCTCGGCCACCACCTGGCCGTGGTCGACGATGGCGACCCGGTCGCAGAGCGCGTCGGCCTCGTCCAGGTAGTGGGTGGTGACGACCACCGTCATGCCCTCGGTGCGCAGCCGGCGGATCTCCTCCCAGACGTACGCCCGGCTGGCCGGGTCCAGCCCGACCGTGGGCTCGTCCAGGAACAGCACCCGCGGCTGGTGGATCACCCCGAGCGCGATGTCCACCCGGCGGCGCTGGCCGCCGGAGTAGGTGGCGCACGGGCGGTCTCCGAACCCGGTCAGGTCGAAGGCCTTGAGCGCGTCCGCGGCGGCCTGGCCGGCCTGTGCCTTGGCCGCGCCGTACATCCGGGCCTGGAGCACCAGTTCCTCGCGGGCGCTGACGTTGTCGGTGGTGCCGCCGCCCTGGGCGACGTAGCCGATCCGGCGGCGGACCCCGGCGGGGTCGGTGAACAGGTCGGCCCCGGCGATGACGGCCTGTCCGCCGTCGGGGCGGATCAGGGTGGCCAGCATGCGCAGGGTGGTGGTCTTCCCGGCGCCGTTGGGGCCGAGGAAGCCGTAGATCTCGCCGGCGGCGACCGACAGGTCGATGCCGCGGACGGCGTCGACGGTGGTGTCGTCGCCGCCGCGGCGGGAGGTCTTCTTGCGGTAGGACTTGCGCAGTCCCGTGGTCTCGATCAACGGGAACTCCCGTGCGGGGATGGGCTGCCACGGCACCTGGGAAGGCGGGGCCCGGCACCTGCGGAGGGCGGTGCCGCTGCGACACCCTAGGGCGAACCCCGCCCCGGAAACAATGGCCTAGACCAATGGACGTGCGGTCTCCCGGTCTGCTACAGGGCGCCGGCCCGGGCCCGTTCGGCCGAGCGCCTCCAGCCGGTCCGCCGCGACCACCGCACCGCCCCCGGCCAGCAGTTCCGCGCCGACCTGAACCGCCCGCCGCCGGTACTCCGTGGAGTCGAGTACGGCCCGCAGCGCGCCCGCCAGCCGTTCCGGCGCGACGCGCGCGAACGGCACCCGCAGCCCCGCGCCGGCCGCCGCCACCTGGCCGGCCACGACCGGCTGGTCGTGCCGGATCGGCGCGGTGACCAGCGGCAGGCCGTGCGCCAGCGCCTCGCCCACGGTGTTCATCCCGCCGTGGCAGAGCACCGCGTCCAGCTCGCCGCGCGCCATCAGCTCCAGCACCGGCGCCCGGTCCACCGCCACGGCCCGGGGCGGGAGTTCGGGCAGCAGCCCGCGCGGCGCGGCGAACACCGGCTGCACGTCGCCGCCGCACAGCTCCAGCGCCCGGACGGACCGGGCCAGGAAGTCCGCGCCCAGCTCGCCGGCCAGCGTGCCCATGGTGACCAGCACCCGCCGCCGGCCGGGCAGCAGCCGCTCCCACGGGAAGTCCGGGTCGTGCGGCCGTACCGACAGCACCGGCCCGACCAGCGCGTGCTCCGGCGGCGGGGCCGAACCGGTCAGCGCCGGACCGGTGGTCGCCAGCACCAGGGCGGGGGAGAAGCGCGGGTCCAGGTACTCCTCCGGAGGCAGCGCGGCGCGCTCCCACAGCCCGCGCAGCAGCCCGGCCATCCAGGCCTCGACCTGCGGCAACGCCCGGTAGGGGCGCCCCAGTTCCATCGCCCCCGGCGCGAAGGACGCCCACGGCAGCCCGTGCCGGTGCGCGACCAGCGCGCCCGCCGGGGTGTGCTGGTCGACCAGCAGGACGTCCGGCCGCCACTCCCGCACGATCGCGTCCAGCGGCTTCGCGGTGAACCGCGCGTACGGGACGATGAAGCCCTCCCAGAGCGTGCGCAGCGCGGCCAGCCCGTGCCCGCCCTGGGCCCGGAACGCCCGGGTGCCGGTGCCGAGCACCTCGGCGTGCGGGCCGAGCAGTGGGCGCAGCACGGACTCGGTGCCGGTCCAGGCGACCTGGTGGCCGCGTGCGGTCAGCTCGGCGGCGATGCCCGCGGCCGGGTTGACGTGGCCGGTCAACGGCGGCATCACCAGCAGGAACCGGGTCATCGCGCGTCCTCCTCGGGGAGCAGTCGCCGCAGGTCGGCGACGGTCAGGGCCTCCAGGGCGGCCAGGTCCAGCCCGGCGCGCAGCGCGGCCAGGTCGGCCCGCGGACCGAAGTGCTCGCGCAGCCGTAGCGACAGATCGGCGAGTTCGTCCTCGTCCAGCAGCAGGTCGCCGTCCAGTCGGGCGTCCGGGGTGACGTGGCGCGCCCAGTCGGGCGGCGCGCCGGCCGCCTCGACCAGCAGGGCCACCAGCTCCGGGTCCAACGGGGCGTCGGGGTGGAGGGGTTCAGGGTTCGGCATGAGAGATCTCCCACCTGCTCGACGGCACGGGGGTGAACGCGGCCGCGCCGGAGCGCAGTTGGCGGCTTCCGGGGAGCGGCGGCGACGGTGGAGGGGCCCGGGATCACTTGTGCGACCCGGCGGGCGTCGGAATACTAGCCCGGGTGACCGCACTGGAGGCAGTGGCCGTCCACCTCCCCCCACACGCCGTTCCCATCGAGGCGGTGGGCGAGCGCATCGGCCTGACCCCACGTCAACTCCGTCTCTTCCGCCGCTTCCACGGCCTGGACCAGCTACGTCTGGATCCGACCGGGACGCTGCCCGACCTGCTCGAAGCCGCCCTGGACAACCTGCCGGAGCTGCGCGGACGCGAACGCGACGTCCGCTTCGTGATCCATGCCCGCAGCATGCCGGTGGCGGTGCCCCATCCGCTCAACCCGCTGCACGACCTGCTCGAAACCCGTGGCCTGGCGCACGCCGACGCCTTCACGGTGACCCACCACGCCTGCGCGGTGGGCCTGCTGGCCATCGACCTGGCCGGCCGGCTGCTCGCGGCCGAACCCGACCCGGCGGCGCTCGCCCTGGTGCTGACCGGCGAGAAGACCTTCACCAGGGACGCCCAGGTGGTGCCCGAGACCGGCATCTTCGCCGAGGGCGCGGCCGCCTGCCTGGTCAGCGCCGACGGCGAGCGCCACCGGATGCTCTCCTTCGCGGTGCGCCAGCGCCCGGAGTTCGACGGCCGGCTGGCCGAGGACCCGGACCTGCTCGCCCGCTACCAGCGCGAGTACCCGAACGTGATGGTGGAGGCGATCGAGGCCGCCCTGGACCAGGCCGGTCTGGACCTCTCCGACCTGGCCGCGATCCTGCCGCACAACGTCAACCAGGCGTCCTGGCGGATGATCGCGCGCCGGATCGGCTATCCGGTCGAGAAAGTCGTGCTGGACAACGTGCGGTCGGTCGGGCACAGTTTCGCCTCAGACAGCCTCATCAATCTCCACACCGCCACCACGCGGGGGCTGCTCCGCCGCGGCGACCACTACCTGATCGCCGCCGCCGGTGTCGGAGCCACGTTCTCCGCGATGGCCATGCGGTACTGACGGCCCGCCGACTCCTCCGGCGGCCGTCGTCCGCACAGCGACGCCGCATTTCCCACACCACATTTCCCACACCACCCCAGAGCCCCGGGGCGCCTGCAAGCCCCGGAGCACACATCCCACGTACGACGGGACGGGACACCCATGTCAGAAGCCGCGGTCCAGACCACCGACCCCGAACTGCGCGAGCGCATCCTGCACGGCATCGGCGAGCTCCTGCCGCGCGTCCTCAAGCGCGAACTGCCCGAGATCCCGCAGGACGCCTGCCTCTTCGACGACCTCGGCCTCACCTCGGCCGGCACCATCGAGCTGATCCTGGAGCTGGAGGAGTCGCTCGACATCCAGGTGGACGTCGAGCAGATCACCGAGGACGACCTGCGGTCGGTCACCAGGCTGGCCGACTACGTCGCCGGGCACGTCATCCCCGAGGACTGACCGGGTGGCCCCCGGTCCCACCGGCCTGCGGATCACCCGGGTGCTCGCCCGCCGCTCCGACGGCCGCTCGGAGACCTCGCTCCACCCGGACCTGCGGGTCTTCGTCTCCGACCTCGTCCGCCCCTACGGCCTGCCGTTGCGCGAGGACCTGCTGGGCGAGGGCGTCGGCCACTCCTACGAGGAGCTGGCCGCCGGACCGCTGCGCGAGGCGCTGGCCGAGGACGAGCCGGCGGACCTGCTGATCCTGGCCTTCGACACCCCGGACGTCCGGCCCGGCGCGCCGTCCTCGTTGGCGCTCAGCCGGTCCGTCCCGGGGAGCCCGCTCTCCTTCGCGGTCTGCGACCAGGGCGGCGCGGCGGCCTTCACCGCGCTGCGGCTGGCCGCCGCCCACCAGCGCACCGGCACCTGCCGCCGGGCCGTGGTGGTGCTCGCCGAACAGAGCGCGCTGCACTACGAACCGTCCGGGCCGGTGCCGTTGCCGGAGCGGCACGCGGTGGTGGTGCTGGTCTGCGAGGAGGCCCCCGGCGAGGGCCTGGCCGTCCGGCAGACCCGGGGCGAGGCCTCCCCGGCGGAGGCGGTCCGGGCCGAGGCCGAGAAGCTCGGGCCGGAGGCGGCGCTCCTGCTCGGCCCCGGCTTCGGCGCCGGGGAGCCCCCGCCGGCCCAGCCGTTCACCGGACTCTGGGCGGAGCTGGCCGACCACCTCCCGCGCTGGCGGGCGGACGGCCGGCCCGCGCTGCTGGCCGGGTACGACCGCCGGCTCGGCGTGCTCAGCACGCTGGCCCTGCCGTGACGGCGATCGACCTCTGGCTGATCGATACGCGTCAACCGGCTCTGCCGGCCGCTGAGTTGTGGCCGCTGCTCGACCCGGACGAACGTGCCCGGGCGGCGCGGATGGACCCAGGGGCGGGCGAGCGCTTCACCGTGGTGCGCGGCGCCGTCCGGCGGCTGGTCGCCGCCCGGCTCGGCGTGCCCCCGGCCGCACTGGTCTGGCGGTACGGTCCGCACGGCAAGCCCGAGCCCGCGGCGGCCGGTCGGCTGCGGGTCAGCTGGTCGGCCTCGGGGGCGTTCGCGGCGCTGGCCCTCGCCGAGGGGCGGGCGGTCGGCGTCGACGTCGAGCGGCTCCACGACCCCCGGACGGCCGAGCGGATGGCCGCCCGCTGGTTCCCGTCCGAGGAGGCGCGGTTCGTCGCCGAGCCCGTCGAACCGGCCGAGCGGGCGGCGCGGTTCACCACCCTGTGGTGCCGCCGCGAGGCCTGCGTCAAGGCGTACGGCGGGCGGCTCGCGCAGTCCTTCGGCGTGCCCGTGGGCGGCCCCTCGCCGGTGCTGGTGGCCGACCCGGGCGGGCTCGGCACCGGCCCGTCCCGGCTCCGCGACGTTCCCGTGGTGGAGCCGTTCCGGGCTACCGTGGCGGCCCTCGGGGAATCGCCGATACATGTCAACTGCCGCCTGTGGAAAGAAAATTGACGATGGATCGGGCCCGTCGAGGTTTGGTCTGGACCAGCTCGCGAGGGCGCTGGTAGCGTCCCGGTCACACCCCCTGCCGAACCCTCCCCGGTCCTCCCCGGCGAGCCGAAAGGCGCGTACGACGTGACACCGCAGGACGCCCCACCGAACGATCCGACGTCACTCGGCGCGACACCGCGCGGCACGACAGCGACCCCCAGGCGGATCACCGTCCGGTACGCCGTCGAGGGCGGCGGCTCCGGCCCGCTCACCCGGGGCCAGGGCAACATGGTCCTCTGCATCCGGCGCGACCCGCCCGAGGGGATCAACAAGGACTCCGTCTGGCCGGTGCCCGACGGCGTCTCGGTCCCCGCCGGGCTGGTCGCCCTGCGCCTGCTGGTCGAACGCCACGAGTCGCTGCGGACCTCCTTTCCCGCGGGCCCCGGCCCGGACGGCTTCCCGGACCGCCAGGTGGTGCACCGGAACGGCTGGTTCGCCGTCACGGTGGTCGAGGCCGGCAATCGGAGCGATGCTGAACTGGACGCGCTGGCCGCCGAGTTGGGCCGGGCGGATGTCGCCCTCCCGGTGCCCCTCGAGGCTCCGCCGCGGGTCCGGTTCACCATGCTCGCCGCGGGCGAGCGGCTGCTGCGGCTGGTCGCCGTGGTCTGCCACGCGGGTGCCGACGGCGCCGCCACCGCGGTGCTGATCCAGGACTGGCATGCCCTCGCCGCCGGGAAGGAGCTGCCGCCGGTCACCGCTCCGACCCCGCTGGAGGTCGCCGTCGCGGAGCAGAGCGCCCAGGGCCGCCGCAGGGCCGCGGCCGCGCTGCGGCACTGGGCCCGGGTCCTGACCGCCGGCCCGCAGGTCGTCTTCGCCGACGCGCGGATCACCGGCCCGCCCGGCGACCACAGCGCCCTGCTGGTCCGCTCGCGCACCGCCGCGGACCACCTCGCCGCCGTCTGCCGGCGCACCGGCGCCAGTCCGTCGGTCGTCCTGCTCGCCGCCTTCGCCGCGCTGGTCGCCCACCGGTCCGGCAGCCGCGAGCTGGTGCTCTCGGCGCTCTCCGCCAACCGCCAGCGCGCCGCCCTGATCGACCACGTGGGCACCCTCGCGCAGGACGCGCTGGTCCTGCTCGACACCGGCGCGGCCGACCTCGACCAGCTGATCGGCCGCGCCAAGTCCGCCTCGCTGAGCGCCTACTGGCACAGCACCCTGGACGCCCAGCAGGTCTGGCAGCTGGTGGACGACGCCGCCCACCTGCGCGGGGCCCGGTTCTCCCGCCAGGTGGTCGTCAACGACCTGAGCCTCACCATCCCGGCCGCCGTCGCCGACGCCCAGCCGCCCCCGGCCGTCGACCCCGAACTCACCGTCCTGCCCGCCCCGCCGCTGCCGGTCCGGCTGATGTTCACCATCCTGCGGATCACCGGCAGCCTCGATTTCGCCCTGATCGCCTGCCCCCAGGTGCTCGACCCCGAGGAGACCGAGGGCTTCGCCCGGGCCCTGCCGGCCCTGCTCGCGGCCGCCGCCGAGGGCCCGGTGCTGCTGTCCGACCTGCCGGCCGTGCTCGGCCCGCCGGGGGGTGAAAGGGGCGGCGAATGGCGGCTGGTCGACGGCGCCTGGATCGACCTCGCGGCCGTCCGCGAACTGCTGCGGACCGCCCTCGGGGAGCACCGACTCTCCGAGGAGGAGGGGAAGTTGGTGGTGGAACTGGCGACCGGTGACCCCTCGTTCGGCCCGGTCGAGGCCCACCGTGCGGTGGTCGCCGCCCTACCCGGACGCGACACCGCGATGGCGCCGCACCACTACGTCGTCCGGCACGCCGCCCCGGCGGGGGAGCGGACCGAGGCGGGCAGCGGGCGCGACCCGGCCGTCGCCGCCCGGCTGTCCGTGCTCACCTGAAGGGATGATCACGGCGGCCCCAACGGCGCTCACCCCCACGGGTCGTCGTGATCATCCACCGGGTCCCACGGAAGGTCCTCCCAGGAACAGGCGGAGGTCGCCCCCGAGGTGAGCCCCCAGGGGCTCGGCACCTCCTCCTCGCCGCCGTCCTGCACCGGCAGCCGGTCGATCACCGCGACCAGGGCGGGCGGCAGCTGCGGGGCCAGCCCGTGGTGCACCCGGGCGAGGATGTCGCGCCGCACGTCGTCCGGCAGCAGCGGCCGGTTCATCCGCAATGCCCGTGGCCCGGGCGGCCGTTCGGCCGTGGCCAGCTGGTCCGACCAGGCCCGCCAGTAGTCGGCGTCGTCGGTCTCGCCGAGCATCAGGTGGTGCAGGTGCAGGCAGTACGCGGCCGTCCCGCTGCCGGAGCCGGCCGCGAAGCGCCACCAGAACTCGGCGCCCTCCTCCTTGCCGGTCGCGTACAGCAGCGCGCCGAACACCTCGGCCCCCTCCGGCTGGATCCGGCGCGCGTTCACCAGCAGGTCGAGTCCGCGCGAGGCGTCCGGCGCGCCCAGCACCAGGGCTACCACCAGGCCGAGTTCGAACGCCGCCTGCTCGTGCTCCGACGGCAGGTGCGCGGGCGCGGCCGTGAGCCGCGCCCGGCGCACGGCGGCGATCCGCTCCGCATGGGCGCGTTCGGGCCGCGGGACGCGGAACACCGTGCGCCCGCCGTCGGCCCGGCCCGGTCCGTCCGGGGCCCGGTCCTCCGGTGTCGCCGTCACAGCTCGCCGCCGCCGTCCGGGAGTTCGCCCACCCCGAGCCGGCGGGCCAGCCTCTCCCGGGCGTGCCGGAGGTTGGAGTGCACCGTCGCCACCGGCCGCCCCAGATACGCCGCGATCACCTTGACGTGCAGGCCGAGCAGGTACCGCAGGATCACCACGTCCCGCTGCCGGTCCGGCAGTTCGAGGATCGCCGCGTACAGCCGCACCTCGTCCGCCTCGCTGTGCAGCAGCCCCTTCGCCACCTGCTTGAAGGCGCCGATCACCGCCGCGAAGGTGACCGCCTCCACCTCGACCGGCTCCTCGGAGGCCACCCAGTCCGCGACGTGCCGATTGGCCAACCGCCAGGCGTACGCGGCCGGTTCCTCGAACCGGAGCACCTGCGACCAGCAGCGGGCCAGGTCGGCCTTCACCGCCGTGACCACCAGCTCCGCGTCGGACTGGCTGCCTATCCGGGTCAGGGCCAGGGCGCGCCAGGCGGGTTCGTGGGTCTCGCAGAAGGCCGCGTAGGGGAGGCCCAGGCGAAGTTCGGGGTCGGAGCGGAGTCCGGGGTCGGTGTCGGCCGTCGGCTCCGCCGCCGTCCCGTGGAGGTACGCCACGGCCGTTCCGCCCCGGTGCCTGCGCGTCGGGGCGCCCCTGTCGATCGTCATCGGGCCTGCTTTCCGTGGCCGCCGGCTGCGCACCGGGCCACCCGAGGGTCGGGCTGTCTGCGCCCATCCTCATTCCATCAGGCCTGTCACTCCAGGCTGCAATCCGAATACAGATTGTCATCTCATGGGAACCAGCGGTTGGTTGGAATGCCCGGAAGCTGTTCGGAACACGAGGGGCCGCGCCTATCGTGGGCGGGGAGGATCGATCGGGCACGGCACCGGGGGGAGAACACGGATGGGTCTCTACGACGGGGTGGACCTGCGGCTCAACGTTCCGCACTCGGCGCGGATGTACGACTACTTCCTCGGCGGGTTCACCAACTTCGCCGCCGACCGCGAGGCCGCCGGACACGCCCTCGCCGTCGCGCCCTGGCTGCGCGCCGCCGCCCGCGTCAACCGCTCCTTCATGCAGCGCTCGACCCGTGCCCTCGCCGAGCTCGGCTTCGACCAGTTCCTCGACATCGGCACCGGCATCCCCACCTCGCCCAACCTGCACGAGGTCGCCCAGGGCGTCCGGCCGGACGCCCGGGTGGTCTACGCCGACAACGACCCGATCGTGCTCTCGCACGCCCAGGCCCTGCTCACCGGCACCCCCGAGGGCCGCACCGCCTACGTCGAGGCCGACGCCACCGACCCGGCCCGGCTGCTCGCCGCCCCCGGACTGCGGGAGACCCTCGACCTGTCCCGCCCGGTCGCGCTCTCCCTCAACGCCCTGCTCCACTTCGTCCCCGACACCCACGGCGCGTACGAGCTGGTCGAGCACCTCAAGTCCGCCCTCGTCCCGGGCAGCGCCCTGGTGGTCACCCACGTCAGCCCCGAGTTCGCACCCGAGGACATCGCCACACTGACCCGGATCTACGAGGCGGCCGGCACCGCGGCCCAGGCCCGCACCCGGCTGCGGATCGCCCGCTTCTTCGACGGCTGGACCCTCCTGGAGCCGGGGCTCGTGCCCATCGCGCAGTGGCGGCCGTCCCCCGACGAGGCGCCCGTCGCCGCCGAGGAGGTCTCGCTGTACGCGGGGGTGGCCGTCCGGCCGTGACGGGGGCGCCCCGGCCACACCCGCGGCCGGTCACATGGTGTTGACGATGAGCCCGATGTGGGTGAAGTAGTTCAGCCCGCCGAACGCCAGGAAGGCGAGGCCGGCCAGCCCCCACACGACGCCGATCACCGGGCTCATCCACCGCCGGGGGTCCCGCAGCGCGAAGGGGAAGAGCAGTGCCCCGATGCCGACCAGCACGTACAGCCCGGACATGAAGCTCGCCTCCAGCCACGGCCAGTCCGAGAACTCCCCGGAGATCGGCTCCTCTGGCGGGGCGGCGAAGAGCGTGTACTTCCAGCCCGCGGCGGCGATGCCGAAGCAGGCCAGCCCCATGCCGAAGACGAACACCGAGATCGGCGCGGCCACCCGGACCGTCCGGTCGACGCCGTCCGCGGCGAGCAGTTCGCTACCGCGCTTCCAGAGGTAGAAGGAGGCGGTCAGCAGGAAGACGCCGAACGCCAGGGCGGGTTCGCCGAAGATGACGTTGTCGAACGGGAACCCCTGCCCGGCCAGCGGCCAGGTCAGGGTCATGTGCAGGCCGGTGGTGACGAGCGTGAACCCGAGGGCCCCGAACGCCAGCGCCCAGCCCTCGAGCGTGGTGCTGCGCCCCTGGACGAGGAGTCGGCGCCCCAGGGCGACCACCAGCAGGAGTCCGGCGCCGGCGGCCACCGACATGATCGTGTTGTAGGTCGGCATCCTGGCCCAGTCGATCTTCAGACCGGATGCGGCGAGCGGCATGGCGTGCTGAATCATGGATCAGGGATGACGCGACACCGTCCGTCGGCAAACCGCGCGCCGCCCGGGTCCACCCGGCGGGCCCAGCCGATCCCGTCCGGCGCCGCTCCCGTTCCCGTCCCACCCGCTCCACCCGTGCGGCCCCGTCCCCCCGGGCCCAGACTGGTGGTGGATCGACGCTGCCCCGGGAGGCTGGGAGAGGCATGCTGCTGGGACTCACCACCGCCTTGGTCGCGACCGTCTGCTTCGGCTTCGGGGCGGTCTTCCAGGCGCGCGGGGCGCGGTCGGCCCCGCGCGCCGACCGGGTCCGGGCGGGCCTGCTCGCCGCGCTGGCGCGGTCCTGGCAGTTCCTCCTCGGCACCCTGCTGGACATCGTCGGCTTCGCGCTGAGCATCGTCGCCCTGCGCACCCTCCCGCTCTTCCTCGTCCAGGCCGTCACCAACGCCAGCCTGGCCGTCACCGCCCTGGCCGCCGTCTGGCTGCTGGGCGCACGGCTGCGCCGCGGCGACCTCGCGGGCATCCTCGCCGTGGTCGTCGGCCTGACCCTACTGGCGCTCGGCTCCGGCCGGGAGGGCCGTGACCACGCCGCGCCCGCCTTCCACTGGGCGCTGCTCGCCACCACCGCCGTCCTGCTGCTCGCCACCCTGGTCCTGGTGCGGCGGGAGGGCAACGCGGCCGCGGCCGGCCTGGGACTGCTGGCCGGGGCCGGCTTCGGCGTGACCAGCCTGGCCGTGCGGGTGCTGGACGCCTCCGGCCCGGTCGCCGTGCTCACCGACCCGGCCGCCTACGCCCTCGCCGTCGGCGGCCTCGGCGGCTACCTCGCCTACGCCCTGGCCCTGCAACGCGGCACGGTGACGGCCGCGACCGCCGCCGGGACGGTGACCGAGACCTTCGGCCCGGCGCTGGTCGGCGTGACGGTGCTCGGGGACGCCGCGCGCCCCGGGTTCGAGTGGTGCGCGCTGACGGGCTTCGCGGTGGCGGTGGGCGGCACGTTCGTGCTCTCCCGCTTCGGCGAGCCGGAGGGCGGGCCCGCGGAGCCGACCGCCCCGCACCGGGACGCCGAGGCGGAGCCCGCCGTACCGCCCCGGTAGCCCGGACGGCTCCGCCGTGCGAAGGTGACTTGCCGGACAAAACGGACGGCTAGGCGGTCACAGAGCGGCAGGTGCCCGATGGCGGAGGAGCCCCACTCCCGACCCCGGCGGTCGGACCCGAAGGAGGTCACCGACCTCGCGGCTCCCGCGGACCGGAAGGCCCTGAAGCCCCCGCCGGACCCGGCCGACCGCCCCGTCGCGTTGATCACCGGCGCCTCCTCCGGGATCGGCCGCGCCACCGCCACCCGCCTGGCCGACGCCGGCTGGCTCACCCTGCTCTCCGGCACCGACCGCGCCCGCCTCGACGAACTCGCCGACCGCACCGGCGGCCGCGCCCTGCCCGAGGACCTGAGCAAGCCGGACGGCCCGGCCCGCCTCGCCGAGGCCGCCCTGGCCGACACCGGCCGGGTGGACGCCCTGGTCGCGAGCGCCGGCCTGGGCTGGCGCGGCCCGTACGCGCAGACGCCCTCCGACACCCTGGACCGCATGATCGAGGTCAACCTCGCCGCCCCGCTGCGCCTGGTCCGGCTGCTGCTGCCCGGCATGCTGGAGCGCCGCCGCGGCCGGATCGTGCTGCTCGGCTCGATCGTCGGCCAGGTCGGCTCGCGGGAGGAGTCCGGCTACGCGGCCACCAAGGGCGCGCTGACGATGTTCGCCGAGAGCCTCTGGTACGAGCTGCGCGGCACGGGCGTCGGGGTGCGCCTGGTGCTCCCCGGCGCGGTGGACACCCCGTTCTTCGAGCGGCGCGGCACCCCGTACGAGCGCGACTGGCCGAGGCTGGTCCCGGCGGACCGGGTCGCGGACGCGGTGGTGGCGACCATCACCACCGAACGCGACCGCCTCTACGTCCCGCACTGGCTCGGCTTCCCGTCCCGCCTCCACGGGGTGGCACCGGGCGTGTTCCGCCGGATGGCCGCCCGCTTCGAGTGAGCGCCGCCGCCGTGCACCGGACGGGCACCGCCGCCGTCGCCGCCACTGCCCTCGCCGTCGGCGCGGAGTTCCTGCACCTCGCCCCGGCCGCCGTCCGCCTGCCGCCACTGCGCCGCACCCTGGCCCGCCGCACCGCCGGACACGGCGCCGCGCCCGGCCACGTCGCCCTGACCTTCGACGACGGCCCCGATCCGGCCAGCACCCCGTACGTCCTCGACGCGCTGGACGAACTCGGCGCCCGCGCCACCTTCTTCCTGCTCGGCGCGATGCTGGAGCGCGCCCCCGGGCTCGGCCGCGAGCTGGTGCTGCGCGGCCACGAGGTGGCCGTCCACGGCTGGCACCACCGGCAGCAGTGGTACCCGGCCCCCGCCCGCGACCTGCGCGAACTGCGCCGCGCCAGCGAGGCCGTGACCGAACTCTGCGGCGCCCGCCCGCGCTGGTACCGCCCGCCGTACGGCGTCCTGACCGCCGGCCCGGCCCTGGCCGCCCGCCGACTCGGCCTGCGCAGCGTGCTGTGGACGGCCTGGGGCCGCGACTGGACGGCGGAGGCCACCGGCGAGTCCGTCTACGCGACCGCCCGCCCCGGCCTCACCGGCGGCGCCACCCTCCTGCTGCACGACTCCGACTGCACCTCCGCCTCCGGCTCCTGGCGCGCCACCCTCGCCGCCCTCCCACTGATCGCCGCCTACTGCCGCACCCACCGCCTCACCCTCGGCCCCCTCCGCGACCACCGGGTGCCGTCGGGCGTGGGGAACCGTCCGGGGTGACGGACGCACCGGCCACCACCCGCGCGGCTAGCCCAGCCCCATCCGTCGCAGCGCCGCCCCGAACCCGGCCTGCCAGGCCTCCGGTGTGGCGCCGGCGGACGGTGCGGGCTCGGGGCGGCCGAGGGCGGCCAGGGCGTTGCGGACCACCTCGGCGGGGCGGGCGGTGGCGACGTCGGCGTGGCCGAGCTCCAGCTCGTGCTGGAGGTTGTCGCGCCCGTGCCCCTGCACCACGTCGAGGAGCAGCAGCCGCCGGCCCAGCGCCCGGGCCTCGCTGCAGGTGTCGCCCGAGCTGGTGACCACCAGGTCGGCGGCGGCCATCAGCGCGGGGACGCGGTCGGTGTAGCCGAAGGGGTGCAGCCGGGGCTCCCGGCGCGCGGCGGTCCGCAGCCGGCGCTCCAGCTCCCGGTTGCGCCCGGCCACCGCGAGCACGTGCGGCCCGGCGGCGGCCAGCGAGGCGGCGGTGCGGGCGAGCGGGCCGAGCCCCCAGGAGCCCGACATCAGCAGCACGCAGGCGGCGCCCGCCGGCACGCCCAACTCGGCGCGCGCCACGGCCCGTTCCGGCGGCCGGTAGAACGGCTGCCGCAGCGGCGCCGGCACGACGGCGACGTCGGCGTCCGGCCGGTACCGCCGCACCGCGCACGCCGCGACCTCCGAGGTGACCAGGAACAGGTCCGTCCCCTCCTGCACCCAGAGCCGGTGCGGCGTCACGTCGGTGCAGAACACGAAGTGCCGGAACTCCCGCTCCGGTGCCTGCCGCAGCAGCCGGTTGACCGCCGAGGTCGCGGTGGCGAACACCGAGACCACCAGCTGCGGCCGCTGCGCCGCGATCAGCTCCCGCAGCGCCGGGACCAGCCGGGCGCGGGCCGCCGCGTCGGCGAGCAGGGCGAGCCGGGCGCCCGGCCGCAGCGCCGAGAAGTGGAAGGCGTCGTACACCCCGGGCAGGTCGAGCAGCCGGCGGAACACCGCCTCCCCGGCCGCGCCGGAGCGCTGCCCGAGCAGGGCCATGGCGTCGACCGTGCCGGTGGTCCAGCCGCGTTCCCGCAGGGTGTCCGCGCAGGCCTGCGCCATCACGTCGTGGCCCTGCCCGAGCGAGCCGGAGACCAGCAGGGCGTGCGGCACCGGGCGGCCCCCGTCAGGCGCCGGCGGCCGAGCCGACGGCGGCCCGGTACCAGTCCGCGTACTGCCGCACGCCGGCGGTGAAGTTGGTGCTCGGCGACCAGCCCAGCAGCCGCTTGGCCTGTGCCGAGGAGATCCGCCGCCCCGCGTAGTCGGCCTTCCGCCCGTCGATGTGCTCGATGGTGACGGGCCCCAGCAGGGCGTCCACGGTGTCGGCGATGTCCCGCACCGAGACGGCCGCCGAGCCCTCCAGCGCGAAGGTCTGGTCCTCGGCGGCGGGGGAGAGGGCCCGGACGTGGGCGTCGGCGAGGTCCTCGACGTAGACGAAGTTGCGGCTCTGCCGGCCGTCCCCGGCGATGGTGATCGGCTGGCCGGTCAGCGCGGCCTGGACGAACCGGGCGACGACCAGCTCGTCCCGCATCCGGGGGCCGTACGGGATGCCGTAGCGCAGGATGGTGAAGTGCTGCCCGTAGAGCTCGCGGTAGCTGTGCACCAGCATCTCGGCGGCGAGCTTGGTCGCGACGTACAGATGGCCGCTGTGCTCCAGCTCGATCGGCACGTGCTCGTCCAGCTCCTGTTCGCCGCCGTCGATCTGCCCGTCGGTGAGGGCGGCTCCGTAGACCCAGACGGTGCTCGCCAGCACGGTCCGGCTCAGGCCGCTGCGCCGGGCGGCCTCCAGGACGGCCTCGGTGCCGTCGATGTTGGTCCGCACCGCGCGGACGGGGTCGGCGGAGACCTGCTCGACGTCGGCCATGGCGGCCAGGTGGTAGACCACCTCGCTGCCGGCCAGCGCCGCGGTGAGGGCCCCGAGGTCGAGGATGTCGAGCCGCGCGTGCTCGGCGTCCGGGTTGAGGTACTTGTCGGTGGTGTCCACCGCGAGGACGTCGTGGCCGGCCGCGATCAGGTGGTCCACGACGTGTGAACCGATGAACCCGCAGCCTCCGGTGACGGCTATCCGCACGATCCTGCTCCCTTCGCTCCGGCTACCCGGCCAGGCGCCGGTACACCGCGGAGACGGCGTCGACCACCTGCTCCGTCTCGTCCTCGGTCATGTCGGAGTGCACCGGCAGGCAGACCTGCCGGGCGCAGACGTCCTCGGCCACCGGCAGCGGCCCGCGCCGGTACGGGGCGAGCACCGGCTGGAGGTGCAGCGGCAGGTCGTAGACCTCGCCGGACAGCCGCACCCCGTGCTCCTCGGCCACCGCCCGTTTGAACTCCGCGCGGTCCACCCCGGGCGGCAGCAGCGCCACGTACTTGTAGTAGTTGCCCCGGCAGCCGGGCGGTTCGAGCACGGGGTCGAGGCCGTCCAGCCCGGCCAGCGCCGCGTCGTAGCGGCGGGCGACGGCCCGGCGGGTCTCGATGAACTCCTTCAGCCGGCGCAGGTGCACCGCCCCGATCGCGGCGTGCGGCTCGCTCATCCGCCAGGAGTAGCCGAGCTTCACGTGGTGGTTGGTGGTGAAGGAGCCCTTGCCCTGGTCGCGGTAGACCCGGGCCTCGTCGCGCAGCTCCGGCGACTCGGTGAGGATCATCCCGCCCTCGCCGCTGGTGGTGACCTTGGTCGGGTAGAAGGAGAAGGCCCCGGCCAGGCCGAAGGTCCCGGCGGCGCGCCCGTCGAAGCTGCTGCCGTGGGCGTGCGCGGCGTCCTCGACCAGCGGGATACCGCGCCGGTCGCACAGCGCCCGCACCGCGGTGACCTGCGGGCCGACCAGCCCGCCGATGTGCACCAGGACGACGGCGGCGGTGTCCGGGGTGAGCGCCGCCTCCAGGGTCTCGGGGGAGAGCGCGAGGGTGGCCGGGTCGACGTCGGCGAAGACCGGACGCCCGCCCGCGTGCACCACCGCGCCGGCGGTCGCGTAGAAGGTGACGGCGGGGACGACCACGTCGCGGCCCCGGACGTCGATGCCGCGCAGGATCACCTCCAGCGCCGCGGTGCCGCTGCTCACCGCGACGGCGTGCGAGGCGCCGTGCTCGGTGGCGAAGGCCTGCTCGAAGCGCTCGGTCCACGGACCGAGGGTCAGCGCGCCGGTGGTGAGCATCTCGGTCACCGCTTCGGCGACGGCCGCACGGTCGCTCTCGTCGAACACGATGCGGGCGGCTGGAACGCCCATGGGGCACCTCCGGCGGCGGGCTGCGAAAGCAGCACCGATCGGGTCGGATCCTCCCGAACCGCACGTCAGCGGACGGGTCAGGCACATCACGCTACTTCGCCCACCGGCCCGCGGCCCGCCGCCGCGGACCGCACGGGTGACCGGATCTGCTTCCGCCGCAGGTCCGGGGGCTGCTTCCGGGGTAGGACGCGCGCTCCTCCGTACGGGGGAGGGCACTACTGCGTCCGCAGTACGCAAACGGCCTGCGCAGGGACGACGACGGAGTAGGGGTCGGCGATCAAGGATTGGTCATGCTGCGGCGGACCGCGTCCACCAGGACGTCCGGCCGGCCGCGGCACCTCCCGATCCCGAGAACCGCATCCGAAGGAGTCCGCTCTCCCGTGGCCACGTTCCTCTACCGTCTGGGCCGATGGACCTTCGTCCGGCGCCGGCTGGTGACCTTCCTCTGGGTCGCCGTGCTGGCGGCCGTCGGAGTCCTCGCGGCCAAGGCGCCCGCCGCACCCGACGACGGCTTCGCGATGCCCGGCACGGAGGCGCAGAAGGCCTTCGACCTGATGAACGAGCGCTTCCCCGGCGGCCACGCCGACGGGGCCTCGGCACGCCTGGTGTTCGTCGCCCCCTCCGGCCAGAAGATCACCGCCGCGCCGAACCAGCAGGCCGTCGAGCGCACGGTCGGCGAGCTCGCCGGCTCCGAGCAGGTCACCAGCGCGGTGGACCCGTTCAAGATGAAGGGCGCCGTCTCCGCGGACGGCACCACCGCCTACGCCACGGTGAGCTACTCCGCCAAGGCCGGCGAGGTCTCCAAGACCGCCACCGACACCCTGGAGCAGGCCGCCCAGCACGGGCGGGACGCCGGCCTCAAGGTCGAGATCGGCGGCACCGCGCTGATGGCCAAGCCCGACGCGGGCGGCAGCAGCGAGGCGATCGGCATGGCGCTGTCCGCCGTCGTCCTGGTGATCACCTTCGGCTCGCTGCTCGCGGCCGGCCTGCCGCTGCTCACCGCCGTCATCGGCGTCGGCCTCGGCATGGCGCTGATCACCGCGCTCGGCAGCACGCTCGGGCTCTCCACCACCACCGGCACGCTCGCGATGATGCTCGGCCTCGCGGTCGGCATCGACTACGCGGTGTTCATCGTCTCCCGCTACCGCGCCGAGCTCGCCGAGGGCCGGACGCCCCAGGAGGCGGCGGGCCGGGCGGTCGGCACGGCCGGGTCCGCGGTGGTCTTCGCGGGCCTCACCGTGGTGATCGCGCTCGCCGGCCTCTCCGTGGTCGGCATCCCGATCCTGGCCAAGATGGGCATGGCCGCCGCCGGGACGGTCGTCATAGCCGTGCTGGTCGCGCTCACCCTGGTGCCCGCGCTGCTCGGCTTCCTCGGCCGCAAGGTGCTGCCGCGCAAGGCCCGCAAGGCCCGCGGTGCGGCGGCCCCGGGCGCGAAGGAGAACGGCGGTGCCCGCTGGGCCCGCTTCATCCTGCGCCGCCCGCTCGCGGTGCTGCTCGGCGGCGTGATCGGCCTCGGGGTGCTCGCCGCCCCGGCGCTCGACCTGCGGCTCGGCCTGCCGGGGGACGAGTCCAAGCCCACCTCCACCACCCAGCGCCGCGCGTACGACCTGCTCTCCGAGGGCTTCGGCCCCGGCTTCAACGGCCCGCTGACGGTCATGGTGGACGCCAAGGGCGTCGCCGACCCGAAGGCCGCCGCCGACGAGGTCGCCAAGAAGGTCTCGGGTCTGCCCGGGGTCATCGCGGTGACCCCGCCGATGTTCAACCAGGCGGGCGACACGGCCCTGCTCAACGCCGTCCCGGCGACCGGCCCGAGCGAGGCCGAGACCAAGGACATCGTGCACGCCATCCGCCACGACGCGGCCGGCCTGAAGACGGCCACCGGGGCGACGGTCCTGGTCAGCGGCACCACGGCGATGAACATCGACGTGTCGCAGAAGATGTCCGACGCGCTGGTGCCCTACCTCGCCGTGGTCGTCGGCCTCGCCGTCATCCTGCTGATGATCGTCTTCCGCTCGCTCCTCGTCCCGCTGAAGGCGGCGCTCGGCTTCCTGCTGTCGGTGGTCGCCGCGCTCGGCGCCGTGGTCGCGGTCTTCCAGTGGGGCTGGCTGGCCAACCTGATCGGCGTGGAGCAGACCGGCCCGGTGATGAGCATGATGCCGATCTTCATGATCGGCGTGGTCTTCGGCCTCGCCATGGACTACGAGGTGTTCCTGGTCACCCGCATCCGCGAGGGCTTCGTCCACGGCGAGGAGCCCGGTGAGGCGATCGTCACCGGATTCCGGCACAACGCCCGGGTGGTCACCGCCGCCGCGTTCATCATGATCGCCGTCTTCGCGGGCTTCATCGGGATGAGCGAGCCGATGATCAAGATGATGGGCCTGGGCCTCGCCGCGGCCGTCGCCTTCGACGCCTTCATCGTCCGGATGACCATCGTCCCGGCTGTCCTCGCCCTGCTCGGCCGCCGCGCCTGGTGGCTGCCGCGCTGGCTCGACCGCCTGATACCGGACGTGGACGTCGAGGGCAGCAAGCTCGCGACCGCCGCCCCGGAGCCGGCCCCGGCCCGGGAGTCCGTCACCGTCTAGGGCGCTGCCACCCGGCCCGGCCCCGCCACCGCGCGGGCCCGGGCCGGGCACCGCCCCTCGGCCCGACCCCCCTCGGACCGACCCCGTACGGCTCGGACAGCGGTTCGAACCCCAACCGTTACCGTTGCTGTCGGGGACCGCCGTACGTCCGGAGACCCCCGACCCCGCCCGCCGCTCCCACCGGGAGCGGCGCGGCACGAACTGGCGATGCCCGGGCGCGGGCGCGGCCAGCGTCCCCCGACCGGAGAGCACGAGCATGAGCGACATCTGGCAGCGCCTGCGCCGCGACCATCCCCGGTTGCTCGACGCGGCAGGCGGCGCGGGCGTGATCACGGTCACCGGCCTCGGTGCCACCATCGACCAGAACGGCGGCCACTTCACCCCGTTCGCCGCGCCCACCTTCGCCATCGCGCTGTTCTCCGCCGTCACTGTGCTCGCCCACCGCCGCCACCCGCGCGCGGTGGTCGCCGTCACGCTGCTCTGCACGATGGCGCTCGCCATGGTCAGCCCCCGGCTCACCCCGACCGTGGCCACGCCGCTGCTGCTCGCCCTCTACTTCCTCGCCATCCGCACCGACCGTGCCACCGCGCTGCGCGCCTCGGTCGTCACCGCCGTCCTGCTCACCGGGATCACCTTGCTGCTCGGCCCCGGCGGGCCGATCAGCGAACGGCTCGGCGTGCTCGCCTGGGCCCTGCTGCCCGGCGCCCTCGGCGACTCCATCCGCAACCGCCGCGCCCACCTCGCGGCCATCGAGGAGCGCGCCGAACGCGCCGAGCGCACCCGCGAGGAGGAGGCCCGTCGGCGGGTCGCCGACGAGCGGATCAGGATCGCCCGCGACCTCCACGACGTCGTCGCCCACCACATAGCCCTCGCCAACGCCCAGGCCGCCATCGCCGTCCACCTCATGGACAACCACCCCGTCCAGGCCCGGGAGGTGCTCAGCCACATCACCGACGCCACCGGCTCGGCCCTCCAGGAACTGCGCGCCACCGTCGGCCTGCTGCGCCGCGCCGAGGACCGCGCCCCGCTCGAACCCGCCCCGGGCCTCGACCGGCTGCCCGAACTGATCAACACCTTCGAGCGGGCCGGTCTGCCGATCCGGCTCTCCGTCGAGGGCGAGGCCCGCCCGCTGTCGCCCGGCGTGGACCTCACCGCCTTCCGGATCGTCCAGGAGTCGCTCACCAACGTGGCCAAGCACGCCCACGGCGCCGACGCCGAGATCACCCTCGCCTACAGCGGCAGCCGGGTCGCGGTCAGCGTCGCCAACGGCCGCCCGACCGCGACCGGCCGCCGCCGCGCGGTGCCGCTGCCCCAGCACCCGCCGAGCGAGGGCGGCTTCGGCCTGATCGGCATGCGTGAGCGGGCCGGGGCGGTGGGCGGCCGGCTCAGCGCCGACCGGCGGTCCGACGGGGGCTTCCTGGTCACCGCCGAACTGCCGCTGCGCACCGGTGCCCGCGACGACGGCCCCGAGTCCGTGGGCGCCCTCACCGCCGCCGACGTCGCCCGGGCCGCCAGGGCCGCGCGCGCCGCCCGCACCGATCGCCCGGCACCAGCCGCTCGCCCGACACAAGCCGATCGCCCGACACCAGCCGAAGGACAGGACGGCGCCGCCCGAGCGGACGGCGCGGTCCGAGAGGAGAGGGACCACGCATGACCATCCGGGTACTGCTCGCCGACGACCAGGCCCTGCTGCGCGGCGCCTTCCGGCTGCTGATCGACGCGGAGGAGGACATGGAGGTGGTCGGCGAGGCCGCCGACGGCCGGGAGGCCGTCGAACTCGCCCGGGCCACCAGGCCCGACGTCGTACTGATGGACATCCGGATGCCCGGCACCGACGGCCTCGGCGCCACCGCCGAGATCTGCGGTGACGAGGCGCTGTCCGGCACCCGGGTGCTCATCCTCACCACCTTCGAGATCGACGAGTACGTTGCCCAGGCGCTGCGCGCGGGCGCCGGCGGGTTCCTCGGCAAGGGCGCCGACCCGAAGGAGCTGCTCGCCGCCGTCCGCACCGTGGCGGCGGGCGAGGCACTGCTCTCGCCCGCCGCCACCCGGGCCGTGATCGACCAGTTCCTGGCCCAGCCCGAGCCGGCCTCCGCCGCCTCCACGAGCGAGCGGCTGTCCGTCCTCACCGCCCGCGAGCGCGAGGTGATGTCGATGGCCGCCACCGGCCTCACCAACGAGGAGATCGCCGAGCGGATGTTCGTCAGCCCCTTCACCGTCCGCACCCACGTCCACCGGGCGATGTCCAAGCTCGACGCCCGCGACCGCGCCCAGCTCGTCGCCATCGCCTACCAGACCGGCCTGGTCCCGCCCGGCCGCCCGAACTGAGGCCCGCCCGGCCGGCGGTGGCCGGTCCGGCCCCGGGGCTCAGGGCTTGCGGGCCACGGCGCCGTACATGCTGACGCGGTCGGCGCCGGGGGCGGGGGTGGTGTCGGGTCGCCAGAGGGGGACGGTGGTCACGCCGGGGTCGAGGAGGTCGAGGCCGTCGAAGAAGGCCCGGACCTCCTCGCGGGAGCGGCCGACGAGGGGCGCGGTGGCCTTGTCGTAGACACCGGTGACCCGGTCGCGGATCTCGGCCGGGATGAAGTCGGCGGTGCCGTGCGAGAGGACCAGGTGGCTGCCGGAGGGCAGGGCGTCCAGCAGGGCGGCGAGGGCCTGGTGGGGCTGGTCCTCGTCCCGCAGGAAGTGCAGGACGGCGGCGAGGACGAGTCCGACCGGGCGGGAGAAGTCGAGCAGGTCCGCCGCCCGGACGGCGTCCAGTAGCGCGGCGGGCTCGCGCAGGTCGGCCCGGATGACGGTGGTGTGGCCGGGGCCCGAGCCGGCCATCAGGGCGCGGGCGTGGCTGAGCACGATCGGGTCGTTGTCCACGTAGACGGTCCGCGCGCCCGGTCGGGCCGCCTGGGCGATCTCGTGGGTGTTGCCGGCGGTGGGGATGCCGGTGCCGATGTCGAGGAACTGGTCGATGCCGAGTTCGGCGACGCACCGCACCGCGCGGGTGAGGAAGCCGCGGTTGGCGCGGGCGGTGGAGCGGAACTCCGGGTTGGCGGCGAGCGCCTTCTCGGCGGCGGCGCGGTCGGAGGGGAAGTTGTCCTTCCCACCGAGGTAGTAGTCGTACATCCGGGCCGGGTGCGGCACGTCGGGCCGCAGGTCGGCCGGGATCCCGGCCCCGCCGGACTCCCACATGTTCTCGTATCCCACGGTTGCCGTCTCCTCTGCCCCGGGCGCCACGGACGATCCACTCGCGGCCCTGTTGGCGGACAGCCTAAAGCCCAGGTCACGGCCCGGGTGCCGGTTGGTCGGGTCACCCCCGTATGTCCCTTTTCGTCGGGCAGGGCGGGCTCCCGGGCTCGCCGCGCGCCCCTGCCGCTCCCGGCGGAGGATGGAGGTCCGGGCGGGGGAACAGCCGGGGACGGGAGGTCAGGCCCGTGGGCATCGCGATGGCGGACATCCGCGAGTGGCGCGGCCACGCCGTGGTCGACGAGAAGGGCCACCGCATCGGGTCGCTGGAGTCGGTCTACGTCGAGACGGCCAGCGACGAGCCGTTCTTCGGCACGGTCACGGTCGGTTTCGCCGGCCGGCGCCGCCTGGTGTTCGTCCCGCTGGACGGGGCGGTGGCCGGGCCGGACTACCTCCGGGTGGCCTACCCGCGCAACCAGGTCAGGCAGGCCCCGGCGATCGGCACCGACGACGTGCTCCCCGCCGAGGACGAGCCCGCCGTGTTCGCGCACTACGAGCTGCCGTACGCGACCGGTGCGGGCGGGGAGCGCCGCCTGGCCCGCCGCTGAGCCGAGCCGTACCCGGGGGCGCCGAGCACGGCTTTCGCCATCCGGGAATGAATACCCCGCCGGGTACACTTGTCCATCGACAGTCGATGTGAAAGGCGGCCCCGACATGCAGGTGGACGAGGAAGCGGTCGGCGCGGTCCTGAACCGGCTGCGCCGCGCGCAGGGCCAGTTGGCCGGAGTGATCGCGATGATCGAGGCGGGCCGGGACTGCAAGGACGTGGTGACCCAGCTCGCCGCCGTCTCGCGCGCGCTCGACCGGGCGGGGTTCAAGATCGTCGCGAGCGGCATGCGCCAGTGCATGGCCGCCGCCGACCAGGACGCCGCGCCGATGAGCGAGGCCGAGCTGGAGAAGCTCTTCCTCGCCCTGGCCTGACCGGGCGGCACCCGGTTCGGCGGTACGGTCCGACGAGGGCCGCGGTGGATCCTCCCGCCGCGGCCCTCGCGGCATGTCTGCGGAAACACCGGAGGAAGCATCCGCGAACCTGCCCGCGACCACACGCGCGCCGCGGGCCGACGGCCCCGCCCAGCGAAGTTCCCGTACCGCCCGACGCTCCGTCATGCGTCGTTCACGCGCCGGTCGCCGGCCTTCGGGTGAATGAGGGCCGCCTGCAGTTGTACAGCCAACTGCGTGCGCTCCCCTCCTCCCAGCCTCCGTGACCAGCCGAACCCGGCCCCGGCGAACCGTCCCCCGGCGGTCCGGCCCCGGGCGGCGGACAGGACAACCGTGGCCGCAGGCAGCGCCCTGACGTTCAGTTCCTCCACCAACCCCACCGAAGGCGACCGGCTCACCTTCCACTGGAGCACCGACGCCCCCGACGCCAAGAACTGGGTCGGCATCTACGACGGCGACCGC
This sequence comes from Kitasatospora sp. NPDC058184, assembly GCF_042883725.1. Classification (NCBI taxonomy): domain Bacteria; kingdom Bacillati; phylum Actinomycetota; class Actinomycetes; order Kitasatosporales; family Streptomycetaceae; genus Kitasatospora; species Kitasatospora sp. NPDC058184. The sequence goes on from NZ_JBHVVE010000011.1 coordinate 177,828, forward strand.
CAGCCCGGCAACGGCGGCTCGCTGCTGTGGAAGTACACCGCTGGCACCTCGGGCGACGTCCAGCTCGACACCTCCGCGCTGACCGGCGGCCCGTACACCGCCTACCTGCTCGCCAAGGACGGCTACGGCATCCTGGCCCGCACCGGGCCGTTCACCTTCCGCCCCAAGCCCGCCGTCGTCCGCCCGCACGCCGCCGTCGACGCGTTCACCGCCACGCCCGTCGCCCCGGGTGCCGCGGTGACGGTCCGGCTCGGCGGCCTCTGGTCCCGCCCGGCCGGCAACCCGGCCGGCTCCGCCACCTACCGCAAGGTGAGCGGCCCCGCCTGGGCCGCGGTCGGCGCCGACGGGACGCTCACCGGCACCGCCCCCGCCACCCCCGGCCGGAACCCCGAGCCGGTGGTCGTCGGCGTCAAGGACAGCGCGGGTGCCACCGACACCGTCACCGTCCTCGTCCCGGTGGCGGACCCGGCCGCCCCGCCGCGCCTCAAGGCCGCCAGCTGGAACCTGCACGACGCGGGCTCGGCCCACACCGACGCACTGGAGAAGCAGCTGCGCGTGGTCCTCGCCCAGGGCCTGGACGTGCTCGCCCTCCAGGAGACCGCGGGGGAGCGGGCCAGGACCCTGGCCGACGCCCTCGGCTGGTACGCCTACCAGAGCCCGGGCAGCGTCGGCATCCTCAGCCGCCACCCGCTCACCGACGTCACCCCGCCGACCGCCGAACTGCCCGCCGCCGCGGCCACCCTGCGGCTGCCCGGCGGCCGCATGGTCCGGTTCTGGGCCGCCCACCTGGACGAGGCGGGCTACGGCCCGTACGCCGTCCAGGACGGCCGGACCGCCGCCGAGGTGGAGGCCGCCGAGAACGGCTCGCTGCGGCTGAGGCAGGCCAAGGCGCTGGCCGCCGCCGTCCGCGCGGACATCGCCCGGCGCACCCCGGTGGTGCTGGCCGGTGCGCTCTCCTCGCCCTCGCACCGGGACTGGACGGCCGCCACCGCCGCCGCCCACCAGGGGGTCGGCGCGCTCGCCTGGCCGGTCACCGTGGCCCTCCAGGGCGCCGGACTGACCGACACCTTCCGCGAGGAGAACCGCGACCCGGTCAAGGCCCCCGGTGCGACCTGGTCGCCCACCCGCAAGCGGCGCGGCGACCGCCCCGAGCCGCAGGACCGCACCGACTACGTCCAGTACGCGGGCCCGCTGAAGCTGGTCGAGGCGCACACCCTGGCCGTCGGCTGGCCGCAGCCCGAGCCCGGCTCCGCCGCCAACGAGTGGCCCTCCGACACCGCCGCCGCGGTCGCCACCTTCCAGCTCTGAGCTCCCAGGCTCCCCGACTCCCAGCTCCGAGAGGCCAGTTCGTCATGCCCGAGCTCTCCCGCCGCACCTTCGTCGGCGCCACCGCGGCCGCCGGCGCCACCGCCCTGAGCGGTCTGACGGCCGCCCCGGCCGCCGCCGCCCCGGCCCCCGCTCCTGCCGCCGGTGCCAAGCCCGGCACCCCGCTGACCGGCACCGTCAAGGACGTCAGGCACGTCGTCGTCCTGATGCAGGAGAACCGTTCCTTCGACCACTACTTCGGCACCCTGGCCGGCGTCCGAGGCTTCGGCGACAAGCAGGCGCTCCAGTTCCCGGACGGCACCGACGTCTTCCGCCAGCCCGACGGCCGGCGCAGCGACGGCGGCGTGATGCTGCCGTACCGGATGGACACCGCCAAGTACAACGCGCAGAACGCCGGCGGCCTGCCGCACGACTGGGCCACCGGCCACCAGGCCATCAACAACGGCGCGATGAACAAGTGGATCGCCGCCAAGGGCGAGCGCACCATGGGCTACTTCACCCGGGACGACATCCCCTACCAGTACGCCCTGGCCGACGCGTTCACCGTCTGCGACGCCTACTTCACCTCGCTGGCCGGCCCGACCGACCCCAACCGGCTCTACCTGTGGACCGGCACGTCCGGCCCCGGCCGCGACGGCACCACCGGCCCGTGGATCGACAACACCCCGGTCACCGACAACCCTGTCGCCGACTGGACCACCTACGCCGAGCGCCTGGAGGCGGCCGGCGTCAGCTGGCGCGTCTACCACAACCCCAGCAAGGACGAGCGCACCGGCGACTACGACGACAACGCGCTCTCCTACTTCAAGCAGTTCCACAACTTCCCGCACGACGACCCGCGTTACGTCAACGCGATGACGAAGTTCGACCCCGCCGACTTCGACCGCCACTGCAAGGACGGCACCCTGCCGACCGTCTCCTGGCTGGTCGCGCCGTACCTGTTCTCCGAGCACCCGGAGGCCGGCCCGGCCTACGGCGCGCACTGGGTCGACCAGGCCCTGCGGTCGCTGACGTCCAACCCGGAGGTCTGGCGGCACACCGTCTTCCTGGTGATGTACGACGAGAACGACGGCTACTTCGACCACATGGTCCCGCCCACCCCCGAGCCCGGCACCCCCGAGGAGTTCACCCAGGGACGGGCCATCGGCCTCGGCAACCGGGTGCCGCTCTGGGTCGTGTCGCCCTGGTCGCGCGGTGGCTGGGTCAACTCCCAGGTCTTCGACCACACCTCGGTGCTGCGCTTCATGGAACTGGTCACCGGGGTGGCCGAGCCCAACATCTCGGCCTGGCGCCGGGCCGTCTGCGGCGACCTCACCAGCTGCTTCGACTTCGCCGCCCCCGAGCTCTCGATCCCGGTGCTGCCCGACACCAAGGCCCTGATGGCCAGGGCCGACGCGGGCACCAGGCTGCCCGGCGTCGCGCTGCCGGCGGTCGGCGCCCAGGCGATGCCCGTCCAGGAGCGCGGCGAGCGCCCGCACCGCCCGCTGCCGTACCAGCCGTGGGCCGACGTCGAGGTGGACCGGAAGACCGGCAAGGTCACCTGCACGATGAGCAACGACGGCTCGGTGGGCTTCCCGTACACCGTCTACCCGAACATCCTGCTCCCCTTCGCCGGCACCCCGTACACCGTCGCCCCCGGCGCCACCGCCCGGTACGTCTGGGACGCCGCCACCACCGACGGCCGCTACGACTTCACCGTGCACGGCCCGGACGGCTTCGTCCGGCGCTTCGCCGGCACCGTGGTCCGCGACGGGCAGGACGGCCAGAACGACATCGGCGTGCCGATCGTCACCGTCGACCTGCGCGGCAGCCGCAAGCTCACCCTGCAGCTCGTCAACGACGGGATGACCGACGTGGCCTTCACCGCCGCGCCCAACGACTTCGCGGGCACCGCGCAGACCGTCTGGGTCAAGCCCGGCAAGCAGGCCGACCTGGCCTGGCCGCTGGACGAGCAGGGCCGCTACGACGTCGTGGTGACCGCCCACACCGGTCAGCGCTTCGTCCGGCGCTTCGCGGGCTGGGTGCACTGACCCGGCGACGGCCGGGGGCGCCGATCCGGTGACCCCCGGCCGTGGCTCGGCCGCCCCGACGGACCCCGCCGTTACCGTCGGGCGCATGCAGAAAATCACCACCTCCCTCTGGTTCGACGACCGGGCCGAAGAGGCCGCCGCCTTCTACACCACGCTGTTCCCGAACTCCCGGGTCCTCAGGACCACCCGCTACGGCGAGACCGGCCCCGGCCCGGCGGGCTCGGTGATGACCGTCGAGTTCGAGCTCGCCGGCCGCGCGTACGTGGGCCTCAACGGCGGCCCGGCGTTCCACTTCACCGAGGCGATCTCGCTCCAGGTGGCGTGCGACGACCAGCAGGAGGTCGACCGGCTCTGGGCGGAGCTCACCGCCGACGGCGGCCAGCCCGGCCCGTGCGGCTGGCTCAAGGACCGCTACGGCCTCTCCTGGCAGATCACCCCCCGGGTGCTGCTCGACCTGGTCTCGGGCGAGGACCGGGCCACGGCGGACCGCGTCTTCGCGGCCATGCTGCGGATGCAGAAGATCGAGATCCAGCCGCTGCTCGACGCGGCCAAGGGGTGAGCCCGTGACCGCCTTCAGCCACCGCGGCATCACCTACCTGCGGGCCACCCCCGAGCGGGTCTGGCACGCGCTCACCAACGCCGACGAGTCCGGCCTCTACTGGGGCCACCGCAACGTCTCCACCTGGCTGCTCGGCGCGCCCTGGGAGCACCAGCGGACCGACGGCTCCGGGACCGCCGACGTCATCGGCACCGTCGAGGCGGTCGACCGCCCGCACCTGTTGGTCACCACCTGGGCCGGGCCGCAGGAGGGGCGCGCCGCCTTCCCCTCCCGGGTCACCTTCGAACTCCAGGGCTGGCACGACCTCACCCGGCTCACCGTCACCCACGTTGACCTCGCCGACGAGGCCGCCCGGGCGGACGCCGAACAGGGCTGGTCGGCGGTGCTCGCCAACCTCAAGACCTACCTGGAGACCGGCCACCCGCTGCCGCAGGAGCCCTGGCTGATGCCCTGAGACCCCGGCGCCCGCCAAACCGCCGGGTGTTCCACCGCTACGCCGCCGGGCGGTCCGCCGCAGCGGACGTCCGGCCGCCGCGGGCCCGTTCGCCCCGCAGCAGGCGGCGCAGCCAGGCGTAGCGGGAGAACCGCTCCCGGTTCGCCACCGAGGCCCGGTCCAGTTCCTCCATCAGCCGCCGGCCGCGGTGCTCCAGGTCCATCTCGTCCAGGATGCGGTCCACCTCGGCCAGTATCGAACCGTGCAGCTGCCAGGCCTCCGGGTGCTCCTGGACCTTGCGCAGCAGCACCTGGGCGACGTTCTCCCGGCAGGCCCAGGCCGCCGCCAGCTCGGCGGTCAGCCGCTCCTCCGCCTCCTCGGCGCTGCGGCTCACCTGGGTGGTCACCAGCACCGCGTAGCTCACCATCGCGCCGCCGACGTGCGCCAGCAGCTCCTCCAGCCCCGTCGCGACGTCCGGCGGGAAGAGCCGTTCGCCGGGCGCGCGCCGCTTGGCCAGGTCGGTCAGCGAACGGGCCAGCACCCGGATCACGACGACGCAGATCTCCAGGGTGTCCAGCCCGGTGCGCAGCACCAGCCGGGACAGCAGCCCCTCGCTGATCCGCGGGTTGAACCGCAGGCTGTCCTCGGCCTGGCGCAGTGCCGCGTCCACGTCGGCGATCGCCTGGTCCAGCCTGCGGGCCTCGTGCAGCCGTTCGGCGGCCCGGGCCACCGGGGTGGGGCGGCCCAGCTCCTCGGAGATGTCGAGCAGCAGCTGGCGGGCCCGCCGGGCCAGGTCCTCGATCGACTCCCCGGCGGTGTCCACCCAGACCGGCGGCGCGAACACCAGGTTGAACAGCAGGCCGACGGCCGCGCCGATGAGGGTCTCCAGCACCCGGTCCCAGGCCTGCGAGGCCAGCTTGGTCACGCCCAGGATCAGCATCGCGCTGATCGCGACCTCCTGGACGAACTCCTCGACCCGGACGAACCGGCCGACGACCAGCGAGGCCAGGATGATCAGCCCGAGGCTCCACCAGGAGAGCCCGACCACCGCGCTGAACCCGATCGCGATCAGCACCCCGACCACCACCGAGTTGACCCGGCGGATGCTGGTCTTGAGCGTCGAGTAGACGGTGACCTGGACGACCAGCAGCGCGGTCAGCGGCGCCGTCAGCGGAGCGGGCTCGCTGCTCAGCCGCGTCGCCACCGCGAAGGCGATGGTGGCCGCGACGGTGGCCCGGACGCTCTGGACCACGAACGGTTCTCGGGCGCCGCGGCGGACCAGGTCCGTGAGTGTCTCCGGGAGAAGGGCCATGTCGCCCTTCTTTCCCCGCGGCGGCCGTTCACACCGCTCCGGCGGCGGTCCGGCACCCGTACGACCGAACCGGGCCGGCGTCCTGCCGTGCCCGGTCCCGTCCGGTCCCGTCGGCGCCCCGTCGGTGCCTCGTCAGCCCTCGCGGTTGAAGCGCAGCTTCCAGGGCGCCAGCGCGGACTCGACCTGCACGCCCATGCTCATCTTCGAGGCGCCCTCGATCCGCTCCTCGAAGCGGATCGGCACCTCGCGGATCGTCATGCCCTGCTTGACGACGCGGTAGTTCATCTCGACCTGGAACGAGTAGCCGTTGCTCCGCACGGTCGGCAGGTCGATGGCGCGGAGGGTGTCCGCCCGCCAGGCCTTGAACCCGGCGGTGGCGTCCCTGACCCCGAGGCTGAGGATCGTGTTGACGTAGAAGTTCGCCCAGGCCGAGAGCGCCTTGCGGTGCCAGGGCCACTCCTCGGCGGTGGAGCCGCCGGGGACGTAGCGGGAGCCCAGCACCACGGCGGTGTCGCCGCCGAGCAGCAGCTCGACCATCGCGGGTATCGCCGAGGCCGGGTGGGAGAGGTCGGCGTCCATCTGCACCACGACGTCGGCGCCCTCGTCCAGGGCCCTGGCCATGCCGGCCAGGTAGGCCCGGCCGAGGCCGTCCTTCTCGGTGCGGTGCAGCACGCCCACGGTGCCGCCGGAGTCCGCGGCGAGCTTGTCGGCGATCTCGCCGGTGCCGTCGGGGGAGTTGTCGTCGACCACCAGCAGGTGCAGGTCGGGCACCGGGAGCTCCGCGAGCAGGCCCGCGAGGACCGGGAGGTTCTCCCGCTCGTTGTACGTGGGGACGACCACAACGACCTTGGGGGAGGCCTCGACCATGTTCTGTTTCCCTCGTGCCTGCTCCGGATGAGACCGTGCGAGTGTATCGGGCGTTCCGAGCGCCTCCTGCCCCGGCCGGAGGTCGGAAGCCCGTTCGATCACGATGCGGTACCGTGACGGGCCGCGAACGCCCGGAACAGTAGCCCCGGAGACCTCCCATGACGATCCGTCGCACCACTGTCCTGCCCGCCACCGCCCTCGTCGTCGCGCTGGCCGCGCTCACCGGCTGCGGCTCCGACGGCGCCGCGCCGCCGCCCGCCGCCGGGACGTCCGCGGGCGGGGTGCCCGCTGGCGCCACCACCGGAGCACCACCGGAAGCCACCGGGGCACCGGCGGAGGCCACCGGGGCGCCCGCCGACCCGACCGGGGCCTTCGACCCCGCGGTCGCGGTCGCCCACCGCTCCCGGGAGTCGTACGCGGCGACCTCCGAGATGACCGTCGAGACGGGCGAGGGCGCCGAGAAGGACGTGCTCACCGTCACCGGCCGGGCGAACCACAACACCCCGGCCGAGGGATCCCGCCTGGAGACCAAGATGGTCCGCGGGTCCTCCGTCCTGGCCTGGGAGGAGAAGGTGGTCGTCGACCAGGCCGTCTACCGGCGGGACAAGGAGAACGGCGGGACCGGCTGGACGACGGACCAGAAGCCCCCGGCGAGCGCCGGGACCGGCGCGCAGGACACGGACGGCTACGCCAAGGTCCTGCTGGACGCCGGGCCCGCCGCCCGCAAGGGCATGGAGACCGAGGCGGGCGTGCCGGTGTTCCACCTGGCCGCCCGGCTCTCCCCGGCCGAGCTGCGCCGCGCGGACCCGACGTACGGGGACGGACGGCAGAACCAGGGCTCGGACGCGGCCGACGTCCAGCTGTGGATCGACCGGCTCGGCCGGACGGTCCGGGTCGAACACTCGACGGTGGTGGCCGGCCGGCCGGTCGTGACGAGGGAACGCCTCTCGGACTTCGGCCCCGCGGAGACCTTCACCGCGCCGTCCGCGGGCTGAGCCGGGGCGGCTACGCCGGGCCGTAGACGGCGTCGAGGTTGTCCTGGGCCGGGCGGGTCCGGCCGGCCGGGCCGGCGGCGAAGGCGCGCAGGACGTTCTCGGTGACTTGGCGGACCAGGTCCCCGGCGTGCGAGTCGATGCCGTGGTCGGCCCGGCCGCCGCCGGGGCCGCGGGCCTCCAGCGCCTCGACCCAGCGCATCGTCCCGGTGGCGAACACCCCGGCCCCGCTCGGCACGGTGTAGTAGGCGGTGTCGGAGTGGGAGCGCCGGCCGTCGCACACCACGGGGGAGTGGGCGATCACCTCGATCGGGCGCGGGGTGGGGAAGCCGGTGTGCACTCGGTCGTACTCCACCCCGACCAGGTGCGGGAACGAGGCCCCCGCCGCGACGCCCGTCCCCTCGTACGCCCAGTGCCCGGGCGAGGTGACCACGTACGGGGCGTCCACCGGGTAGCCGTCGTAGATGACGCCGAGCATCGAGCTCTCCGGGTCGGCGCCCGGGCCGGTCCGGAAGTCGGTGGTCGCCGGGGCGCCCGCCTGGTGGCCCGGGTCCTGCGCCCAGGCGTCCTTGTAGCAGACCACCGTGCGGTCCGGCCCGAGGTCGGACGGCTCGAACCGGATCCGGCGGTAGCAGCAGTTGGCGCCCAGGACCGCCAGGTTGGTCCCGGCGTCGCGGGCGGCGACCACGTTGGCCCGCTGCTCGGGCGACCAGTACTCGTCGTGGCCGAGCGACAGGACGGCGCTCGCCCCGGTCAGCAGGCCGGGCTCGCGGGCCACGTCGACGCCGGTGGTGTAGGCGAGCGGCAGGCCGAGCCGTTCGGCGAGGGCGACCAGCGGCGCCTCGTAGACCAGGAACAGCCCGGCGCCGTGGTCGTAGTCGTACGGCCGGTCGAAGACGACCTTCAGCGAGCGGGTGGCCAGGCCGCCGGTCGGGCCGTTGTAGAGGCTGTAGCCGCCCCACTCGTTGTAGGCCTGCCAGGTCGCTGGGGCGCTCATCACCACGGTCCGGCCCGCGGTGCTCGCCGAGCGGACGGTGAGCGGGACGTAGCGCCGCCCGGAGCCGTCCTCGGCGTCCAGGCGCAGCAGATAGGCGCCCTCGGGCCAGCCCGCGGTGTCCACCGCGAGGGTGCGCTGCCAGCCGGTCAGGACGGTGCGGGTCGCCAGGTCCACGTGCGGCGCGGCCTGCTTGCCGCCGGGGACGTGCTCGCGGCGCCAGACCAGCCGGGCGCGGGCGCCGTCGTACCAGCCCATCCGGTAGGCGGAGACGGTGAACGCGGCGGCGGGGGTGGAGACGTGCAGGCCGAAGGGCTCGCCGGGCAGGACGCTGACCCGGTCGGCGAAGCCCTCGATGGCGCCGTCCGGGCCGGGGTCGGTGATCTCCCAGTCGGCGTTGCCGGGGCGGGAACGCTCGCTCGTCGGGCCGGTGTGGCCGTCGGCGGCCGGGCCGGCGGTGCCGGGTGGCGTGGACGCCGGGGCGGTCGGCGCGCCCGCGGCCCCGGCGGACGGGTGCGCGGCGGGGGCCGCATCCGGGCGACGGGGGCCGCAGGAAGTGACGGCGGCCGCCATCAGGCCCAGGCCCAGGATCCTCCGCCGACTCGGCTCCGCCACCGCTTCCTCCGTTTTTCCTGTCCCTGCCCGGTCCGTGGGCGCGCCGGCCCGGCCGGTGGCGCGCTGTGGAGCGCCGGCCCGGTGCGTCGGTGCGCGCGGACATCCTCGCGTGTTCCGCGAGGTCCGTGCAGCCTGGCACACCGGACCGGGCGCGGCCGCACCCGCCTCGGGACGGCCCGCCACCGGGGAGGGCCGTACGGGCGCACCCGGGCGTGTCGGCCCGCGCGGTTGACCGGCCCCGGCGGGCCGGTCCCCTAGCCTGACCAGGCCCGCCGTCCGGCGGCCACAGGGGGGCCGGAGCCGTACGAGGCCGGCCGAGTCGTGGACAGGGGTGCCCGTGGTGTCGTCGGGGTCGGCCGAAGCAGGGGCGGGGCCGGTCACCCGGCGCGGGCGGTTCCGGGAGTGGATGCTGGAAGGCCTGGCCGACCTGGCCAAACAGCACCCAGGCCCGCACGCCGAGGCGCCGCACGAGAAGGGCCAGCGCTGGTGGCGGGTCATGTGCCTGACCGGCCTGGACTACTTCTCCACGCTCGGCTACCAGCCGGGCATCGCCGCGCTCGCGGCCGGACTGGTCTCGCCGCTGGCGACCATCGTGCTGGTGGTCGTCACCCTGCTCGGCGCGCTGCCCGTCTACCGCAGGGTCGCCCAGGAGAGCCCGCACGGCCAGGGCTCGATCGCGATGCTGGAACGGCTGCTCTCCTTCTGGCAGGGCAAGCTCTTCGTGCTCACCCTGCTGGGCTTCGCGGCCACCGACTTCATGATCACCATCACCCTGTCCGCCGCCGACGCCAGCGCCCACCTGGTGGAGAACCCGCACCTGCACAGCGCCCTGACCGGCAAGCAGGTGATGCTGACCCTGATCATGATCGCGCTGCTCGGTGCCGTCTTCCTCAAGGGCTTCAGCGAGGCGATCGGCCTGGCGGTGGTGCTGGTCGCGGTGTACCTCTCGCTGAACGTCGTGGTGGTCGCCAACGGGCTGTGGCACGTGCTCAAGGCCCCGCACGTGTTCAGCGACTGGACGCACGCGCTGACCGTGGAGCACGGCAACGCGATCGCGATGATCGGCGTCGCGCTGATCGTCTTCCCGAAGCTGGCGCTCGGCCTGTCCGGCTTCGAGACCGGCGTCGCCGTGATGCCGCACATCGAGGGCGACCCGGACGACACCGAGGAGAAGCCCACCGGCCGGATCCGCGGCGCCCGCAAGCTGCTGACCACCGCCGCCGCGATCATGAGCGTGTTCCTGATCGCCACCAGCTTCATCACCACGCTGCTCATCCCGGCCGACCAGTTCAAGGCCGGCGGCCAGGCCAACGGGCGGGCGCTCGCCTACCTCGCCCACGAGTACCTGGGCAGCACCTTCGGCAGCGTCTACGACCTGTCCACGATCGCCATCCTCTGGTTCGCCGGGGCCTCCGCGATGGCCGGGCTGCTCAACCTGATGCCGCGCTACCTGCCCCGCTACGGCATGGCCCCGCACTGGGCCCGCGCGGTGCGGCCGACCGTCATCGTGCTCACCCTGATCGCCTTCCTGGTCACCTGGATCTTCGACGCCAACGTGGACGCCCAGGGCGGCGCCTACGCCACCGGCGTGCTGGTGCTGATCAGCTCCGCCGCCATCGCGGTGACCATCGCCGCCCACAAGGCCGGGCAGCGCCGTTGGCGTACCGGCTTCGCGGTGATCGCGGGGGTCTTCCTCTACACCACGGCGGTGAACATCGCCGAGCGGCCGGACGGGGTCAAGATCGGCGCCTGCTTCATCGCGGGCATCATGCTGCTCTCGTTCCTGTCCCGGCTCAAGCGGGCCTTCGAACTGCGCGTCACCGACGTGGTGCTGGACGACGTCGCGGACCGGTTCGTCCGGGACTACACCCACCGCCCGCTGCGGCTGATCGCCAACGAGCCGAACAGCCGGGACCTCGCCGAGTACCGCGACAAGATCCACCAGATCCGGCGGGACAACGACATCCCGGCCGAGGACGACCTGGTGTTCGTCGAGGTCACCGTGCTCGACCCGTCCGACTTCGAGGCCGTGCTGACGGTCCGCGGCGAGGTGCTGCACGACCGCTACCGGGTGCTGGCGCTGGAGAGCTCCAGCGTGCCCAACGCGCTGGCCGCGCTGCTGCTCGAGGTGCGCGACCGCACCGGGCAGCAGCCGCACATCTACTTCGAGTGGACCGAGGGCAACCCTTTCGCCCAGTTCCTGCGGTTCTTCCTGTTCGGACAGGGCGAGATCGCCCCCGTCACCCGCGAGGTGCTGCGCGAGGCCGAACCGGACCGGTCCCGCCGGCCGGCCGTCCACGTGGGCTGAGCGGGCGGCCCGGCCGGCGGGTCGGCCGGTCCGGGTGCCGGGGGTCGGCCGGTCAGCGGTTCTGGTGGGACTTCGTCCACGCGGGCGCGACGAAGGCCACCAGGGCGACGGCGAAGGCCAGTTGCAGGATGTGCCGGATCCAGTCGATGCCCGAGGTGTGGCGGACGCCGATCCAGCCGGAGACGGCGTTGCCGAGCCAGGCTCCGGCCGCGCCGAGCAGCATGGTCAGCCACCAGGGGATCGACTGCGGTCCACGCAGGATCAGTTTGGCGAGCACGCCCAGCACGAAGCCGATGAGCAGAATCCACAGGAGCTGGAACATCGCAGTCCACCTTCCGGGCGCTCCCGGGGCCGACGGCCCGGTGCGCCGAATCGCCGATGACGCGGTTCGTCCCATGATCACCCGGATCCGGCGAACGGGCATGTCGACGGGAGAGTGCGCAGGTCAGCCGCGTACCGGTGGAGCGCTCCCGGCGGGGAATGGGCGAGAACGCGCCGCAGGTCGGGCCGGAAAGTCGCTGTCCGTCATCGGCTCCGCACGGATAGGAATGGGCGGGACGCGGACGCGCCGCGTCACCGAGAGGAGCCGCCCCGTGATACGCCTTCGTTCCGCCGTCCTGACTCTGGGCTGTACCGCCGCCGCGCTGACCCTGACCATGGGGACGGCCCAGGCCGCGCCCGGTGACACCAGCACCAGCTGCTCCTCCTCGCTGACGCCGGGCGGCTTCGTGGACGTCCAGTGGTGGAACAGCGCGGGCTGCGGCTCCGGTTTCACCCCGAACACCAAGAAGATCATGCAGCTCACCGGCTACCCGGTCGGCACCGTGGTCAACGCCTGCGCCTCCACCTGGCCGCCGGCCGGCTGGACGATCGTCAGCACCTACTACGGCTCCGGCTGCAACTACTCGGCGGTGCCGAGCCTGGAGAAGAACTCCTGGCAGCTCAAGCGCGTCTCCTGACGGCGGCGCACCGGCCGGCGGAGCGGTGCTGCCCGTCCGGGGCGGGCCGCCGGCCGGGGCTCAGCTCTCCCTGACCGCCTCGACGGCCCTGCGGACCAGCGGGTCCGGATCGTCCGCCAGGCCGTCCAGCAGCTCGGCGACGCCCGGGGTCGACCAGCCGCCGACGGCCCAGACCAGGTCCGCCCGCACGCCCGGGTGCGGGTGGTCGGCCAGTCGGGCGAGCAGGTCCACCGGGCCGCGGCGGCGCAGCCCGAACCAGTGCAGGGCGGTGCGCAGTTCGTACGGGTCACCGGGGTCGCCGGCCGCCGCGATCCGGGCCAGCAGCACCGGGACGGGCGGCGGCGGGCCGTCCAGCGGGTGCGGGTGGCGCTCGCGCAGCCGTCTGCTGCCGTACTCGCCGCGGATACGGCAGCCGAAACAGGTGCAGGGCCGGGTGCCGTGGGCGCCCGGGACGTAGCGCCAGCCGGTGGCCTGCGGCACGGCGCGGACCCGGTGCACCTCGCGGGCGCCCACCGCGCGCGGCAGGAACACCTCCCAGCCGCGCGGGTCGGGCAGGGCGCCGATCCGCCGGACCGCCTCGGCGGCCCGCACCGGCCGCTGGGCGTCCTGGGCGCGGTCGCGGTAGTGCCCGGTCAGGACCTCCTGCCCGTCGTCCAGTCGGAGGTGCACCGCGACCAGTGCGCCCTTGGGGCCGAACCGGGCCAGCTCGCGCAGCCACTGGTGGGTCAGCGTGTACGAGGGCAGCACGGGGAAGCAGTACACCCCGCGTGCGCCGCCCTGGCCCCGGCTGTCGGCGCGGATCCCGGCGCGGCGGATCCGCGGCGCGTTCGCCGCGGCGGTCAGGTGCACGAACATCGCCATGGGGCGCGATCCTAGCGAGCGGCCGGGTGGCCGGCCGAGCGGTTTTCCCGGGCCTCCGGTTCCTCGCCACCGGGCGTTCCGGGGCGCTGCCGCGGGTCAGGCGCCGGTCGTGCGGCGGTCGATCAGGGCGGCCAGCCCGTCCAGGATGCGCTCCAGGCCGAACTCCAGCGCCTGGTCGCGGCCGTCGGGGTCGGCCATGGCGGCGGCGACCGCCGGGAAGCGGTCGGCGTTCTCCTGGACCACGGTGCCGAGGGCGGCGAGGAGTTCGGCCTCGGGGGTGTCGGCGGGGCCGGCGGCGCGGGACTGCGCGGCGATTCCGCGCACGTGCCCGGTGAGCAGGACGGCGGCGTCCATCCGTTCGGGGCCGGTCAGCCCGTGGCCGTCGAGCGCCGCCACCACCCGCTCCAGCCAGGCGAGTTCCCTCGGACCGAGCGCCCGCGCGCCGACGGTGGCGTCCAGCAGCCACGGGTGCCTGGCGAAGGACTCGGCCAAGTGGTGGGCCCAGGCGGTGAGTTGCTCCCGCCAGTCGGCATCCTCCGGTGCGTCCGGGGGTGCGTCGACGGCCGACTCGACCATCAGGGCGACGAGTTCGGCCTTGCCGGGGACGTAGCGGTAGAGCGACATCTTGGTGAAGTCGAGCAGCCCGGCCACCTTCTGCATGGAGACCGCGCCGAGCCCCTCCGCGTCGGCGACCTCGACCCCGGCCGCGGCGATCCGCTCCAGGCTGAGGGCCGGCTTCGGCCCGCGGGTGGGTTTGGGGGCCGGGCCCCAGAGCAGCCGCACCGTGTCGTTCGCCGCCTCGGCCATCATCCGCTCCCGTTCTGGGGGTTCCGTTCGGGGCTTGCCACCTGGGGGGTTGCCCTTCCCGCTCAACTGTGTCTACCGTACACAGCAACAAACAGTGTCCGCCAGACACAGTTTCACGATCCTCGGACGGAGTGGATTCCCATGAGCACCAAGGTCCTGATCTCGGGCGCGAGCATCGCCGGCCCCGCGCTCGCCCACTGGCTGGGCCGGTACGGCTTCGAGGTGACCGTGGTCGAGCTGGCCCCCGCGCTGCGCGACGGCGGCCAGGACGTCGACTTCCGCGGCCGCACCCACCTGACCGTGCTGGAGCGGATGGGCGTCCTGGAGGAGCTGCGCACGCTCGGCACCGGCGGCAGTCCGATGACCTTCGTCGGCCCCGACGGGCGCCAACTGCTGCACCTGCCCGCCGAGTTCGCCGGCGGTGACCTGGAGGTCCCGCGCGGGGAGCTGGCCCAGCTGCTCCACCGGCACAGCAGCGCCCGCGCCGAGTACGTCTTCGGCGACTCGATCACGGCGCTGGAGGAGACCCCGGACGGGGTCCGGGTCGCCTTCCGGCACGGGGCGCCGCGCGAGTTCGACCTGGTGATCGGCGCCGACGGGCTGCACTCCACCGTCCGCCGGCTCGCCTTCGGCCCCGAGCAGCGCTACGTCCGCCACCTCGGCTACTACGCGGCCACCTGGCAGCTGCCCAACGACCTCGGACTGCCCGTCGGCGGGGTCGGCCTCAACGTCCCCGGCCGGCTGATGTCCGTCGGCGCCGACCACCGCGACCCGAGCCGGGCCGGTGCGTTCTGCCTCTTCGCCTCGCCCGAACTGCGCTACGACCGCCACGACCCGGCGCGGCAGAAGGAACTGGTCCGGGCCGCCTTCGCGGGCCTCGGCTGGCGGGTGCCGCAGCTGCTGGAGAGCCTGGACGCCGCCCCCGAACCGTACTTCGACTCGATCAGTCGCGCCGACGTGCCCGCCTGGTCGACCGGTCGGATCGCCCTGATCGGCGACGCCGCCTGCGGCGCGACCATCGGCGGCATGGGCACCGGGACGGCGGTGGTGGCCGCGTACGTCCTGGCCGGCGAGCTGGCCCGCGCCCGCGGCGACCACCGGGCCGCCTTCGCGCGGTACGAGCACCTCCTGCGCGGCTACGCGCAGGGCTGCCAGAAGGGCGGCGACCGCACCGGTCCGTTCCTCGCGCCGCGCACGGCCACCGGGCTGCGGTTCCGCAACGCGCTGCTCAACCGGCGCTGGGCGCTGGAGAAGATGCTGGAGCTGGGCAAGCAGGTCAGCAGCGTCGAACTGCCCGACTACGAGCGGGAGCTGTCCCGTCGGCCGCGGGCCGCGGCCTGAACGGGAGCGCTCGGGGTGGAAGGGAGACGGGGCGCGGGGCTCAGTGCGGTGGGTCGATCCGGGCGCCGTTGTCGAGCAGCGCCTCCACCTGGACGGCCGCGCGGGCGGGGCGTTCGACGGCCAGGGTGCGGTCCGGCGCGGGCCGGTCGGCGGACCAGCCCGAACCCTTGACGGTGAGCCGGGTGACCCGGCGGCTGCCCGCCGCGAGCACGAACTCCGTCCCGTGCGGGGAGCGCCACCAGGTCCAGGCCACGGCGTCCCGCTCGAAGCGGCCGCAGGCCCGGCCCGGTCCGCCGCCGGTGCGCTGCGCGCCGCGGGCGCCCGGCAGGACGACGGCGGTGGCCGCACTGCCCGCGCCGTCCCAGCGGTCGGCGCGCAGGCAGACCCAGGAGGCCGAGCCCGCGTTCTGCGGCAGCGGCTGGAGGGCGAAGGCCCAGAGGTTCAGCTGTTTGACGCCCGGTGTGCCGTCCGGAACGGCGCAGCCGGCCCGGGACCAGGCCAGCAGCGCGTCCTGGGCGGTCGCCTCGCGTGGCTCGCGGTCGGCCTGGGCGCGGTCGGCTTGCGTGCGGTCGGCCTGGGCTCGGTCGGGTGGTGAGCCGTCCGGTAGGGGGCGCTCCGGTGGCGGGGCGTAGGTGAGGTGTGCGGGGATCAGGCCGCCCAGGTCGGCCAGCAGGAAGGCGGACCTCTCGGCCTTCTCGGCGACCACGGGGGACGAGTGCAGCTGGAGCAGGGTGGCGCCCTGGCAGTCGGCGGGCCCGCCGGCCGGGGCCGGGGAGGTGAGGCCGTCGGGGTGCTCCAACGGGCGGGCGGGGGTGTCGGGCCGGTCGATCCGGCGGGTCTCGGCGGAGTCCACCCAGGGCGCCAGCAGGTACCGGACGGTGGCGCCCTGACGGCGCAGGACCACCGCGCCGGCCGTGGTCGGGTCCGCGTCGTCGGCCCGGGCGAGGTCCAGGTCTCCGCTGTCCCGACCGCCCTGACCGTTCTGGCCGTCGGTGTAGCGGGCGATCCGCTCGCCGTCGGAGAACACCACGACACCGGTGCCGTCCACCGTCCCGGCGAACAGCAGGTGCGGCGCGGGCGCGGCGGGCGGGCCGGCGTCCGTACCCGGCTCGGCGTGGGTCCGGCTGCCGGGTCGGGCCCAGGCGGCCAGGGCGCGGCCGAGCAGCGCGCCGTCCTCGCGCCGCTCGCCACGGGCGGGCCAGGCGGTGAAGTCGACCCGGCTGGTGTGCTGCCAGGCGTCGGGGGCGACCCGGACCAGGTGGGACGGGTCGGGGTCGGCGCCCGCGAGCGGCACCGTCGTCGGACGGCCGGGCGCCGCCGGGTGCGAACCGCCCAGCACGCCCGCCGTGGTGGTGAGGCCGAGCACGCCGACCGCGAGCGCGGCCGTCAGCGTACGGCGCCGGCGCAGCAGGTCGGTGGGCTGCACCCGGACGGCGCAGGGGTCGAAGGCGGGCGGCAGCGGATCCGGACCGGACGGCACCTGCCCGGCCACGGCCACCGCCACCGCCGGGTGCGCCACTCCGGCCTGCCGTAGTACCTCGGCGGCCCGTTCGACGCCCAGCCCCTCGACCGTCCGCAGGGCGAAGGCCGCCCTGGCCGGGGCGGAGAGCGCGGCGAGCGCGTGGTCGAGTTCCGCGTCCCCCTCGCCGCCGTGCGGGGTGAACAGCCGCAGGCCCCAGACCCGGGGCGTGAGGAGACGGGCGGCCGGGCGCGGCCGGAGCGCGGCGCGCAGCACCCGCAGGCGCAGCGCGGCGTAGGCCGGGTCGTCCGGGGCGTCCGTGCCTTCCGGAGCGTCGGAGGGCCCGGGCCCGGGCGCGGACGGTCGGACGGCGGTTCGGTCCGTGCGGGCCCAGCGGGTGGGCAGGGCGCGCTGGACGGCGCAGTGGGCGGCGAGCACCCGGGTGTGCCGGTCGCGGTCGGCCGGCAGCGCCAGGTAGGCGAGCCGGACCAGCCGTCGGTAGTGGCGCACCAGCGAGGCCTCCGCCAGGGCCACCGGGCGCGCCGCGACATCCCGGCGCAGCGCGGCCGTGCTCACCGTCCGTACTGCCAAGGGGCCCTCCCGGGAGCCGTACCGCTGTCGTGGTGGACGGTCCAACGAGTCGATCATGTGATGGTTGCGCCGTCCGGGGTGATCGGCGGGCATATGACGGACGTGCGGCGCGCCACCGCTGGAAGAACGTCCGGCGAGCGATGGCGGCCCGCCCGGTGCCGACCCGCGGCGACGGCGCCGCCGACCTGGTCGGCGTGGGCGCCCCGGCCGCCGACGCGCTCCTCAACCAGCTCGCGGCGGACTACAACGCCTCGCTCGCGGCGGCCGGGGACACCACCTCGCCCCGGCTCTACAGCCGGGACGCCCGGGGAACCAGCAGGATCACGCCCAAGACCGGGGCCTACGAGATCTTCCGGCCGACCAACACCCGGAGCGCCCTCAACGCCCTGGTGCTCAACAGCAGTGGAACGGTCGACTTCGCCAGGCTGAGCAGGCCGCCACAGCAGGGCGACCCGACCTCGATCGACTTCGTCCCGCTCGTGAGGGACGCGGTGACCTGGGCGGCCCCGGCGGGCGGCAACGCACCGAAGAACCTGACGACCGCCGATCTGCGGTGGATCTACTCCTGCGACATCACCAACTGGCGGCAGATCGACCCGAGCCTTCCGGACGCGACGATCAGGCCCGTGGTACCCGGTGTCCACGTCTCGGACCCCGCCACGCTTCGATCGTCCTACCTCTCCGACGAGATGACCGCCTTCGCGGCCGCCGCCTCCCCGAACGGCGATCCGGGCACCTTCTACGCGGGCCCGTGCGTGACCTCCGGCGTCGCCGAGGACCACGGGGAGGACGCGGTCCTGCACGACCCGAACGCGATCGTCCCGTACTCGGTCGGCCGCTGGGTCGGACAGGTCACCGGCGGTCACCGGAAGCCGGGCGACGACCCGGGAGTGCTCGTGCCGCAGTCCCTGGACGGAACGGCGCCCACGGTCGACGGCGGGACCAACCCGGCCTTCCTGACGACCTGGCACGGCCGGACCCTCTACCTCGGGGTGCGGGACGGCGACTGGACGAGTGCCGACGCGCAGGGACGGGCGCTGCGGGCCGTGTTCGGTCGGAACGGCTGGTTCTGCACCTCCCCGGCGGCCGCGGCGGCCGTCCGGAGCCACGGGTTCCTGCGGGTGCCCGTCTTCGTCTGCGGGGCGACCACGCACGCCTGACGGCGTCGTTCCTGCGGCTGCCCCGGTCGGGGACGTGGTGCCGGTGCCCAGTGGGGGCGTGGTGCCGGTGTCCGGTCGGGGGCGTGGTGTCGGGGCCGTGTCAGCAGGTCGGGGCCCAAGGTCCCGCCCGTTCGGCCCCTTGGCCCCTGGCGGTCGCGGCCGTTACGGGCGATGCTGCCGGTACCGGCCGGGACGATCCGCGTCCGGTCGGACCAGCATCGTTGGACGAGGTGAACCGGCGTGCGGCATGCCACCGTCGAATCCGTGATGACCAGCCCCGTGGTCCTGGTCTCGCCCGAGACCGGATTCCGGGAGATCGTGACGCTGCTGAGCGAGTACGACATCACCGGCGTACCGGTGGTGGACCCGGAAGGGCGACCGCTCGGCGTGGTCTCGGAGGCCGACCTGCTGCGCACCCTGGCCGCGCAGGAGGACCCGGCCAGCCTGCTGCCCGCGCCCGAGTCGGCGCAGGCGGGCCCGGACGGCGAGGTGACCGCGGCCGACCTGATGACGGCGCAGCCGGTCTGCACCACGCCCGGCACCAGCGTGGTCGCGGCGGCCCGGCTGATGAGCCGGCACGGCCTGAAGCGGCTGCCGGTGCTGGACGAGGAGGGGCGGGTCGTCGGCATGGTCAGCCGCGGTGACCTGCTGCGGGTCTTCCTGCGCGAGGACATGGTGATCCGGCGGGAGATCGTCGAGGAGGTGCTCGGCCGGATCGACGGGGTCAGCCCGGCGGAGATCGGGGTGGAGGTCACCCAGGGGCGGGTGGTGCTCAGCGGCACCGTGCCCGAGCAGCACCTGGTGCCGATCGTGCTCAACCTGTGCCGCTCGGTGGACGGGGTGGTCTCGGTGACCGACCGGCTCGGGGCCGGAGGCGCGGCTCCGGTCGGCTGACCTGCTCGGCGCCGACCCCTGACCGGCCGTACCGGTCCCGAATCGCACGTTCGTCCCGGACCCGAACGATCCACTTCGCATACTGCGGAGGGTATCGGGTAACTCACCCTGTGTGCCTGGCGGTGCGGACTGCCGGGACGCCAGCGCTCCGGGGAGGCGGCCGTGGCAGTCGTGTTCGACGCGGACTTCACTTCGACCAGGCAGTGGATCGCCGGGCGCAGCAGCGCCTATCCCCGGATGGGGCCGACCAACCGGAGCGACCACAAACTCGACTACCTCAGCCGCGACTACTGCCCCGACGGGCAGTTCACGGCGGTCAGGAGGCACAGTGGCGGGCTGTGGAGCTGCAGTCTGCTGACCACCGAGGGCAGTCCCGACGGATTCCAGCTCCGCGCCGGGGACGTGCTGTCGGCGAGCGTGACACTGCCGGTCGAGCTGGGTGCCTGGCCGGCGATCTGGACCTGGCGGGACGGCGGCAACGAGGTGGACGTCTTCGAGTACCACCCCGACAACCCGGACCTGCTGGAGATCTCCAACCACGTCCGCGGCGGCTTCCGGTACTGGCACGGTGCGAGCGCCGGGATCGGGCCGGGGGCCACCTTCGGCCTGCGGGTGGTGCTCGGCGCGAACTCGGTGGACTGGTACGTGGAGGACGAGCTGGTCTACGCGGACCTGCACGGGGTCGGGGCCGCGTGGCACGCGTACCTGATCGTCAACATGTCGGTGGCGGACGGGACGTATCACGACCGGCCGCCGTACGGCGGGCCGGACCGGCTGAGCTGGGTGTGCCACAGCCTCCAGGTCGAGCGCTGAGGGAGGCGGGGCGGGCGAGGGCGGGCAGGGGCGCCCGGGGCTACGGTTCGTGGGGCGCGAAGGAGGCGGTGATCGGGCCGCGGGGGGCGTACCCGCCGCGTGCGTCGACGGGGGTGAGCAGGCCGCGGGGGCCCTGCGAGCCGTACGGGTTGTGCGGGTCGGCTGGGGCGTGTGGGCCGTGCGGGTTGGAACGCTGGAACCAGATCGCCCGGCGGTACGGGCCGATGTGGGCCGGGTCGGCCACGTACAGGTCGTCGCGCGGGGCGCGCTCGTTGCCCGGGGCGAGCGCCGCGTCCACGGCGCGGTCGGCGATCGCGCGCAGCAGTGCGGTGGCGGTGGCCTCGGCGGCCGCCGGCGCGATGGCGAGGGCCGTGAGCTCGGCCCAGAGCGCGGTGGCGACGTAGCCGATCGGGGAGTGGCCGAGCGCCGGGTGGGGGCGCGGGTCCGGGTGGCGCCGCAGCACCCCGGCGGCGACGAGCTGCTCGGGGGAGCGGTCGTCCTCCGGCGGGTGGAAGGCCATGGACGGCTGGTGAGCCGTGGGCCGCTGGGGGTGGAACGCGGGCGGCGGGTGGTGGGTCACCAGCGGCACGCTACCCCGGTGGGGCCCGGGAACGGTTGCCGGAACGTTTTCTCAGCCCACCCTCACACCGCTTTCACCACCGGCGGGAGCACGATGGTGGTAGGCGCTGCTCACCTCGGCGGGCCCCGACGGGGCCGGAGGAGGAGGTCCTGATGAGGTACTGGCACGGGCACGGCCACTACGTGGGTGGCTGGGGCGTGGGGCTGATGGCGTTCGGGACGCTGATGTTCCTGGTGATCGTCGTCCTGCTCGCCGTGGCCCTGTTCCGCTACGTAGCGCGCTCGCGGCAGCCGACCCCGCCCGGTCGGGCGGCCCCCGGCGCCGGAGGAGCCGGGGTGGGCGGTCCGCACGGCTGGGGCCCGCTGGGCCAAGGGGGCCAAGGGGGGCAGGGAGGGCAGGGAGGTCCGGGGGTGTCCCCGGAGCAGTTGCTCGCGGAGCGGTTCGCTCGGGGTGAGATCGACGCGGAGGAGTACCGGCACCGACTGGACACGCTGCGTTCGGCGAACGGGCCAGGAGGCGACTGAGCCCAGGGAGGACGGACCGGGCCCGCCGCATCGCGTGCGGCGGGCCCGGTCCGTCGGTGGGGCGGTCGGAGGGCGCTCGGGGTGCTCTTCCCCCGGGGCGCTCCTTCTCGGGGGTGCTTACTCGACGACCAGCTCGACCGGGATGTTGCCCCGGGTGGCACGGGAGTACGGGCACACCTGGTGCGCCTGCTTGACCAGCAGCTCGCCGGTCTCGCCCGCGAGGGACTCGGGCAGCTCGACGCGCAGCACGACGGCGAGGGCGAAGCCGGCCTCGTCCTTGCCGATGGACACCTCGGCGGTCACCGAGACCTCGCTGGTGTCCACCCGGGCCTGGCGGCCGACCAGGCCGAGGGCGCTGGCGAAGCAGGCGGCGTAGCCGGCGGCGAAGAGCTGCTCCGGGTTGGTGCCCTGGCCGCTGCCACCGAGCGCGGGCGGCATGGCCAGCGCGAGGTCCAGCTGTCCGTCGGAGCTGACGGCGCGGCCCTCCCGGCCGTTGGCGGTGGCGGCTGCGGTGTAGAGCGCGTCCATGGTGGCTTCCCCTTCGGGTCCTGGGTGTTCCTGCGGTCGGTTGTCCGGGCGGTCGCCGGCCCGGCGTGCTGGGCGGCGGCCGCTCGGTCGTTGCTGCGTCGCTGCGTCGCTGCGTCGCTGCGTCGAGACAAGTAGAGCACGCAATTCAATTGCGCACAACTAAATGGCGCGATGATGATCGGTACCATGGGTTCATGACGACTCACCCCGGCATGGCGGACGAGGAGCTGCTCCGCCTCGACCAGCAGATCTGCTTCTCGCTCAACGCGGCCTCCCGCGCCTTCGGCGGCGTGTACCGGGTGCTGCTGCGGGACCTCGGGCTGACCTATCCGCAGTATCTGGTCATGCTGGTGCTGTGGGAGGAGGGCGAGCTGCCCGTCAAGCGGATCGGCGAGCGGCTGCGGCTGGACTCCGGGACGCTCTCCCCACTGCTCAAGCGCCTGGAGGCGGCCGGGCTGGTGCGCCGCGAGCGGAGCCCGGAGGACGAGCGGTCGGTCACCGTCCGCCTGACCCCCGAGGGGTCGGCGCTGCGCGAGCGGGCCGGGCAGGTTCCGCGTCGGCTGCTCGCGGCGACCGGGTTGCCGGTCGAGGATCTGGTCGCACTGCGCGGGCTGCTGGAACGGGTGACCGCCACGCTGGATGCGGCGGAGGTGGAGCCGGCGCCGTAGGGGGTTTGGCTCCTGAGGGAGTGGGGGCCGCTTTGCGGGGTGGGGTCCGCAGTGGTGCGGGGATGGCGCGGGTGGCGCCGTGGGGCTTGTCAAGCGACGCCCTCGCACACTGTGATCTGGGTCACGTTGCGAGTCTTCCGGCTGGGTGCGCGAGGGTGAAGCGGCAGGTCAGCCACACTGTTCAAAAGTGAACGGAAACGTTCGGCAATTGTCTGCCCGATCCGGTCAACATCCCGGACCTCCCGGACGGTTACACCACGAGCCCCAAGGGGCCGTCGGCGTGCCACCAGGCGGGCCGGCCAGCCGACCACGAAAGGGGGGTCGCGTGAGCACTCCCGGGCCGGGCGAGGAGCGGGGTCTGCGAGCCGACCCGCTCGGCGACCTGCCGAACGACTTCGAGGCCTTCTTCACCCGCGAGAACTCCGGCTACCTCCGCTACGCCCAGCAGCGCCTGCGGCATCGCGAGGACGCCCAGGACGCCGTGCAGAACGCGGGCACGACGCTCTACAAGAACTGGCGCCGGGCCCTGGCCAGCCCCGATCCGCAGGCCTTCGCCTTCAAGATCGTCAAGGACGCGGTGGTGGACGTCATGCGCGAGCGCCGTCGCACCGAACGCAAGCGGCTGCGGGTGATCGCCCAGCGCCGCCCCGACACCAGCCAGGACGAGCTGAACGAACTCGCCGAGCTGGACGCCCTGGACTGGGCGATGGAGGAACTCGCGCGGGCCGCACCCGTCCAGGCCGACGTGGTCCGGCTGCGCCAGGCGGGGCTGTCGTACCACGACATCGGACGGTCCCTCGGCATCGCGCACACCACCGCCCGCACCTACTACAGCCTCGGGCGGCGTCACCTGGAGTACCTCCTGGAGCACCAGGACGACGGCGGGGCGCAGACATGAGGGTCGTGGACCTGCTGCGCGCGCACGCCGTCGAGCTGGAGCGGGAGTTCGACGACCACGATCCGGTGGACTTCACCCGCCGACTGGCCGAGCGGCTCGCCGCCGCCCGGCGGACCGCCCCGGCGGTGCGCGAGCGCCCCGCCCGGCCGCCCGCCGGGGCCCGGCCACCGCACGCTCCGCTCTCGGGGTCGAGCCCGGGAGCGGCAGCGGGGGCGGGTTCAGGGCTCGGCGCGGGAGCGGGGGCCGGAGCCGGTCCCGGCCTGCGGTCGGGCTCCGGTTCGGGGGCGGGGTCCGGCCCAGGCTCGGGGTCCGGTCCGGGCCCGGGCCCGGGGCAGCCCCGGTGGGCCGGGGGACGGGCGGAGCTGCGGCGCGACCTGCGGCACCTGTGCGCGGGGGTGGCGGGCGCGGTCGAGCCGGGGGAGCTGGCCCTGGACCTCGAACTCGCCGAGAAGACCGCCTTCCGGACCCTCGGCTGCCTGCTGTACGGCATGGGACGTGCGGCGGACGGCGTCTTCTGGTGGCGGATAGCCGCCCAGTACGGGGACCAGCTGGCCGTGCACTGCCTGGCCGTGCACTACACCGCCGAGGGCGAACGGTGCGACGCGGCCCGCTGGGCCGCCCAGGCCCAGGACCTCAGCGCCCCGGGCCGGCTGCCGGAGCTGGCGCCCGACGTCCGGCCGGGCGGGGCGGCGGAGCTGGCGCGGGTGCTGGCGGAGCGCTATGACGGCGAGATCCTGCTGACGGTACGGGAGGCGGTGGCGGCGCGGCCGACGGCCGACCCCGGGCGGTTGGGGGTCCGGGCCGTGCGGGGGCGGGGGGTGGTGCGGATCCGGTGACGGGGACGGGGTGGGTAGGGATGCGGGCCGGCCCGAGGGGTGGGCCGGTCGGGGTCGGGTAGGCGGGGGCTCACGTGAGCCCGGAGACGGCGTCGCCCAGGTACTCGGCGCCGAGCAGCAGCGGGACGGTGATCATGATCGCCGCGCTGTGCGTGGCCGTCCAGGCGCGCCACTCGCCGAGGGTGTGTCGTGCCTGGACGCTGCCCCGGAGGTGTGCCGCGAGCGGCAGCAGGGTGCCCAGCGCACCGAGCAGCACCATCAGGGCGGCGGCCACCGCCTTCTCCCCGCCGCCGGTCGGCGCGGCGGCGATGGAGGCGGCGCCGCCGACGGCCGGGACCAGGGTCTTCGGGTGGGCGATGACCAGGACCATGGCGAGACCGGCGGACCGGGCGGCGGTCAGCCGGTCGATCGAGAGCAGCCAGGCCGGTGGCGCGGTCACCCGGCCGGGTCGCGGTCGTTCGCGCCACTGCCGGGCGGCCAGCAGGACGAGTACGGTGCCGAGGGCGAGCTTCAGCCAGGACGACCAGGTCGGTGTGGTGCGGGCGGGGTTCAACGCGGTGCCCGCGGTTACGACGGCGGCCGACACCGCGGCGAGGCCGAGCAGCCAGCCGGCCGTGAAGGCGACCCCGTTGGCCCGGCCGCGCGGTGAGGCGAGGACCAGCAGGACGGCGATCAGCGGCAGCGGGCTGAGCGCGACCGCCACTGCGGAGGCCAGCATCGGGCCGATCGCTTCACCCATCCCCGGACCTGCCTTCCCGTCGCCGGGCGCCGTCCGCCATTCAGCTCCCGTCGGGCGGGCGGCGCACGGCCGGTGCCGCCGTTCGGGTGAGGGCGGAGCGCGGACGGGGAGCGGTGGCGGGTGCCGGGGCCGGGAGGCGGGGGCGGGCGGAGCGGAGGCGCCGGGGGAGCGGCCGAGGGCCGCCGCACCGCTGGGGTGCGACGGCCCTCCGCGGGCGTGAGGTGCGTCAGTCGGTGCCGGACTCGAGCGCCGCGTGGTCGAGCGCGTTCGGGTCCTCCTCGTCACCGTTGCCGGCGGCGATGGGAGCCGCGCCGCCCGGGGCGAGCTCGCCGATCAGGCCGCTCCACGGTGCCAGCTGGCCGTGCACCGCGTACTGCTCCAGCTTGCTGCGCGAGTCGGCGATGTCGAGGTTGCGCATGGTCAGCTGGCCGATGCGGTCGTCGGGGACGAACGCGGCGTCGACGCTGCGCTCCATCGACAGCTTCTCGGGGTGGTAGCTGAAGTTGGGGCCCTGGGTGTCGATGACCGAGTAGTCCTGGCCGCGCCGCAGCCGCAGGGTGACGCTGCCGGTGACCGGGTGGCCGATCCACCGCTGAATGCTGTCCCGGAGCATCAGCGACTGCGGGTCGAACCAGCGGCCCTCGTACAGCAGCCGGCCGAGCCGCCGTCCCTGGGTGTGGTACGTGGCGATGGTGTCCTCGTTGTGGATGGCGTTGAGCAGCCGCTCGTAGGCGATGTGCAGCAGCGCCATGCCGGGGGCCTCGTAGATGCCGCGGCTCTTGGCCTCGATGATGCGGTTCTCGATCTGGTCCGACATGCCCAGACCGTGCCGACCACCGATGGTGTTGGCCTCGTGGACCAGGTCGACGGCGCTGGCGAACTCCTGGCCGTTGATCCGGACCGGGCGGCCGAACTCGAACTCGACGGTGACGTCCTCGGTCTGGATCTCGACCTCCGGGTCCCAGAAGGCCACGCCCATGATCGGGCTGACGATCTCCAGGGAGGCGTCCAGGTACTCCAGCCGCTTGGCCTCGTGGGTGGCGCCCCAGATGTTGGCGTCGGTGGAGTAGGCCTTCTCGGCGGAGTCCCGGTACGGCAGGTCCCGCTCGGCGAGCCACTCGGACATCTCCTTGCGGCCGCCGAGCTGGTCGACGAACGCCTGGTCCAGCCACGGCTTGTAGATCCGCAGGTTGGGGTTGGCGAGCAGGCCGTAGCGGTAGAACCGCTCGATGTCGTTGCCCTTGTAGGTGGAGCCGTCGCCCCAGATGGAGACGCCGTCCTCCTGCATGGCGCGCACCAGCAGCGTGCCGGTCACGGCGCGGCCGAGCGGGGTGGTGTTGAAGTACGTCTGCCCGGCGGAGCGGATGTGGAAGGCACCGCAGGCGAGGGCGGCCAGGCCCTCCTCGACCAGCGCGGCCCGGCAGTCCACCAGCCGGGCCTGCTCGGCGCCGTACGCGCGGCCCCGGGCCGGGACGTCGGCGAGGTTCGGCTCGTCGTACTGGCCGATGTCGGCCGTGTAGGCGTAGGGGAAGGCACCGTGTTCGCGCATCCACGCTACGGCGACGGAGGTGTCCAACCCACCGGAGAATGCGATGCCGATCCGTTCACCGACCGGCAGCTTGCTCAAGACCTTCGACATGGATGCACCCTTGACCCGCGTGAGCGGGCCCCTGATCTAGCGATGTGTGACGGGATTCGGCGTAATCGATCCGATGCCCGAACTCTGGCATAGATTTGCAGAGTAATGCAAGAGCATACGGAGCCCCGGGTGGAGACGAGGGTTCTCCCGGCTGCTGCGCGTCGACCGGCCCGTTAGTCAACTTGCTTGACTGGACGGGTGGTTGGGGTGGATCAGGAGGCCGAGGCGGGCGCCCGGGTGCGCATCCAGACGGTGCGGGAGGCGAGGGCGCCCAGCCCGAGGGCGACGAGGTGGCCGGCGTCGGCCAGCTGCTGGTCCAGCGCCCAGGCGCCGGCCAGGGCCAGGGCGAGCGCCGGCAGGCCGTAACGGCGCAGCGGGCGCGGGCCGAGCGCGAGGAGGCAGGCACCGGTGGCGACCAGGCCGTAGCTGATGCCCACGTCCCGGGCGCGGGAGAGTGCGCCCGGGATGCGGGCGGTCAGCATCACCCACATGGCGCCCTCGGTGAGCAGCGTGGCGCCCAGGTGCCCGAAGACGAAGACCGCACCGGCCCGGGCCGGACCCCAGCGCCACTCGGCCAGGCCCAGGACGGCGGCGACCGCCGCGATCCCCGCCCAGGCCGGAACCCCGTCGACCACCAGGCCGCTGGTGAACAGGGTCCACCACTTGCCCACTTCCATGTGATGGACGTTGCTGCTGTTGTGCCGGACGAACCGGGCCCGCTCGGCATGGCCCTGGCTCGCCAGCCAGGAGGCCGTCACCGTCAGCAGCAGGACGTACGCCGTGGTGAGGCGCAGGCGGACGGCGGCTCTCAGCGCCGGGTGCCGGGGAGCAGCGGTGCTGGTCGGTGTCCTCGTCGCGAGGCGATCGCTCATCGTGCCTGGTGCCCTTGCTCGGCGGTTCCCGGTACCGGCCCCGCCCGGTGCGTGGAGGGGAGGTCGCGACCGGGACGGTCCGAGCGCCAGCGTACGCGAGCGCCGTGGAGGCCGTCGGGGCCGGCGGCGGGGCGTGTGAGGTGGGCGGATTCCCGCGGGCTGCACAGGGACGGCGGGTGGCGGGTGGCGGCCGGGTCGGGCGGGGGCGAGGGTGAGGGGGAGGAGTGTCGAGGAGGTGCCGATGGCCGGCAGTACAGCCAGGGGCGCCAAGGCGCACCGGCGGCCCTGGTGGGCGCGTGCCGTCCACGCGGTGTGGGCCTATGTCCGGCGCGCGCCGGGTACCTACACCTGGCTGGCGGTCCTGCTCGTCACCACGCAGGTGATCCGGCACGTCGATCCGGCGACCGCGGACCGCATCCTGGAGCGGCGTTCGACCAACCTCCACCATCTCCAGGTGTCGCCGGTGCGTGTCCTGGTCACCAGCGCCCTGTGGATCGCGGGCGGCGGCTGGCCGTTCTACTTCCTGCTGTACAACCTCTTCCACGTGCCCGCCGAACGATGGCTCGGCACGTTGCGCTGGATCTCGGTGGCGGCGCTCGCGCACGTCGGCGCCACCTACCTCAGCGAGGGCGTGCTCGGCTGGGCGATCCACCGGGGGCTGGCCTCGCCGAGGGCCCTCTACACCCTGGACTACGGCGTCAGTTACGCGCTGGCCGGCGTGGTCGCGGTCCTCACCTACCTGATCGTGCGGCCCTGGCGGTACCTGTACGCGGTGGGAGTGCTGGTGGTCTACGGGCTGGGCGTGCAGCAGAGCCGGGACTACACGAGCATCGGCCACTTCAGCGCGGCGCTGATCGGGTTCGCCTGCTACCCGCTGACCCGGGACCGCCCGGGCTCCTTCGACCCGGTCGCCTCGGTCCGTGCGGTCTGTCGGCGGGTGCGCGGGCGGTCGGGTCGTCCGACGCCCGCGGCGCGTTCGTCGGGGTGGCGGGTGTGGCGGCCGACGCCGTTCCCGGTGCCGGGGCGGCTGGTCAGGTTCCGCGCCGTTCGGGGCCGGTCGGCCCCAGGTAGGCGCTGAGCGGCCTCTCCTGGGCCAGTACCGCGCCGGCCGTGATGGCGAAGGTGACGGCGATGCAGAAGGCGATCAGCCAGGACAGCACCATCAGCACCAGGCCCAGCGAGCCGTACTGGGCCAGTGAGCGGTTCAGTGCGATCGGCATGTAGATCCGGGCGGTCAGCGACATCGCGGTGGACGCGATGGCGGTGAGCAGCGCTCCCGGCACCAGGGACAACCAACGGATCCGTGCGCTCAACAGCAGACGGGCAGTCCACCACCAGACCAGGAAAGAGGCCGTGAAGGTCAGTGGCAGGCCCAGCCAGAGCCCGGCGCCGAAGCCGTTCCGCAGCACGCCCTGGAACAGCAGCACGACCACCCAGCAGGCGATCCACAGCAGCCACCGCCAGGCCGCGACCCTGGTGCCGGACTTCGGCAGCTGCCAGGCGTGTTCGCAGACCCGGGCGACCGCCCGACTGCAGCTCGTGCCGGACAGCAGTGCCATCAGCAGGCCGATGATCCCCGTGGTCTGCCGCAGGTCGCCGGGGCTGTACAGCGCCTGGCGCAGTTGCTCGGCGGAGGCGCCGGAGATGCCGAACAGCGAGCGCAGTGAGGAGTTCATCTGGTTCCGCACGCCCTCGGGGGCGAAGGCGGCCACGGCGAACAGGAGGGGGATGGAGGTCAGGAACAGCTGGGAGGCCATCCGGGTGGCGGAGTCCAGTAGGCCGGGGGAGAACAGGCGGGCGGTCAGCTCGGTGATCACCGGGAAGCGCCGCTCGGCCTCACTCCGTGCCCGCACGACCCGCATGCGGGCCAGGAGCAGCTGTTCCTTCCGGCGGCCGCGGGTGCCCCTCGGCAATCTCATCCCTCGGTCCTCCCGCATCCGGGCGGCGGTCCGCACCAGTCAAGGCGAGGCGGTGGCGGGCCGCCACCGGAGCGAGGCGTCCGGAGCGCCCGCGACCCGGGGGCCGCTCCATCGGCGTGGCCGTTCTTCGTGTTCGGGCGGGTCCAGCCTGGGATGGCCACCTGGCACCTGCTGCCGCTGCCCGGTCCGCTCCGTACGAGCGGGCCGGGCAGCGGCGCCGTGTCCGACGGGTGCGGTGCAGCGCTTGACGGGTGGGCCGGGTGCGGGACGGCTACTGGCCGACCCGCTGGGACACGCAGACGATGTTGCCTTCGCTGTCCTTGAACCAGGCCGCGCGCATGCCCTCGCCCTCGGCGACCCCGTTGACGGTCTGCAGACCGGGGAAGTCGTACTCCTCGAAGGTGATGCCGCGGGCGCGGAGGCCGGCCATCTCGCCGTCGAGGTCGGCGACCTTGAAACTGGCGAGGGTGTGGGCGGCCTGTCCACCGCTGGGAGTGCGGTAGACGGTGAACTGGGTGCCGCCACAGTCGCAGACGAACTCCTCCTCACCTTCCTCGGCGAGCTTGAGGCCGAGGGTGTCGGTGTAGAAGGCCTTGGCGCGGGCGAGATCGGTGGCGGGGATGACTGCTTGCAGCGGAGCGTCTCCAAGCATGGTGTTTCGCCTCCTCTCTGTCACCAGGCTAGGGACGTGCGGGCCGGGTCGCCCGGTGGGTGCAGGGCTGCTTCGGGCTGTGTGCGGCAGGTCGCCGGGAGTCATGCGGGGGTCAGCCTCCAGAGCGAGGTGACCTCCGCGGCGCGGGCGGTGTGGAGGAGGGGGTCGGCCCGGTCGGGGGTGGTGGCCCTCGGGTGGCGGGGGACGGTGTCGAGGCGCCCGGTGACGCGCAGCCCGGCTCCGGAGACGGCACCGAGCAGATCGGCGCGGGAGCGCAGGCCGAGGTGTTCGGCGAGATCGGAGAGGACGAGCCAGCCCTCGCCGCCGGGCAGCAGACGGTCGGCCAGGCCGTCGAGGAAACCGCGGAGCATGCGGCTGCCCGGGTCGTAGACGCCCTCGTCGAGCGCGGAGCTCGGCCGGCCGGGCAGCCACGGGGGATTGCAGACGACCAGGGCGGCCCGGCCGCGGCCGGGAGGGTAGAGGACGGTGCCGGCGGTCTCGATGCGGTCGGCTAGACCGAGCCGGTGGGCGTTGTCGCGGGCGCAGGCGAGGGCGCGCGGGTTGGCGTCGGTGACCAGGACCTCGTGCAGGCCGCGCCGGGCGAGGATCGCGGCGAGCACACCCGTGCCAGTGCCGAGGTCGTAGGCGGTGGGGTGGCCATGGGCGGCCGGCGGCAGCGGCGCCCGGGCGACGAGGTCGACGTACTCGCCGCGGACGGGTGAGAAGACCCCGTAGTGCGGGTGGATGCGGGCGCCGAGGGCCGGGACCTCGACGCCTCTGGTGCGCCACTGGTGGGCGCCGATCACACCCAGGAGCTCGCGCAGGGACACGATTCTGTTGTCAAGGAGCGGTCCGTAGGCCGCCCGGCAGGCCTCGCGGACGTCGAGCGCCCGGTGGAGCCGGACGCGATGATCCGCGCCGAGCGGTACCAGCAGCATGCCCAGGACGCGCGCGAGGCGGGCGCGCTCCCGACGGTGCTGCCGGAAGGCCTCGGCCGAGGAGCCGGGGGCGGATCGGGGCCGGCGCCGCTCGGCGCGGCGGCGCATGGCGTGCAGGAGGCGGAGCGCGCCGGGGTAGTCGCCCTGCCAGAGCAGGGCGGTCCCCTCGCAGGCCGACCGGTAGGCGGCCTCGGCGCGCAGGGTGTCGTCGGCGGCGATCAGGCGGCGCGGCGGGGGCGTGCCGTTCTCGCTGTGCCAGGGTGCGGGCAGGACGGAGGTGGTGGGCAGGGTGACGATGCTTGGCCGGTGGGTGTCGGACACCAGGGGTTCCTCGTGGTCGAACGTGCAAGGGGACACGAAGAGCACTTCGACGAGGAGGCGAGCAGCAGGCGCGTCGGGCCGTGGCGCCGCCGGGAGGGCGGGCGCGGGCGTCAGGCCGGGTGCGGCTCGCGCGTCGAAGCGCGAGCCGGGGTGTCACCGAGCACGAGGCCCGGCACGACGGCGAGCCGTATGCCACTGATCATCTGCGGGCCTCCCTTCCGAACCAGCTGGTCCTGCGCGGTTGTTCGTACGCTTTCACACAGAGTGGTCGACTGGCAACCGATTTATGACCGGCCCCCGGACCAGCCGTGCGGCACGCGCTCCAGCACGCCCGCGCCGAACAGCTCGTACAGCGGCAGCGTCTCCAGGTGGACGTAGCCGATGTGGCAGTCGCAGACCGGCAACGGGCAGGCTCGCGGCAGCAGGTGCGCGCGGTAGCTGCCGTCGTAGAGGTTGCCGAGGACGTCCCGGACGAAGTGGCAGCGGCGCACGGTGCCGTCGCCGTCCACCGACAGTACGGACTCCCCGGTGCGGCACGGCAGCCCGGCGCTGGGGTGGGCGTGCCGGCTGTAGCCGAAGTGCGGGTCGACGGCGGCCCATTGAGCGGCCTCGGCGTCGGTGTAGCCGAGGCCCTCGGCGGCATTGACCCACAGGTAGACGCCCTCGGGGAGCTCGGCGCGCAGCCGGCGGGCCTCGGCGAGGTGCTCGGGTTGGCCGACGACGCCGACGCTGTAGCGCACGCCGAGTGCGTCCAACTCCTGGCACTTGGCGAGGAAGCGCTCGCGGGTGACCTGGCCGGGGTGGAAGGTGACCCAGAGGGCGAGGGTGTCGAGGTCCGCCTCGGCGAGCCAGCCCGTGCGGCAGCTGAGGTTGGTCTGGATCGCGACCCGGCGGACGTGCGGCAGGCGGCTCAGCTCGACCAGCGCGCGGCGGTACCAGGACCGCACCAGCCCCTCGCCCCAGGGGGTGAACAGCAGCGACAGGGTGTCGCCGGTGCCCGCGCGCCCGGCGGCCCAGCCGGTGAAGCGCTCCAACGCGGCCCGGTCGGACCGCAGTTGCTCCGGGCTGTCGCGCCGCTTGGCGAACGGGCAGTACGGGCAGTCGTAGTCGCAGGAGGCGAGCGGGCCGCGGTAGAGCAGGGTGAGGCTCCGCGCCCCGTCCTCCGGCAGCGGTGAGGCGGAAGGCATGCCGAGGAAGGTCATTTCGCCTCGTACGCCGCCATCAGGGCCCGGACCTCGGGCGAGAACAGCATCGGCCCGGCGGCGTCCGAGTGCGCCAGCCCCTCCGGGCTGAGCCGCAGGAACTCCGCGTCGCCGTCGTCGAGCCATCCGCGCTCCGCGAACTCGGCCAGCTCCGCCGGGAAGTCCTCGGCCGGTGAACTGCCGAACCGGGCACGGTAGTCCGCCAAGGGCAGGCCCTCGGCCTGGAGCAGCGACTGCACCAGGTGCCGCCGGCGTGGCTCCGCGCCGCCCATCCGGTGGCCCACCTCGGCACGGTGGAAGTCCTCGGTGGCGACGTAGTCGTCGATGATGCCGCGCACCTCGGTGGCGTTCACCGCGTAGTCGAAGGAGTAGTGCAGCTGGGAGGTGTAGGAGCGGGCGCCGCAGCCCAGGCCGACCATGCCGTCGGTCTGGCAGGCGTACTCGCCCGCGCCGGCCTGCGGGGAGGCGGCGCGGCGGAACATCCGCATCGACACCTGCTGGTAGCCGTGGGCGAGCAGGTGGTCGCGGCCGGATCGGTAGAGCGCGAGCCGGCGCGCGTCCCAGGCGGCCCGGCTCTCCTGCTCGCCGCGCCGGGCCAGGCCGGTCAGCGGGCGGACGTACAGCGGGTAGAGGTACAGCTCCTCGGGCTGCCAGGCGAGCGCGGTGTCCAACGAGCGGAGCCAGCTCGCCTCGGTCTGGCCGTCGATGCCGTAGATGAGGTCGATGTTGAGCACCGGGAACCCGGCCGCGCGGATCCGGCCGAGGGCGGCCTCCACCTCGGACCGCTTCTGCGGGCGGACGGCGGAGCGCGCCTCGGCGTCGTCGAAGGACTGCACGCCCAGGCTCAGCCGGGTGGCGCCCCGGGCGGCGAGCACCTCCAGCCGGTCGGCGGTCGCGGTGGCGGGTGAGGCCTCCACCGAGAGGGGTATCGCCCGCAGGTCGGCGCCCATCCGCCGCTCGGCGATGTCGCACAGCCGCTCCAGCTCACCGGCCGTCAGATAGGTGGGCGTGCCGCCACCGAACGCGGCCAGGGCGAACCGGGCCCCGTCGTCCAGCGCCGCGCGCACCGCCGTGGCCTGGCGCTCCAGGGCGTCCAGGTAGGCCGTGGTCAGGCCCTCGGGGCTGCCGATCCGGGTGAACAGGTTGCAGAAGCCGCAGCGGACCTCGCAGAACGGGATGTGGAGGTAGAGCGAGAGCGCGTGCTGCGCCTCGCCGGCCCACAGCTCGTGCAGCGGCGGGCGCTCGGGCAGCGGGCGGTAGGCCGTCTTGTGCGGGTACGCGTAGACGTACGACTGGTACGGCGAGTCCGGGCGCGGGGGTGCGGTGGTCATGCGCGCTCCTCGGAGGTCGTGGCGGTGCCCGCCGCTCGGGCGGGGAGGGTGAAGTGCGCGTACGGGACCGACCAGACCACCTCGTGGCCAATCCGGTGGCCGGTGTAGCCGTCCTCGCCGTAGGCGGTGCCGTGGTCGGAGCAGACGATCGCGAAGCAGGGGCGGCGGGCGCTCATCGCGGCGAACAGCCGGCCGATGTGCGCGTCCACGTACTCCAGAGCCGCGGCGTGGGTGGCCCGGGAGTCCCCGTGCTCGCGGGTGGCTCCGGGCAGGTGGAACCAGTTCGGCTGGTGCAGCGCCGAGACGTTCAGGAAGAGGAACAGCGGCTGGTCGGCGGACTGTTCGGCGGCGACCCGCTCGGCCCGGGCGACCTGCTCCTCGAAGGACGTCGGCGAGGCCACGCCCAACCCGGGCGCCCAGTGGCTCTCCTGGAAGAGGCCCGGCAGCACCGAGCCCAGCGGGCCCTGCTTGTTGAAGAATCCGACACCGCCGATGCACACCGTGCGGTACCCGGCCGCGGCCAGGGCCGTCGGCAGGTCGGGGGCGTCGAAGACCCAGGTGCGCGGGGCGGTGCTCTCGGAACCGGCGAAGCGGGCCGCGAACAGGCGCGGGTGCGGGCCGTCCGGGGAGGCGGGCGTCGGCAGGAAGCCGGCCAGGATCGCCTGGTGGGAGGCGTAGGTGAAGCTGCCGGGCGAGTGCCGGTGCTCCCAGCGGCCGCCGGGGAGGACGGCGGCGAGGTTCGGGATGCGGCCGGCGGCGGCCAGCTCCTCGGCGACGTCGAGGCGGAGCGTGTCGAGGGTGACGAGCAGCAGGTCGTGGCTGCCCACGACGGCGTTCATGTCGGGGGACGGGAGGGTGGTCGGGTGGTTCATCGAGCGGGTTCCGTGATCTGGTGGTCCGTCGCCGCGGGCGACGACGGGGAGGGGGCGGTCAGCGCGGCCAGTTGGGCGCCGTAGGTGTCGAGGCCCTCGGCGGGGCCGCCGGGCAGGCCGGTGAGGTTGGGGAGCAGGTCGCCGAAGGCGTTCACCTCGCCGACCAGGGCGCGCCGCCAGCCGGTCGTGGGCAGCACGTCGACGCCGACCATCGGTGAGCCGGGGAAGCAGGCCGCCGCGCGCTCGGCCGTCTCCAGCAGGGCCGGCCAGGCCGGCCCGGCGGCCTCCCGGGCCTGGTCGAGGCTGCCGCGGGCACCGCCGAGGTGCAGGTTGGTCATCGGCTGGCCGCTGGTGCGCACCACGGCGTGGGTGGCGCGGCCGGAGACCACCACGACCCGCAGGTCCGCCGAGCGCCCGGACTGCGAGGCCTTCGGGATCCACTGCTCGACGTGCAGCCCGTCCGGTGCCAGGCCGTCGACGATCGCGGCGACCTCCCGCTCGCCACGGTAGCGGCGCACCCGCAGCGAGTTGTGGAGCCGGCCGTCGGCCAGCTCCACCGAGGTGGTGGCCTGCAGCTGCCCGCGCGGTCCGAACTCCAGGGCCATCACCCCGGAGGCGGAGGAGCCGTGCGCCGGCTTGACGAAGACCCGGTGCAGGCCGGCCTCGGCGAGGCGCCCGCGCAGGTGCTCCCAGCCGGCGACCTCGCCGCCGAGCGCCCTGGGCACCGGCACCCCGGCCCCGGCGAGCAGCGCGTGGGTACGGCGCTTGTCGAACATCACGGCGACCTCCTCCGGATCGCCGAGCAGCCGTACGCCGGGCCGGGCGGCCAGCCCGCGCAGCGCGGCCATGACCCCCGCGTACCAGACGGCCGTGCCCTCGACCCTGGTCGGGGCGTAGCCGGGGCCGAGCGCCGGGCCGCGCAGCAGCCGGTCGACCTCCGGCTCCTCGCCGGGCGACTCGATGCGCAGCAGACCGCCCTCGGGCAGCCGGTACCGGCCGCGCAGCACGTCCAGCCAGGGCAGGACGGCGGGCTCGGGCAGCCCGGCGGCCCGGGCGGCGGCCGCGAACAGCGTCACCCGTCGGTGCCCCGGGTTGCCCAGGACGGTCAGTCGCACGGTCATCGCCTCCGCCGCCCGCCTACTCGGAGACCGAGACGTAGCGGTCGTCCTCGTCGTCCGGGTCGTCACCCTCGGCCTCGTCGAGGTCGACCCCGACCCCGGGCAGGGCCTCGGACAGACGCTCCTGCATCGCGTCGCTCAGGTAGTGGTGGTGCAGGTCGAGGGAGTTCAGGTGGGTGAGGGGCTGGCCCTCCAGCAGGGCGGTGGCGCCCTCGTCCGTCAGCACGCCCATGGAGAGGTCGAGCGACTCCAACCGGGCGACTATCGGGGCGTGGGCGAGGGCGGCGGCGATCTCGTCCTGGAACTCGCTGTTGGACAGCCCGAGGTGGCGCAGCTTCGGCAGCCGGGAGCCGTCCAGGAACGGCGCCAGGTCGTCCATCGTGGCGTCACCGCCGTACTCGTCCACGCCGAGCCAGAGGTCCAGACGCTCCAGTGCGGGCAGCTCGGAGGCGGCCACCGCGCGCACCACGGTGGCCGGCAGGCCGCCGGACTCGAAGCGCAGGCTGGTCAGGGCGTCGTGACGGACCGGATCCAGGCCGAGGTCCGTACCGCCGCGCACGGCCAGCGACTTCAGCGCGGGGAAGGCGGCCAGCAGCGGGGTGACATCGTCCATCACCAGCCAGGAGACCTCGCACTCGTCGTAGGTCACCTCGGCGAGGAACAGCGCCTCCAGGGCGGGCAGGCGCCCGGCCTCGGCCGTGAGGGCCTCGATCACCGGGCCGACGGAGCCGTAGCCCTCGGCCCCGTTCCACCAGGGACCGATCACCAGGGCACGGACGCTCGCCGGATCGACGTCCTGGAGGAAGGACTGCCAGAGCTGGGCGAAGTCCTGCTCGGAGCGGTACGCGAGGGCGAGCCGCCAGGCGACGCTGTCGGCGGCGGGCCGCGGCCGGGTGTCGTCGGGGGCGAACTCGTGGATCGGCAGCTCGTGGAAGCGTTCGATGTGGCGGGAGATGGACATGTCGGATCCTGGTCGGTCGGGGTGGGCGAGTACGCGGGCTGTCGGGCTGTCGGGCTGTCGGGCGGGCGCGGGGCGTTGACGACTACTCGGCCACGGCCACGTAGCGCCACTGGTCGTCGGGCTTGCCGGGCTCGGAGAGGTCGACCTCGACACCGGCCAGGGCCTGGCGCAGGCGCTGCTGCATCTCCTCGGTGAGGTAGTGGTGGTGCAGGTCGAGGGAGTTCAGGTGGGTGAGGGGCTGGCCCTCCAGCAGGGCGGTGGCGCCCTGGTCGGTCAGCACGCCCATGGAGAGGCTGAGCGACTTCAGCCGGGCGACCACGGGCGCGTGTGCCACGGCGGCCGCGATGTCGTCCTGGAACTCGCTGTTCTGGAGGCCGAGGTGGCGCAGCTTGGGAAAGCGGGTGCCGTCCAGGAACAGCGCGACGTCGGCCATCGTCGCGTCGCCGCCGTAGTTGTCCACGCCCAGCCAGAGCTCCAGCCGCTCCAGGGCGGGGAAGTCACAGCCGGCCACCGAGCGCACGACCGAACCCGGCAGGCCGCCGGCCTCGAAGCGCAGCGCCTCGAGGGCCTCGTGCCGCAGCGGCTTCAGGGCCAGACCGCCCTTGCCGTCCCAGTCCTGCGAGGCGCCGCGGACCACCAGCTCGGCCAGCCGCGGGAAGGCCGTCAGCAGCGGCGTGATGTCGCACTGCTGGATCCAGGAGATCTCGCACTCCTCGAAGGTGATGTCGCCGACGAACAGGGCGCGCAGGGCGGGCAGCCGGCCGGCGGCGGCGACGATCGCCTCCATCGGCTCCTGGAAGCCCTCCGGCTCCTCCGGGGACCACTGGCCGATCACCAGGGCGGTGACCCGCTCGGTGTCGACGGCGCCGAGGAACTGCTCCCAGCGTTCGGCGAACGTCGCCTCGGACTCGTAGTCGAGCTTGACCCGCCAGGCGGCCGAGGCCGCGTCCGGCAGTTCGAGGGCGCCCGATCCGCCCTTCTCCTCGGCCTCCTCCAAGGCCTCCACGAAGTCGAAGACGGGAAGGCCGTGGAACCGCTCGATGTGGTCGTTGACAGTCATGCGCTGCTCCTCTGGGGTCTGGGCCGAACAACTGTCTACCAGCCGGGACTGACAATCCGGCGGCCGGGTCGCCGTCCGGGCGCGTTGTCAGACCCTTGCTCTATGTTCGGGTCCTGGCTCCGGAGAGTGACCGCGGCGGACGCGGCGGAGCCATGGGTTCCGGCGTCCGCCGGAGCCCCTCCGTACGGCGAGGGAGGACTGATGTACCGCCAGGGCGATGTGCTGATCGTGCCGGTAGAGGAGGGCGCGGTGCCGCCGAGGGTGGTGGAGCTGGCCGTGCAGCCCCGGGACGCGCGGGGCCGGATGGTGCTCGCGCTCGGCGAGGTCACCGGGCACGCGCACGCCGTGGTCGGCCCCGGCGAGCTGCGCCGGGAGACCGGGCCGTTCGGCGCGGGCTGGCTGCACCTGCCCGAGGGCGGCCGGGTGGTGCACGAGGAGCACGCGGCGATACCGCTGCCCAAGGGCTGGTACCGGGTGGTCCGCCAGCGCGAGTACGTGCCGGGTGCGGTGCGGATGGTCGCGGACTGACGACCGCTCCGCCCGCCGTACGGGGGTCGGCGGGCGGGTGCGGACATGAGGGTGGAGCGCGGCCGTGACCGCGGCACGGAACGGGAACGGACGGCCGGGCGGGGAGCCCGGCCGGGAACGGAGCAGGGATGGAGACGGTGATCCACGACGAGGTCCACGGCGACCGGGCGCAGGCGCGGGAGCTGCCCGGGCCGGTCGAGGTGACGGCCCGCTGGCGGGCGGCCGCGGCGGCCACCGGAGCGGGCGACCGGGCGGCGGCCGAGCGCGCCGTCCGGGCCGCCTACCGGGCGGCCGGGCTGCCCGAGCCCGCGGCGATCCGGTGGTTCGGCTCGCCGCTCGCCGCGACCGGGGCGGCGCTGGAGCTGCGGGCCGCCGGGGCGGAGAGCGTGCGCGAGGCCGTGCGCACCAAGCCCTGGGAGGAGGCCAGGCGGCGGGCCGTCGAGCAGGTCGGCGCCGCCGGGTGGGCGGGCCACTGGGCGCTCACCGGGGGCGAGCTCGGCCCGGTCACCACCCCGCTCGCCGACCGGCTGCGCAACGCGGTGCTCGACCGGCTCGCCCCCGAGGCCGACCGGGAGGCCGACGCCGCGGTGGCCGAGGAGGCCCGGGCCCGTCGCACCACCGTCCGGCTCGCGCTGCTGGACGCCGTGCGCGGTCAGCACGACGCGCCGTGGTTCGCCGCCTTCGAGGCCGCCGGGGCGAGCGCCGACGCCGTCGCACCACTGGCCGAACTGGCCCGGGAGGTCGGCTGGTGGTGGCCGTACCGGGACGTGGCCCTGCTCAGCGACCGGCCGACCGGCCTGCACCGCGACGAGGCCGGGCGGCTCGACCGGGCGGACGGGCCCGCCCTGGAGTACGCCGACGGCTTCGCCCTGCACGCCTGGCGCGGCATGCCCGTCCCGCCGGAGTTCCTGGCCGGCCTGGCCGAGGTGACGGCCGAGCGGATCCGCACCGAGGAGAACGCCGAGCTGCGCCGCGTCCTGCTGGAGCACTACGGCTACGAGCGCTACCTGGCCGACTCCGGCGCCGAGCCCGTCCACCGGGACGAGACCGGCGTGCTCTGGCGGATCGTCCTGCCCGACGACGAGCCGGT
Source organism: Kitasatospora sp. NPDC058184 (assembly GCF_042883725.1). Lineage (NCBI taxonomy): Bacteria > Bacillati > Actinomycetota > Actinomycetes > Kitasatosporales > Streptomycetaceae > Kitasatospora > Kitasatospora sp. NPDC058184. Next base: position 217,425 of record NZ_JBHVVE010000011.1, read on the forward strand.
GGTGATGGTCGAGGTGGTCAACTCCACGCCCGAGCCGGACGGCACCCACCGCACCTACTGGCTGCGCGTCCCCCCGAGCACCCGCACCGCGCGAGCCGGGGTCGCCTGGACCTTCGGCATACCCGAGACCGCCTACCACCCGCAGCGCGAGACCTGACCGAGGACGCCGTCCGGCATCCGGAGCAGGCCCCTGAGCTGCGCGTGTTGACCCTTACCCCACGTCAGGCCGCACGGTGGGGGCGCAGCGAACGCACGGATGATCGGAGGGACGCATGAGCTGGTCGGTGGGCCAGGTCTCCGGCTTCGCCGGGGTCACGATCCGGACCCTGCACTACTACGACCGGTCCGGGCTGCTCACGCCCAGTGAGCGAAGCCCGGCCGGCTACCGGCTCTACAACGGCGCGGACCTCGCCAGGCTCCAGCAGATCCTGTTCTACCGGGAACTCGGCTTCCCGCTCGACGAGATCGCCGACATCCTGGCGGACCCGCAGGCCAACGCCCTCGACCACCTGCTGGCGAGACGACACGCCCTCACCGAGCAGATCGCCCGGCTGCAGAAGCTGGTCGACGTCGCCGAGCGGGCCATCGAGGTCCAGCGCACCGGGGTCGAGCTGAGCCCGGAGGAGCGCTTCGAGGTCTTCGGGGACGTCGTCTTCGACCTCAGCTACGCGGCCGACGCCCACCTCAAGTGGGGCGAGCGGGACAGCCACCAGGAGGCCCTGGCCCGCGCCGCCACCCACTCCAAGGAGGACTGGCGGCAGCTGATGGCGGAGGCCGCGGAGTGGCGCGGCCGACTACTGGAGGCCTTCGACCGGGCACTGCCGGTCGACCACCGGACGGTGCTGGACCTCGCCGAGCAGCACCGGCAGCACATCACCCGGTGGTTCACGCCCTGCCCGCCGGAGATGCACTGCCGGATCGCCGACGACTACGAGGCGGACGCCCGCGCCTTCGCCCTCGTCGTCCCGCCGGCCGAGCAGCGCCCGGGGTTGGCCGGCTACCTCCGTGCGGCGATCGGCGCCAACGCCGAGCGGCGCAGCGGGAGCGACCCCGAGGAGGAGGCTCGATGAGAATCCTCGTCACGGCCGCCGGATCGCACGGCGACGTCGCCCCCTACACCGGTCTCGGGGCGTACCTGCGCGGTGCGGGGCACGAGGTCGCGCTCGCGGCGCCCGAGACCTTCCGCGAGCTGGTGGCCGCCAGCGGCCTCGACTTCCGCCCGCTCCCGGTCGATCCGCGCGGGGCGGGCACCGGTCCGACGGGCGGGCGCTCCGAACTGCTCGCGCGGGCCGCGGCGTTCATCGGGAAACTGGGTGACGGGCTCGCGGACGCCGCCGCACCCGGAGCCGATCTACTCCTGCTGAGCACCACCACCGCGCCGCTGGGCTGGCACCTCGCGGAGGCGATGGGCGTCCCCAGCATCGGGGTCTACCTGCAACCCACGCTGCCGACGCGGGAGTTCCCGCCGGTCGTCGGGGGCGGCCGCTCGCTGGGGAGCTGGGGCAACCGGGTGGCGGGCGCGCTCGGCCAACGGGTCGTCGACCGCCTGCACGCCGGGGCCGCACACCGCCTGCGGTCGCGGCTGGGCCTCCCGGCGCTCTCCCAGACCGCGCGCCGGCGGGCCGTGGAGCGGGCGTACTGGCCGGTGCTGCACGGCTTCAGCCCGACCCTCGTTCCGCGCCCGGCCGACTGGCGGCAGGGGCTGCGGGTGGTCGGCAACTGGTGGCCGTACGTGGCGGAGGACTACGGCCTCCCGGCCGAGGTCGAGGACTTCCTGCGGGCCGGGCCGCCGCCGGTGTTCATCGGCTTCGGCAGCATGGCGGCGGGGCGGGGCGAGCGGCTGAGCGCCCTGGCGCTGGAGGCCCTGCGGCGGGCGGGAGTCCGGGGCGTGGTGCAGGTCGGCTGGGCCGGGATCGCCGGGGAGGGCGACGACGTGCTGACGGTCGGCGAACTGCCGCACGCCCGGCTCTTCCCGCGCATGGCGGCGGTCGTGCACCACGCGGGTGCGGGCACGGCGGCTGCGACGCTGCGCGCGGGCGTGCCGAGCGTCCCGGTCCCGGTGACGGCGGACCAGCCGTTCTGGGCCGACCGGCTCCGCCGGCTCGGTGCCGCCACCGCTCCCGTCCGGTTCGCCGACCTGACCGCCGACCGGCTGGCGCAGGCCATCCGTCAGGCCGTCGAGGAGCGGCGACTGCGGGAACGGGCGCAGGAGGCGGCCCGCGCCCTGGCGAAGGAGGACGGCGCGGGCCGGGTCGCGGAGGCGGTGGTGGTGTTGGGCGGGTAGCGGAGGAAGCGCGGACGGCCCGGCCCCGTTCCGGTCAGGCCCGCAGGCCGTGGCGCCTGGTGTACCGGAGGAAGCGCGGACGGCCTGGCCCCGTTCCGGTCAGGCCCGCAGGCCGTGGCGCCTGGTGTACCGGAGGTGGAAGACGAGCAGCGGCGCGGCGATCACCGGCCAGCACAGGTTCATGGCCGCCGGGGCGGTGTCGATGGGAAGGAGGTACGCGAAGGCCAGTTGGGCAAGGGCGTTGAGCAGGCTGGCCGCGCCCCAGACCGCGGTGAGCACCCGGACGCCGTGACGGAACGCGGAGTCCTGCTCCCAGCGTGCCTCCCAGGCACGCAGCCCGTCCTCGCCCGCCTTGGCCTGCACGAAGGAGCGGAAGACCACCATCAGCGCCGGACGCCCGTAGCCGACGGAGGCCAGCAACCAGACCCCGAGGAGCCCGCCGAGCATGCCCGTCCAGGCCTCGCGGATCAGCAGGGTGCGGGCGTCTCCGGTGAGAATCGAGAGCACCAGACCGAGGGCGATCATGCTGAGGATCAGCAGGGCCAGGAAGTCGACGCGGCGGGTTCGGACCAGCCGTACCACCACGGTGACCGCAGGTACGGCGGCGGACCACAGCAGGGCCCACCACTGGTCCGCGCCTGCCGAGCGCAGCCCGTAGTAGACGGCGAGAGGGAGGACGAGATCGATCAGCAGGGGTAAGAGGAGGGCGGTTCGGCGCGGGGCGGCGTGGAGGGTCACTTCGTCTCCTCGGTCCCGGCCCCGGCCTCGGTCCCCGTCGCGAGGGCGAAGAGGGTGACCAGCTCGCGCCCGTAGGCGCGGACGTCGAAGTCGTCCCCGGCGGACAGCCGGTTGGCGGCCGCATCGATCGAGGCGCGGATCGCCAGGGCCATCACCTCGGGGTCGAACGGCCGGAAGTCACCGCTGAGCTGTCCGTCCCGCAGGTGTCGGACCAGCAGCGAGACGGGGGTGTCGAAGCCGGCGGAGCTGACCAGCGGGCTGCCGTCCTCCCGGCGGGCGTTGGCGAGGACGTCCACCAGCGCCCGTACCTCGACCGGGTGTTCCGCCAGGAACTCCAGGTTCGCCTCGATGTAGGCGGCCAGCCGCGCGGCGGGCGCGGGCCGGGCATGGATGCGCGGCTGCATGAAGGCCTGCGCCGACTCCTGGACGGAGTCGACGAGGGCCTGGAAGAGGTCCTCCTTGTCCTGGAAGTGGTACGAGATCAGCCGCACGCTGGAGAGCTTCGCCCGCTTGGCGATCTGCGCGAACGAGGCCCGGGCGTAGCCGAGTTCGGCGACGGTCCCGATCGCGGCGGCGACGATCTGGGCGCGTCGGGCATCAGTGGTGACGCTCCGGCCGGAGGCGGGGGCGTCAGGAGAGGAGTCAGGATTTACTCGCATGAGTAAAAATTAACATGGATCGGCAAAAGTGGAGGCGCAAAAGGGCCCTGCCACGGCAGGCCGTTGCGTCCGCGCAGGTCAGGGCGTCCGGGCGATCAGGACGGGCTGGAAGAAGCCGGTGTCGGCGGGCTGCTCCCAGCGGATGCCGGCCAGGCCGGCCTCGGCGGCGAAGGCGCTCAGCTCGTCCTGGGTGAGCGCCCAGTACGTGGAGCGGCGGACTGCGACCCGCCACTCGTCGGCCTCGTCCGGCAGCAGCCGGAAGAGCTCCAGGTCGTACCGCTCGCCGTCCTCGTGCCACTGCCAGAGCTGGAAGAGGACCGACCGTCGGCCGCCGTGCTCGGCGGTCTGCGGCGGAGTGGAGGCGGGCCGGGTGCGGCGCAGCTCGTCGTACGGGCGGGTGGTGACCAGGAGCAGTCCGCCCGGGCGCAGGACCCGTCGCATCTCACCGAGCGCGGCGCGGACGTCCTCGGCCGTGAGCAGGTGGGGCAGCGCGTTGTCGGCGCAGACGACGACGTCGAACCGGCCGTCCGGGAAGGGGAGTTCCCGCATGTCGGCGGCGGCGGTGGGCAGCCGGAGGCCGCGCTCGGCGGCCTCTGCGGTGGCGCGGGCGGCGGCGACCGGGCTCAGGTCGGTGCCGGTGACGCGGTGGCCGAGGGCGGCCAGGCCGATCGCCTGGGTGCCGATACCGCAGGCGCAGTCCAGCACCTCGGCGGGGCCGTCGCCGAGAGCCGCGCGGACCACGGCGTCCAGCGCGGAGCCCTGACGGGCGAGCGAGGCGTTCCAGTCGGCGTAGAGGAGGTGGTAGTCGTCGGCGAAATCGTCGTAGAAGCGGCCGAGGGCGGACTGGCTCATGGTGTCAGGACCTCCAGGGGGCGTCGGCGGGAGCGGAAACGGTTCGCGCGGCGCCATCATGGCGCGGCCGTACCGGCGGTGAGTACCCGTTTTTCGGGGCCGTCACGGAACCGCCGAGAGGTGGGGGCGGGGAACGGTGGCCGCTGGACGGCCGGCCGATCCACCGGCAGGACGGCGCCTACGCCGCCGCCATGATGCGGACGAGTGCACCTTCGACCAGCTGGTCATCGACGCCCAGGTCGAGGCCGTGTCCGTGGACGGTTGGGACTTCTCCTGGCTGGGGGCCCCGGGCGGGCTATCGGTGGTGCCAGTCGGGCGGCTGGGCACGGGGGCAGGGACCCTGGGCGTCCAGACCGGTGACGGCGAGGTGCCTGCGGGCACCGGGCGGCTGGACGGGCGCCCGTCCGTGCTCGTCGCCACCGAGCCCTGGTCGCCCAACCCGGACCGCGCCACGTGGTTGCTGAACCCGCTGGGCGCCGGGGCTGCCGAGCATGCGTAGCGGGAGGGCGTTCAGCGTGCTGATGAGCTGACCGCGCAGCAGGAAGCGTCGGACCGTGAGCCGGTGGGGCCGGCCGACGCCGGGCCCACCGGGCCCGGGTGCCAGGCGAGATCGGGCGGCGGCCGGCCCAAGTCCGAGGAGCTGCCGACGGCGTCGGCCGGGCGCGTAGCGGCCGCTGCGGGGCTCGGACCGGGCTCGACGTCGTCGTGGTTCCTGCCCGGCCCCGGGCGGTCAGGGGTGGGGTTCCGGGTGGCTCGCCCGGTGGCAGGCTGTCAGGAGGTGACGGCGCCCGGGCGGTTCAGGTCGGCCCGAGTCCTCAGGAACCCGAGGTACTTGGGGTCGTCCTCCTCGAAGATCTCGGGCCCGCCTCCCATGAAGGCCCTGATCAGCTCGTCCGCGGCGCGGTCGTGGTCGCCCAGCTCGAAGGCGGTCTGACCCAACCGTAGGTGGACGTACGGATTGCCGAGTCCGTCGGGGCACTGGACCGCGTTGTGGAAGCACTTGTAGGCCCTGTCGTGGACGCCCAGTCGGAAGTGCACGTCTCCGATCGCGACGTAGATCCAGGTCGCGGCCGCCCATGCGCGGTGGTCGCCCGGCAGCAGCCGAAGGGCTTCGAGGTAGCGCTGCTTGGCCTCGGCGAACTCTCCCAGTCCGACCAGCGCATCACCCTCCTGGCACAGGGCCCTGATCTCTGTAGGAATCCCGTCGGGCAACTCCACGGTCGTCCCCCCGTCCTGAGGTGCTTCGCGCGCACCGGGCGCGTCACGTTCCTCGATGCTCCCGAACCCCGGGCCGTGATCGTACCGGTGGGCTGCCGGGCCGCTGCCACGGCCGCCGCTGCTACCGACGGGCCCGTCGCTGCCGAAGGGCCCGTTGCCGCCGACGACGGCACCGCTGGGTCACGAGTCACCGCCGTCACGACCGTGGTGACCACCGTCCATGCCGACCTCCTCCGTTCACGCGTCCGTCCGCACCGCAGGTGCAGGCGCGGGCGCGGTACGGACGGGCGGCACGGGCCTCAGCCCAGTTCCATCAGTATGTCGGCGCGGGCGTAGTAGTCGGCCACCGGGAGCCGGTCGCGGGTGATTCTGACGAACCCGGCGTCCTCGTAGAGGTGGACGGCGGGGGCCAGCCTGCTGTTGGTGCCGAGGAACAGCCTGGTCCCGCCGAGTTCGCGGGCCCGGTCGATCGCGGCGGCCACGAGCAGGCGGCCGATGCCACGCCCCTGCGCGTCGGGGTCCACGGCCATCTTCGCCAGCTCGAACACGGCGTCGGGGTGGGCCAGGAGCGCCACGCAGCCCACGACGGTTCCGCTGTCCGGCTCGCGGGCCAGGAGCACGTCGCCGCCCGGGTCGACGATGCGGCCGAACGGATCCCCGAGCACGGCCCGGTCCGCCTCCTCCAGGGTGAACAGTCGCGCGATCCACTCCTCGTTCAGCGTGCGGAACGCCTCGGCGTCGCTCGGCGAGGCGATCGAGGAGACCACGGGCGGGGTTGAGGCGTACGGCACGGGGCGGGTTCCTTCCCTGGATGGCACCACGTCAGCCTGCGGCCGCGCCCACCCAGGTGTCCAATACGTACGCCGGCCGCCATCCATAGGCTGAAGATATGGATCAGCGAATCGAGCTCCGGCACCTGCGGTACTTCCTGGCGCTGGCCGAGGAGTTGCACTTCGGTCGTGCCGCCCGGCTGCTGCACATCGCCCAGCCGGCCCTGTCCCAGCAGATCAGGCAGTTGGAGAGGATCGTCGGTGTCGAGCTGTTCCGGCGGACCTCCCGGAGCGTCCGCCTCACGGACGCCGGAGTGACGTTCCGGCCGCGGGCGAGGGACATCCTGGGCCGGCTGGCCGCCGATCTGGACGAGGCCGGCCGGGTCGGCCGCGGTGAGGCGGGCCGTCTGGACGTCGCCTTCATCACCTCCGCCACCGCGATCGTCAGTGAACGGCTCCGCGCCTTCTCGCTCCGCCGCCCGGACGTCCAGGTCAGGCTCCACGACGGCTTCACCGTCGACGTCCTGACAGCCCTGGAACGCGGCACGGCCGACATCGGGATCGTCCGGGACGCCGAGGAGCGCGACGACATCGACCTCGCGCTCCTGGCGACGGAACGGTTCGTCGCGGTCGTCCCCGCCGACCACCCCGCCGCGCGGGGGGAGCGGGTGCAACCGGCGGCGCTGGCCGCCGACCCCCTGATCCTCTTCCCGCGCTCGGCGGGGGCCCGCGCCTTCGACGTGAACACCCGGCCGATCCGGGACACCGGCAACGAGGTCAGGGTCGCGCAGGAGTGCTCGAACTGGCACACCATCACCATGCTGGTCGCCGCCGGCCTGGGTGTCACCATCGCCCCCCACAGCGTCACCACGCTGCTTCCCGAGGGCGCCCGGAGCCTCGAACTCGACGGGCCCTCCGCCGTGAGCCGGGTCTTCCTGGCCACCCGCCGGGGAGACGACCGCCCCCTCGTGCGGGCCTTCGTCGCGGTGTCCGAATCCGTGGCGGGCCGGGGTGAGCGGTCGAACGACGGGGGAGCGTGGGCCCGTTGAGCGGTCCGGCCCCTCGGCCGCCGGAAGGCCCTGTCGGTGTCTCCGGAGCCGGAGCCGGAGCCCGAGCAGTCGCCCGAGCCCGAGCCCGAGCCGTCGCCCGAGCCGGAGCCAGAACCGTCGCCTGAGCCGTCGCCGCGACCGGACGGGCCGCCCGGCGGTGTCAGTGCCGCCTGCTTCGATGGCGGGGACAGACGGCGGCACCCTTCAGAGGAGACCTCGTGGGCACGTGGGGCAGTGGGAACTTCGAGAGCGACACGGCGCTGGACCACCTGTCGGTCCTCATCGACCGGCTCGTCACCGAGGTCGCCGAGGCGATGGCCGGCGATCCCGTCGAGCTCGAACCGGACGAGTACTGGGGCGTCGCCGTGCCGTGCAATCTGGAGCTGCTGTACGTCATGGCGCGGGCCGGCCACGGTGTCCACCAGCTGCCGGAAACCGACGTGATCACGGGCTGGAAGGCGGCGTTCATGGCCGTCTGGGAGCGGACCGTCGACGACCTGGAACCCTCCCCGGGCTACAAGGACGATCGCCGGTCGGTACTGAACCGCACGTTCGACCAGCTGGCCGAGGTCACCGCCGGGGTCGGGGCGGAGGAGTCCGGACGGTAGCGGAACGCCCGGCCGGCGCCGGCCGGGACACCGCGACGGTCGACGGTCGGCTCGGTGAACCGCCGCGGGCTGCTCCGCGAGGGCGCGTCGGCGGGTGGGCGGGGCGCTCCGTGAACCGCCCCGCCCACCCGCCGTCCGTCCGACCGTCAGGCGCTCATGACCAGTGGCGGCTTCAGCCGCACGTCGGTGCTGCCGCGTGCGGTGTGCTGGTCGGCCCAGGTGAGCAGGGCGCTGCGGCAGGCGTGGTCGAGGTGGCGCAGTTCGCTCCAGTCGAGGTCGACCGCGCGGTCCGTCGGCAGCGACTCCAGCGTGTCCAGCAGGCGGGGCAGCCGCAGGAAGGTGGCGTTGCCGCTCAGCCGGACCTGCAGCGGTCGACCGTCACCGTCGTCGGTGAGATCGATGTGCAACCGGGAGGTCTGCCAGGCGCTCTTGGCGACGGCGAGGGCCACCCCGAGCAGCACGCCCTCGAAGAGGTTGGTGACGACGATCGCGCCGGCGGTGGCGGTCAGCACCACGACCTCGCCGCGGTGTGCCCGCCACAGGTCCGCGCCCTGCCGCAGCGGGATCAGCTTGCCGCCGGCGTGGATGAGGACGCCGCCGAGGACGGCGAGCGGGATCAGTCCCAGTGCGGCGGGCAGCAGCGCGGCGAACAGCAGCAGCCAGACACCGTGCAGGACGCGGGAGGTCCTGGTCCGGGCGCCGGCCTGGACGTTGGCGGCGCTGCGGACGATCACGGCGGTCATCGGCAGCGCGCCGAGCAGCCCGCACAGGGCGTTGCCGACGCCCTGGGAGGTGAGCTCCCGGTCGTAGTCGGTGCGGCGTCCGTCGTGCATCTGGTCGACCGCGGCGGCGCTGAACAGGCTCTCGGCGGAGGCGATGACGGCGAACGCGAGCACGGTGCCGAGGCCCGCCGCGCTCGCGACGGCCCCGAAGCCGTCCGCGGTCGGGACGGCGACGGCGCCGAGCAGGCCGTCCACGTCCACCCTGGGGACGTCCAGGTCGAACAGCGCGGTCGCACCGGCGGCGAGGGCGACCGCCGCCAGCGGGGCGGGCACCGCGCGGACGGGGCCGGGCAGCTTCTTCCAGCACGTCAGCAGGGCCACCGTGGCGGCGGTCATGAGGACGGCGGTCATCGCGGCCCGGCCGGTCAGCCAGTCGCCGAGCAGCGCGGGGAGCCCGGCCACCTTGGCGGGGCCGGTGCCCGGCGCGGAGCGGCCCGAGACGGCGTACAGCTGGCCGAGGATCAGGATGAGGCCGATCCCGGCGAGCATGCCGTGGACGACCGACAGGGAGATCGCGCGGAACCAGCGGCCCATCCGCAGCAGGCCCATCGTGACCTGGAGGACCCCGGCGGCGAGGACGAGGGGCCCCAGGGAGGCGAGCCCGAACTGCTGGACGGCGTCGTAGACGAGAACGGTCAGTCCGGCGGCCGGCCCGCTGACCTGGAGGCTGCTGCCGGGGAGCAGGCCGACGACCAGGCCGCCGACGATGCCGGTGATCAGGCCGCGTTCGGCCGGCACGCCGGAGGCGACGGCGACGCCCACGCAGAGCGGGACGGCCACCAGGAAGACGACCAGCGAGGCGGGCAGGTCCTGGCGCCAGTGCGCGAAGGGGCCGCGCGGCGCGGACGCGGCGGAACGGTCGGAGCCGTCGGGAAACCGGTTGCGGCCACGGAGCCCGGAGCGGTCGGGGATGCGGTTGCGGTCGGGCGTGTTCACAGCGGCAGGAACCCCCGGTCCGAGCCGGCCAGGACGGTGCCGGTGTGCACCTCGTAGTACCAGCCGTGCAGGCGCAGGGTGCCCTCCGCCAGGCGGCGGGTCACGCCCGGGTAGGTGTGCAGCCGGTCGAGCTGGGCGAGCACGTTGCGCTGTACCGGCCCCGCGACGTCCGCCTCCTGGTCGTGGGCCGGAACGGGGGCGAGGTGGCGGGTCGGCGGAGCGGCGTGCTCGAGCCAGGTCCGCACGGCGGGGACGGGGGCCAGGTCCTCGGCCCGGACGAGGGCACCGATGGCCCCGCAGTGGGAGTGCCCGCAGACGATGATGTCGGGGACCCTGAGGATGTCGACGGCGTACTCGATGGTGGCCGCCTCACCGCTGGGGGCGGTGGTGTCGTAGGCGGGGACGATGTTCCCGGCGGTGCGCAGCTCGAACAGCTGCCCGGGGCGGGATCCGGTGATCAGGGCCGGAACCACGCGGGAGTCGGAGCAGGTGATGAACAGGGCTTCGGGGGCCTGCCCGGCCGAGAGCCGGCCGAGGTCGTGGCCGCTGGTGGCGAGCCGGTGCGGGAAGACGCGGGCGTGCGTCACGAGGGACTGCATGAGAGGTCTCCTTCTGCCCGCCCGGGTGGTGCCGGGCGGGGAGCTGCTGTCATGGGGCAGCGGCGGGCTGACGCGGGTGCGGCGGATCGTCGGCCGAGGGCATGGCGGGGCCGCGCGTGCCCGTACCGGGCGCGCGCCGGATCGCGTGCGGGGAGCGTCAGCTCGCGGGAGCTGTCAGCAGCGGAACACCTGGAGGCGCGCGAGCGCGGCCGGTCTCGACCCGTTCGCTTCCGGTACCGGCCCGGTGGGCACCGTGGCGGGTGTGGCCGCGACGCCGGTGCCGACGGGGGCGAGGAGGGCCGTGCGGACGGCCGTGCCGCCGCACGCGCGGTGGCGGACCGCGGCCCGGCCGGTCAGGGCCTCCGCGGCATGGTGGGCCTTGCAGGTCGGGTCCCCCTCGGCAGCTGCCGCGGGTTTCGGCAGCGGCTCGGCGGCGTACGCCTGGGCGCCGGTCCCGAGGACGGCGAACAGGGCCGAGACGAGCGCGGCGAAGAGAAGGGCGAGCCGCTTGCCGCGCGAGATGCGCCGTGCCGTCACCGCCGCCTCCCCTCGGGTCCGTTGCCGATCACCGTCGTCCCCCAGCGTACCGACGGTGTGTAACCACGACGTTAGCTCCGGGCTCCGCCGAGGTGAGATTTCCCCAACATCGCGTGAAGGTTCTGTCGGGGCCAATCGAGCTTCTTCCACAGGAATATGAGGATCCGTCATCAATTTTCGGAAGCCGCGGTCGATGCAGTGGCCGGCGGCGTCTCGGTCGAGGGAATCCGCTGGCCGGGCGGTGGACCCGCCGCCATGATGCGGACATGCGTACCTTCGAAGAGCTGATCGCCGAGGCGGAGTCCGTGTCCGTGGACGGCTGGGACTTCTCCTGGCTGGAGGGCCGGGCGACCGAGGAGCGGCCCTCCTGGGGTTACCAGCGGCTGCTGGCGGGACGGCTGGGCGCGGCGACGGCGGCGCTGGACGTCCAGACCGGCGGGGGCGAGGTGCTCGCGGGCGCCGTACGGCTGGGCGGGCGGCCGCCCGTTCTCGCGGCCACCGAGTCCTGGCCGCCCAACCTGGCCCGCGCCACGCGGCTGCTGCACCCGCTGGGCGCGGTGGTGGTCGCGGACCCGGACGAGCCGCCGCTGCCGTTCGCCGACGGGGCCTTCGACCTGGTCAGCAGCCGGCACCCGGTGCGGGCCTGGTGGACGGAGATCGCCCGGGTGCTGCGCCCCGGTGGCACGTACTTCGCCCAGCACGTCGGCCCGGCGTCGGTCTTCGAGCTGGTCGAGTACTTCCTCGGGCCGCAGCCGGAGGCACGGGAGGGCCGCCGCCCCGAAGTGGAGAGTGCCGAGGCGCGGGCGGCCGGGCTGGAGGTGGTGGACCTGCGGTCCGAGCGGCTGCGGACGGAGTTCCGGGACATCGGCGCGGTGGTGTACTTCCTGCGCAAGGTGGTCTGGATGGTCCCGGGCTTCACCGTCGAGACCCACCGGGACCGGCTGCGCGAGCTGGACGGGCGGATCCGCGCCGACGGGCCGTTCGTCGCCCACTCGGCGCGCTTCCTGATCGAGGCGCGCAAGCCGTAGCCGGGCCGGGCCGGCCCGCCCGCCGGGAGGAAGCCCGGCGGGCGGGCACCAACCCTCAGGACTGCGTGACCAGGTCCAGGTAGGTGTCGTGCCAGAGGTCCTCGTCGCCGTCCGGGAGGAGGAGCACGCGGACCGGCCGGAGTGCCTCGATGGCGTCCGGGTCGTGGGTGACCATCACGATCGCGCCGGGGTAGCCGCCGACCGCGGCCAGGACCTCCGTGCGGGAGGCCGGGTCGAGGTTGTTGGTCGGCTCGTCGAGCAGCAGCACGTTGGCGCCGGAGTGCACCAGGGCGGCCAGGGCGAGCCGGGTCTTCTCGCCGCCGGACAGTACCCCGGCCGGCTTGTCGGCGTCGTCGCCGCGGAAGAGGAACGCGCCCAGCACGTGCCGCAGTTCGCCGTCGGTCAGGCCGGGCGCGGCCGCGGCGAGGTTGTCGCGCACGCTGAGCGCCGGGTCGAGGGTGTCGTGCTCCTGGGCGAAGTAGCCGAGCCGCAGGCCGGTGCCGGGGACGACGCGGCCGGTGTCCGGGGCCTCCCGGCCGGCCAGGACGCGCAGCAGGGTGGTCTTGCCGGCTCCGTTCGGGCCGAGCACGACCAGCCGGCTGCCGCGGTCCACGGCGAGGTCCAGGCCGGTCAGCACCGGCCGGCCGCCGTAGGACTTGGCGAGGCTGATCGCGCCCAGCGGCATCCGGCCGCACGGGGCGGGCTCGGGCAGCCGGATCCGGGCGGTGCGTTCGGCCTGCCGGACGGGTTCGAGCTCGGCGAGCATCCGGTCGGCCCGGCGGGCCATGCTGCGGGCGGTGGTCGCGGTGGCGACGTTGGCCCGCATCCGGTCGGCCTGGGTGTGCAGGGCGGCGGCCTTGCGCTCGGCGTTGGCGCGCTCCCGGGTGCGGCGGCGCTCGTCGGCGGCGCGCTGGGCCAGGTAGGTCTGCCAGCCGGTGTTGTGGACGTCGATCGTGGCGCGCTGCGGGTCCAGGTGGAAGACCCGGTTGACGGTCTCCTCGAGCAGTCCGAGGTCGTGGCTGATCAGGACCAGTCCGCCGCGGTGGGTGGCGAGGAAGCCGCGCAGCCAGGCGACGGAGTCGGCGTCCAGGTGGTTGGTCGGCTCGTCCAGCAGCAGGGTGCCGTGGTCGGCGAACAGGATGCGGGCCAGTTCGACCCGGCGGCGCTGACCGCCGGAGAGCGTGCCGACGGGGGAGTCCATCACCCGGGTGGGCAGGCCGATCCCGGCCGCGATCCGGGCCGCCTCGGCCTCGGCGGCGTAGCCGCCCCGGGACTGGAACCCGGCCTCGGCCCGGACGTACGCGTCCATCGCCCGGCGCTCCTCGGCGGGCGACCCGGCCCGGGCCATCGCGGCCTCGGCGGCGCGCACGGCGCGGACGGCGGCGTCCAGGCCGCGGGCGGACAGGACGCGGTCGGTGACGGTGGCCGACGGGTCGGCGGCGCGGGAGTCCTGCGGGAGGTAGCCGACGGCCCCGGTCCGGGTGACCGTGCCGGCGGCGGGCGCGAGCTGCCCGGCCAGGGTGGCGAGCAGGGTGGTCTTGCCGGCGCCGTTGCGGCCGACCAGGCCGATCCGGTCGCCGGGGGCGATGTGCAGGGTGACGTCGGACAGCAGCAGGCGGGCGCCGACGCGCACGTCGACACCACGGGTGGTGATCATGGGATAACGCTCCGAAAAAGCTTGCGGACACACGGGTGGCGTGGAAGTGGGTCCGCGAGCTAGGAAATTCGGGGCGTAGACATGTCGGGCAGGCTATCGGGCGGGCGGAGCGGGCGCATCCGAATTATCCGGGCGACGAAGCGGACGGCTCGGAGCGGGGCGGCACGGTTGCGGATACCCGGTTTCGGCCACCCCGCCGGGCCGATGGCGCACGAGGCCGCCTTGTCGTGGCCACGCCGCACTCGCTTGCATGTCCGCATGCCCCGACGCGATCTCGTACTCCTGACCGATCACAGCTCGACCGAAGGCAGTCGGCAGGTGCTCGCCGCCGCCGCCCGGACGCTGACCGGCCGGGAACCCGTACAGCTGGACGCCCGGCACTTCCTGACCGGCGGCAGCGGCCAGATCAAGGCCGACGACGCGGGCGGGTTCCGACTGGAGGCGGGCGGCCGGACGGTGACCGCCGAGACGGTGATCGTCTACGAGATCCCGCCGCACCGGCGCCGCGCGTTCGAGGGCTTCCAGCGGCGGCTGCGCGGATTCGGCGCCCGCTCGCTCGGCACCGACGCCCAGGCATGGCGGGCGGCCACCGAGAAGGACCTCACCGTCGCCCGCTTCGTCCGGGACGGCGTGCCGCACATGCCCAGCATCGCGCTCCGCGAGCCGAGCCCGGAGGCCGCCGCCGAGGCCTTCGCGGAACTCGGCGGCGACGTCTGGGCCCGGCCCTGCGTCGGGATGGGCGGCGACGACGTCTTCCACGTCACGACCCGCGCCCAGCTGGACGCCGCCGCGCGGCACTACGCGCGGGCGCCCTGGCTGCTCGCCCGTGACGCCCGCAACATCCTCCCGGACGGGCGCCGCCACCAGTACCGGGTGGTGGTGCTGCACGGGCGTGTGGTCCGGGTCGTCGAGCACGTCCAGGCGGACCCGGACGCGCCCTGCAACGAGAGCCGGGGGGCCGTCTCCACCGTGCTCGACTACGCCGAACTGCCGGACGGGCTCGCGGAGTCGGCCGTTGCGGCGGCCGCCTCCCTGGGGCTCGACCTGGCCGGGGTGGACCTCGCGGCCGAGAGCGGCGGCGTGGTCTTCGAGGTCAACGTCCACCCCGCCTTCGGCCTGCGCGGCCTGGAGCAGGTGGCGCTGCCGTACGTCGCCGCGCACCTCGGGGCGTAGCGCTCCGGAGCGCTACGCACCTCGGGATGCAGCGCTCCGGAGCGCCGCGCCGGCGCCGCGCCCCCCAAGCCCGGAGCGCCGCGCCGGCCCCTCGTTCCCGTGCCCCCTCAGGCCCGCAGGACCGCCGCGAGCACCGACGGCCGGAACAGCAGCGACGGCGGCGCCACCAGCGACATCACCTCGTGGAACGCCGCGGTGACCGCCGGGTCCCGGGTGCTGGCGGCCAGCACCTTGTCGAAGAACCGGTGCTGGAGCCCGACCAGGGCCCCGGAGGGCGCGCCGGCGGTGGCGCGGAAGCGGGCGTCCTCGGCGCAGGAGATCATCCACGGCACCGCGGAGGCCGCGGCGACGGCGCGCCGCGCGGCCCGGGCCGCGGCGTGCCCGATGCCGCCGTGCCGCTTCGCGGAGCGGCGCAGCTCCCGGGCGCAGAACAGGGCGACGGTGACGCCCTGGCCGTACACCGGGTTGAAGGTGCTCGCGGCGTCGCCGACCACCACCAGCCCGTCCGGGCCGCCGCGCTCGTAGTGCCGGCGCACGCCCGGGCCGGGGAGGAACCCCCGGACCTCGCCCGCCGGTTCGGCGCCCTGCAGCACCTCGTGCAGGAGGGGGTCGCGCAGCTGTCCCAGGTGCTCGGTGAACCCCTCCGGGCCGGCCGCCGGTTCGGCGCCGCGCATCCCGGCGAGGCTGACGATCCAGCGGTCGCCCTCGACCGGCAGCAGGACGCCCATCCGCTGCGCGTCCGGGGCCTTGGTCTGGAGGTAGACCGCCTGGTCGCCGAGGTCGGACCCGGCCGGGCGGTGGAAGATCCGGGAGGCGTACGCGACGCCCGCGTCCACCCGCTCCTCGGGCACCGGCGGGCAGCCCAGTTCGGCCAGCCACTTCGGCACCGAGGTCGAGCGCCCGGCCGCGTCCACCACCAACTCGGCCGGTATCTCCCGGACCTCGCCGCGCTCCGGGCCGCGCTCGCGGACCTTCACCCCGGTCACCGCCGTCGCCGAGCCGAGCAGCCCGACCACGTCCGTCCCCTCCAGGAACTCGATCGCGGGGTGGGCGCGGACCCGGTCCAGCACGAACGCGTCGAGCAGCGGCCGGGTGCAGGAGAGGAAGGCCATCTGCGCCGGGTACTCGGCCAGCCACCCCGCGGAGCACAGCCACCTGACGTCCGAGGCGGCCACCCGCTGCGCGCCCGCGTCCATCAGCTGCTGCTTGATGCCGGGCATCATCTCGTCCAGCAGCCGGTGCCCGGCCTCCAGCACCAGGTGGGCGTGCCGGCCCTGCGGCACCCCGGCCCGGAACTCCGTCCCCGCCGGGTACCGGTCGCGCTCCACCACGACGATCCGCTCGGCGATCCCGCGCAGCGCCCAGGCGGCCGCCAGCCCCGCGAGTCCGCCGCCGACCACCACCGCAGTACCCCGCCCCGGGGCCTTCTTCGAAGAAGTCATGACACGTAGCGTAGTGGCGTGGTCGCCGATTCGTGACGGCTTCGCTGTGGACGAACAACCCTGCCCGGCGGGGCCGTTGAGAGGGAGCGGGGCCGGCGCCGGGCGCTCCGTGGAACACCGGTGCGGGCGGTGGACGCGTGCCCGGCCCGGGGCCCTGGTCGGAGGCCGGGGCGTACGGGTACTAGACTCGGCGGGGTTGTGCTGGCGCCCCTCCCGGTGCGTGAGCGCGCGGAGCCGAGGAGGTGAGAGCCGTGGAGTGCAGTAGTACGGGTCGAAGTCGGCCCCGCCCCCGGTTGTCCCGCACCACTCGCAGCCCCCGGCACACCTCCTCCCGTACGGCTCCCGCGCGGCACTGACCTCGTCCTCCCGGCGAGGCGCCGCCGGTCGCGCAGTGCGCGTGGCGGCCGGCCGGGCGCCTCCGGTCCGCCGTGTTCCCGTACGGCGGCCGGGCATCCCCCGTGGAGGTCTCCGCCATGTCCGACTGGCGTGTGCGCGCCGTGCGCGCGAGCAAGCGTCCGTTCTCCCGTTCCGTCGTCCGGCCCTCGGACACCCAGCCGGCGCCCGAGCACTCGATGGACCCGCGCCCCGACCAGCCCGTCGAACCGGTGACGCTGGAGCGTTCCGTCGTGGACGCGGCGGTCTACCGCGACGGCCGCCGGATAGACGCGCCCACCGACCTCGCCGACATCTACCGCACGCTGCCCGACCGGCCCGGCACGATGGCCTGGATCGGCCTGTTCCGCCCCGCCGAGGCGCAGCTGCTGGAGGCCGCCGACCGGTTCGACCTGCACGAGCTGGCCGTCGAGGACGCCATCGTCGCCCACCAGCGGCCGAAGCTGGAGCGCTACGGCGACACCCTGTTCGTCGTGCTGCGCGCCGCCCGCTACCTGGACGAGGCGGAGGAGGTCGACTTCGGCGAGATCCACCTCTTCGTCGGCCCCGACTTCGTGCTCACCGTCCGGCACTCCCAGGCCCCGGACCTGTCGGCGGTGCGCCGCCGCCTGGAGGACGACCCGGAGCTGCTGGCGCTCGGCCCCGAGGCGGTGCTGTACGCGGTGCTGGACGCCGTGGTGGACGGCTACGCGCCGGTGATCGCCGGCCTCCAGCACGACATCGACGAGATCGAGACCGAGGTGTTCGGGGGCGACCCGCAGGTCTCCCGCCGCATCTACGAGCTGTCCCGCGAGGTGATCGAGTTCCAGCGGGCCACCCGCCCGCTGCTGGAGATCATGAAGAGCCTGGAGGCGGGCTTCGGCAAGTACGGCACCGACGAGGAGCTCCAGCGCTACCTGCGCGACGTCGCCGACCACGCCACCTACGCCGCCGAGCGGGTGGACGGCTTCCGGCAGATGCTCCAGAACATCCTGACCGTCAACGCGACGCTGGTCTCGCAGCGGCAGAACGAGGAGATGAAGCAGCTCGCCGAGGCGGGGCACGTGCAGAACGACGAGATCAAGAAGATCTCCTCCTGGGCGGCCATCCTCTTCGCGCCGACCCTGATCGGCACGGTGTACGGGATGAACTTCGAGACGATGCCGGAGCTCCAGTGGGCCTTCGGCTACCCGTTCGCGATCGGGTTGATGGCACTGGTGTGCACCGGGCTGTACCTGGTGTTCAAGAAGCGGAACTGGCTGTAGGCCGGAGCTCCGGGCGCCCCGGGCCCCAGGGGCGGTGACCGCGCGGCGGGGCCGCGTCAGGGATTCGTCAGGGCGTCGGCGCGGCGCTTGCCCGGGTGGGGGAGCGTCGGTTGGATGAGGAGCATGAACCGCCCGGTACGCCATCACGACCGTCCGCCGCATAGGCGGCCGACGGTCCGCGCTGCCGTGGCCGTCATCGCCGTGCGCTGATCCGCGCCTCCCCGCCGGAGGGCACGGTGCGCGCCGTACCCCGTCCCGGCGCCGTCGCGGCGCGGGCGGGGGCGGGGGCGGGCGCGCGCGGGCCTCGTCCGGGGGCCGTCGCGATCCGTAGAAGGCGCTCGGCGTTCCTCTTCTCCTCATTCCATCGGGCCAGTTGAGCCCGCACCCCCGGTCCGGTCAGGGCCGGCGGTGCCACGCACCCTGGGAACGGTCATGTCCGACTCCGTCCTGTCCATCTCCGCCGTGTCCGCAATGTCCGGCACCGTGCTGTCCGGCCACACCGCCCTGGTCACCGGGGCCTCCTCCGGGATCGGCTGGGAGACCGCCCGGCTGCTCGCCGGGCTGGGCGCCACCGTGCTGGTGCACGCCAGGACCGCCGCCGAGGCCGAGGCGGCCGTCGGGCGCCTGGTCGCCGCGGGCGCCCGGCGGGACCAACTCGTCGAACTGGCAGCCGACTTCACCCACCTCGCGGAGATCGCCGCGCTGGCCGGCACGGTCGTCAAGCACTACCCGGCGCTGGACCTGCTGGTGAACAACGCCGCGGCGATGGCACCCGAGCGCTGCACCCTCACCGAGGACGGCAACGAGGTCTCGCTCCAGGTCAACTTCCTGGCCGCGCACCTGCTGGCGCGGCTGCTGCGGGCGCCGCTCTCGGCGGCCGGCGACGCCCGGATCGTCAACGTCTCCTCCTCGCTGCACCGCACCGCCTCGATGAACTGGGCGGACCCGCACCGGACGAAGAGGTACTCGCGGGTCGCCGTGTACGCCCAGTCGCAGCTCGCGCTCACCATGGCGACCGCCGAGATGGCACCGGCCGGCTCCGGCATCACGGCCGTCAGCCTCAACCCGGGCCAGTGCGCCACCGCGCTGCTGCCGCTGTACGGGCGCACGGGCGCGCCGGCCGCGGAGGGGGCGGCGGCCGTGGTCCGGCTCTGCCTGCCGGGCGTGGCGGTCGCCAACGGCGCCTACTACGACGGCGGTTCGGTCGCGCAGACGGCGCTGGTCGCCCAGGAGGAGCGTTCGTTGAAGCGGCTGGCGAGGCTTGCCGACCAGCTGGTCGGCCGGGCGGCCTGAACCGGGCCGACCCGACGTCCACGAGGAGGACCGCCGTGTCCGAGCGCGCCCGTAAGAAGAGGGCCCGTCGGAAGGAGGGCGCGAATCGCGGCGGCAGGGCCGGCCAGGGCTGAGCCGCCCGGCCCTCGCCGGAGGGTGACGGCTGCCGGGCACCGGGAGGGCGCGCCAAGAGCGCGTCAAGAACGGTGCCCGGCGGCGTCAAGGAGGTGTCAGGGAGCACCTCGTCGCCGGTGACGCGGCACTAGCGTCGCGCGGCGGAAGTGGAGAAACGGTTCTGTGCTTTGGTTCCGGCCGGGGCGTCGGCAGACCGTGCGACGGGGGAAGGGACGGGTGGTCATGACGACCTCCATGGAGCACCGGGCGAGCGCCCCGCGGGAGGACGACCCTGCCGGGGAGGGCCGCGCCGGGGAAGGCCGGGGCCGGGAGGAACGGGCCGAGGAGGGCCGAGCCGGGAAGGCGCCGGGTGCCCCGACCCGCCTGGGCCGGGCCGTCCGCAGGACGGGCAGCCGGTCCTACTGGACCACCCCGCGCCTGGTCCGCGGCCTCACCGCATTGAGCCTGGCCGCCCTGCTCGCCCTCGGCGCCACCGCCACCGCCGTGCTCGGCGGAGCCCGCGACGGCACCGACACCATCGGCCACCGGGCCGCCCCGCAGGCCACCCGCGCCGCCGACCTCTACTTCGCGCTCAGCGACATGGACGCCCAGGCCGCCAACCTGCTGCTGGTCGGCGCCGACCCCGATTACACCGCGCTGCGCCGGCAGACCCTGGACGCCTACGAGCAGCGCCGCGCCCAGGCCGACGACGACCTCCAGCAGGCTGCCCAGGCCGCCGCCGACGATCCGGCCGGGCAGCGCGCCGTCCAGCTGGTGCTCGGCCGACTGGGCGGCTACGAGGCCCTGGTGGCCCAGGCCCGGCTGCTGGAGGAGCAGGCCAAGGCACCGGCCGGACAACCCTCCCCGGCCGCCCTGGACACCTACCGGCAGGCCACCGACCTGCTGCGCCAACAGCTGCTGCCCGCCGCCGACCAGGTCACCGCCGCCAACGAGGCCACCGTCGAGCAGGTGTACTCCGGGCAGCGCCGGGCGCTCGGCGGCGGCTGGTGGTGGCTGCTCGCCGTCGGCCTGCTCGCGCTGGCCGCGCTGCTGGGCCTCCAGCGCGCCCTCGCCGTGCGCTACCGGCGGGTCCTCAGCCCGGCGTTGGCCGCCGTCACCGTGCTGACCGGCGTGGCGCTGGTGACCGCGCTCGCCCTGGCGGGCCGTGCGGACGACCGCCTGGTGACGGCCAAGAGCAACGCCTACGACTCGGTGATCGCGCTCAGCCGGGCCCGCGCCGTGGCGTACGACATGAACGCCGACGAGAGCCGCTACCTCACCGACCCGAGCCGCGCCGCCGCCTACGAGCAGGGCTTCCTCGACAAGGCGCAGGCGATCGTCCGCCTCGACGGGGCGGCACTGTCGGACTACGGCGCCCGGCTGGCCGACGCCGCCGCCCGGCACCGCGCGGACCGTACGGCGGTCCCCTTCGGCGGCTACCTGGGGAGCGAGCTGCACAACATCACCTTCGCGGGCGAGCAGGACGCCGCTGAGCGGGTGCTGGACGCCTTCCAGCAGTACCAGCGGACCGACCGCGGGATCCGCGAGCTGCGCGACGCCGGGAGGCTGAAGGAGGCGGTCACGCTCAACACCGGGCTGTCGAAGGGCCAGTCCGACTACGACTTCGGGCAGTTGGGCACCGCGATCGGGGACACCATCGCGATCAACGCGGGTGCGATGGACCGGGCGGTCGCCGCGACCGACGACGACCTCGACGGCACCACGGCGGCGCTGGCCGGCGGGGCGCTGCTGCTGGCGCTCGGCCTCACCGCGTTCGGGGTGCGGGCCAGGCTGCGCGAGTACCGGTAGCGGGCCGCGCTTCCCACCCCCGTTGCTCACCGTTGCTCACTGCTCGGTGACAACTCGGCCTCGGTCCAAGGACGTTCGGTGCCGGTGCGGGGCCGGCGGGGGAGTCTCCCCGGCGACGGGGGAGGAGGCCCGGATGCGGGCGATCGCGGGGATGATGACGGCGGCCGTGGCG
The DNA here is from genome assembly GCF_042883725.1 of Kitasatospora sp. NPDC058184. NCBI lineage: Bacteria > Bacillati > Actinomycetota > Actinomycetes > Kitasatosporales > Streptomycetaceae > Kitasatospora > Kitasatospora sp. NPDC058184. The sequence continues at coordinate 238,761 of NZ_JBHVVE010000011.1, forward strand.
GCCGGGCTGCTGTTGGGCGGGGCGGTGGGCCTGGTGCTGTTCGTCGTCACGGACTGGTCCGAGCCGATCGTGCGGTCGCTGTACGAGCAGGGGCCGTTCTTCTGGTTCCTCGGCACGCCGTAGCTGTTCGGACCCGTAGGCCTCAGCCGGGCAGCAGCCGCTGGTACTCGGCCTCCGGGTCCAGTTGGCGCCGGTACTCGACGTGCAGCCGGACGGTGCCGTCCGCTCCGGCCAGGCGGTCGAGCGGGCCCTGCCAGGCCGGCAGCGGGCGGGGCAGCGGCCACTGCTGGGCGAGGACGGCCAGCGGGGTGCCGTCGGCGGCGCGCACCACCCAGGTGGCGAGGCCGCCCCCGATCAGCGGGAGCCGGGGCCGGGGGAGCCCGAGGGCGGTGAGCGCCGCCGGGGCGTCCAGGCCGTCGGGGAGCGTGACGGTCCCGGCGTGCGGGGCGTCGGCGTCGTCGCCGGCCGCGACGCTGTCCCGGGTGAGGTGAATGCGCATGACGCGAGGATAGGCGTCGGGGCCGTGGACGCGCCCCGGGGGCGTGACCCGCAGGGGTGGCGGAGGGGTCCTCACCCGTGTGCCGGATTGACAAGGGTCCTTGCCGTACCGGCAAATGGCAGGCATGGCCGACGAAGAGTTCGAGAACGTCCTCACCACGGTGGGCCCGCGGCTGCGGGCGCTGCGCAGGGAGCGCGGCACCACGCTCGCCAAACTGGCGGCCGCCACCGGCATTTCGCTCAGCACGCTGTCCCGGCTGGAGTCCGGGCAGCGCAAGCCGACGCTGGAGCTGCTGCTGCCGCTGGCCCGGGAGTACCGGGTGCCGCTGGACGAACTGGTCGGCGCCCCGGCCACCGGAGACCCGCGGATCCACCCGCGCCCGGTGACCAGGAACGGCCAGACCATCGTCCCGCTCACCCGCCACCTGGGAGGCCTGCACGCCTACAAGCACATCGTGCCGCCGGGCCGGAACGCCGGGCCGGACCTGGAGCTGAAGGTCCACGAGGGGTACGAGTGGCTGTACGTGCTGTCCGGGCGGCTGCGGCTGGTGCTCGGCACCCACGACCTGGTGCTGGCGGCCGGTGAGGCCGCCGAGTTCGACACCCGCACCCCGCACGCCTTCGGCAACGCGGGCCCGCAGCCGGTGGAGTTCCTCAGCCTGTTCGGTCCGCAGGGCGAGCGCATCCACGTCAGGGCGCGCCCGGGAACCTCTGTTCGGTAGGTTCGTTCCTGACAGGGGGTCTTCCTACCGGCTCCCGCCAGGCCGTCGGAGGGGCCGAGGAAATGACTGTGCAGCAGAGCGCGGAGTCCGGCGAGAGCGGCGGAGCCGCGGAGCGCGAGGGGGCCGGGGACGGCCGGGCGGGGGCGGAGGCGGGTACGGGCACCGCGGTGGCGGAGGGGGCGGACGCGGTGAACGCGGGCGCCGACGCTCCCGGGAAGGCCGACGAGGAGGCCGAGCGCCCCCGGAAGAAGCGCCCGTTCTGGCAGGAGCTGCCGATCCTGCTGGTGATCGCGCTGCTGCTCTCGCTCGGCATCAAGACCTTCTTCGTGCAGGCCTTCTCCATCCCCTCCGGCTCGATGGAGCAGACCCTCGCGATCGGCGACCGGGTGCTGGTCGACAAGTTCACCCCGTGGTTCGGCGCCAAGCCCGAGCGCGGCGAGGTGGTGGTGTTCCGCGATCCGGGCGGCTGGCTGGAGGGCACGCCGGCGAGCTCCGGCGACTCCGTCATGGGCAGTGTCCAGAAGGTGCTCAGCACCGTCGGCCTGATGCCCTCGGCGGACGAGAAGGACCTGATCAAGCGGGTGATCGCGGTCGGCGGGGACACCGTCGACTGCGAGGCGGGCGCGCCGCTGAGGGTGAACGGCGTCGCGCTGGACGAGCCGTACCTGTTCCCCGGTGCGACGCCCTGCGACAACGACCCGGTGGGCACCGTCACCGTGCCCAAGGGCAAGCTCTGGGTGATGGGCGACCACCGCAACAACTCGCGGGACTCCCGCTGGCACCACAACGAGACCGGCGACGGCTTCGTGCCGGTGGACAACGTGGTCGGCCGGGCCTTCGTGGTCGCCTGGCCGCTGTCCGACTGGTCCACCCTGCCCGTCCCGGACACCTTCGACAAGGTGCCGGCCGGGGCGGCGGGCGCGGCCGGCGCGCCGTTCGAGGCGCCGCCGGCGCCGGAGGCCGCCGCGCTGGCCGGGATCGTGCCGCTGGCCCTGTGACAGCGGCGGCGGTCGGCGCGCAGGTCGTCGGCGCGCACGCCGTCGGTGCAGGAGCCCTCGATGCGGAAGGACCGCTGAGGCCGGCTCGCCCCGGCGCCCCGACCCGGCCGGTCCTCCGGCCGGGTCGATCGTCTTCGACGGAACTCCTCCCGCTGACCTCTACACGCCTGTAGAGTTCAGGAGGTGAGCTGCACCCCGGCCGTCGGCCGCCCCCGAGCGGGGCGTCCGGCGGCCGGGTCCGGGTCGGGAGACGGAGCCGTGATGGAGAGTCAGTGCAGTCCCGTGGGCGCCGGTGGTCCGGTGGGAACGGAACCGGCGGACCGGGACGTCCAGTGGGTCTACCAGCCGGTCGAGGTGGACCTCGGGGGCGGTGCCTGGGCGCTCGGCCGGATCAGCGGGTGGTGGCAGGACGCGGCCGGGCAGCGCTGGTGCCGGCTGCGGATCGGCCGCAGCGGGCAGCCCGCGCGCTGGCAGCCGTTCGATCCGGCACGGGTGCTGCTGCTGCCGGCCACCGGGCTCTGATCGGGGACGGTCGAACGTTGTTGGCGGAACCGTTCGATGGGCCCTATCGTCCCTGGGAGCGACCGCTGACAGGCCATTGAGCGACCGGGGACGACGTGAGTTCGGAGATCTACTTCAGCAGCAACTACCGCGACATGTGCGAGCAGCACGGCACCGGCGCGGGCTTCCAGTTCGAGTTCTACTGCTATCGCTGCTCGGACACCTGGCGTTCGACGTTCGAACCGTTCCGGACCGGCCAGATGGCCGGCTGGATAGGCAAGGGCGTCAGTGCGGCCTGGAACCTGATCGGCGGCAACGCCAACACCATCAGCAACGCCGCCGACGGGCTGGCCGGGCAGACCTGGGGCACCTCGCGGGACGCCGCGTTCCAGCGGGCCATCACCAACGCCCAGTCCCACTTCAACCGTTGCGCCCGGTGCACCCAATACACCTGCGGCCGCTGCTTCGACCCGGCCCAGGGCCTGTGCCACAACTGCGCCCCGGACACCGCGGCCGAGGCGGTGGCGGCGCAGCACCGCGGTCTCAACGACGCGGTCACCGAGCGCGCGTTCAAGGCCGGGCAGCAGTCCGGGACCGGGTACGACGTCAGCACGCCGCGGCAGCTGGTCTGCCCGCAGTGCCACACCGAGACCCACGGCACGCCGTTCTGCCCGGGCTGCGGCTTCCGGCTGGCGCAGCCCGTCCAGTGCACGGGCTGCCGCCAGGACGTCCCGGACGGCGCCGCGTTCTGTCCGTCCTGCGGGACGAGGCGCTGACACCCCCTCGGACGTACCTCGGCGGGGCGTCTCCGGAGCGATGTTCCGGAGGCGCCCCGCCGTCGTGCGGGGGACCGCTGTGCGAGGGGGCCGGGCTCAGCCGTACGAGAGGTTGCTGCAGGGGTCGTCGTCGGCCGAGCGGGCGGCGCCGCTGATGCTGGTGGGCAGCGGGGCCGGCGCGGTGGCGGCGCCACCGGGGGCCGGCGTGGCCGGGCCCGCCGGGTTGGCGGCGGCGAAGTCGTGCCCGAGGACGACGCTGACGCCCCGGCCGCCGGGCTGCACGGTCGCACCGGGGAAGAGCTTGGCGACCGACTCGGCGGCGGTGCGCTCGCCGGTGCCGTACTCGACGACGGTGGTGCTGCGCGGCTTGCCGACCGCGTTGCCGACGCCGGTGACGGTGTAGCCGGCGCCCTTGACGGTCTCCGCGGCCCGGCCGCCGAGCCCGGTCTCGCCGGTGCTGTTGAGCACGGAGACCTTCACCTCGGCGGCCTTGGCGTCCGGGGCGGCCGTCGGGGCCGGAGCGGCCGCGGGGGTGGTGGCGGGATCCGCGGCGGGGGAGGCGGAGCCGGCTTCGGCCGGGGCGCTCGCGTCCTGGCCGTCGATGGTGCGGTCGGCCTTGAGCGCGGCCCACAGCTGGTCCACGTCCGGGTGGACCAGGGCGACCCGCGGGCCCTCGTAACGCCACGGCACGGTCAGGAACTTGATGTCGTGCAGGTCCACGTCCTTGAGTTCCATGGCGAAGGAGAGCAGCTTGGCGGCGGAGCCGAGGCCGGGGTCGACGGTCAGCGACTTCGTGGCCGCGTCGGCGAGCGGCAGCAGCGTGGTCGGGTCCATGCCGTGGGACTTCACCTCCTTGATGAGGGAGGAGAGGAAGGCCTGCTGGCGCTTGGTGCGGCCGATGTCGGAGCCGTCGCCGATGCCGTGCCGCACCCGGACGTAGTCCAGCGCGCTCTGGCCCTCGACCTTCTGCTTGCCCTTGGCGAAGAGAAGCTTCCCCTTGCGGCCGAGGTTGGGGTTGAGGTCCCCCTCGTGGATGTCGTTCGGCAGGCAGACCTCGACGCCGCCGACCGCCTTGGTCATCGACGCGAAGCCGTTGAAGTCCACCACGATGGTGTGGTCGACGCGCAGGTTGGTGAGCTTCTCGACGGCGTTCTGGGTGCAGGCCGGGTTGCCCTGGTCGCTGTCGCCGACCGAGAAGGCGCTGTTGAACATCACATTGGTCTGTTCCTTGGTCCACTTGCCGTTGGGGAGCTTGCACGGCGGGATGGTGACCAGGGAGTCGCGGGGGATGGAGATGCCGACGGCGTGCTTGTGGTCGGCGTAGACGTGCAGCAGGATCGCGGTGTCCGAGCGGGCGCCGCCGTCCCCGCCGCCGCCCAGGTCGCTGTTGCCGTTGCCGCGGCTGTCCGAGCCGATCATCAGCACGTTGACCGGGGTGCGGCCCTGGGAGTCCGGGGCAGCGGCCTCCGGGCGGTCCTTGCTGAGGGCGTCGCCGTCGAAGGTGCTGATGTTGCTGTTGAGCCGGTAGTAGAGGGCGGCGCCACCGAGGACGGCGAGGGCGGTGCAGCCGGCGGTCGCCCAGAGCACCTTCTCCTTGGTGCTGCGCTTGGGCTTCTTCTTCGCCCGGCCCGCCGCACGGCCCTCCGCCAGGCCCGCCGCGCGGCCCTCCGCCGGGCCCTCCGCTATGTCCGAGCTGTCCGGGTTCTGACCGGTTCCGGTCCGGTCGGCCCTCCGGCCGGTGCTCCGGCGCCCGCCCGCCCGGTGCGGCGAATTCTCGGCTCCGGGGGAACCCTTGCGGCCAGACACGTCGTCATCCTCCACAGTTGCCACGCGCCCCCCGTCGAAGCGGCGGGTTCGCGTGGCCGGGGGCCGGAGCCGATCCGGGCAGGGCCCGTCGCTAAACTTTTACACCGCTGTAGAACTTCAGTGGAGCATACTAGGCGCGGATGGGAAAACCAGCTGGTCAGACCATGAGAAATTGGTCAGATCGGCGGGGTCCGCGCTGCTCCGGAACCGCTTTGAGGAGCACGATGACTAATCGGATCATACGTTCGATGGCTGGCGCCCTGGTGGCCCTGCTGGCCGCCACCGGCCTCACCGCCGTGGCATCGGGTGCGGCGGCGGTGGCCGCACCCCGAACCGTCGCGGCCGCCGCCGCGAACCCGGGGGCGGCCGTGGGGGCCTCCACCGCGGACGCCGGTACGGAGGTCCGTACCGGGGCGAGCGCCGCCTCCGGTGCCTCCGTCACCACGGTCTCCTCCGGTGCCTCCACCGCCGAGGCCGCGAACCTCGCCAAGGAGGAGAAGAAGAAGTCGGGCTTCTTCGCCAAGCTGGGCAAGTTCCTGCTGGTCGTGGTGATCCTGATCATCCTGTTCGTGGTGCTGCTGATCGTCGGGATCGTCTACGCGGCCAAGCGGATCTTCAGCCGCCGCAAGTAGCCGCAAGTAGCCGCGAGTAGCCGTGAGGCGTCGGGAGCCTCTCGCCGCCGCCGGGAGCCACCCGCCGTGGTCGGGAGCCACCCGTCGTAGAGGGGAACCACCCGCCGCCGCGACCCGGGCGTCGCCACCGCCTCCGGGCGGTGGGCCGGAACGACCGCCCGGGCAGGCCACTCGACGGCGATTGGCCATGGCCCGGGCGCCGGGACCGCCCGAGGATGAACGCCATGAGCGACCACCACTCCCACGAGGCCCCCGACGAGCTGCGCCCCGAGAGCCGGGTCGTCCACCCGCCGCTCACCGAGGTCACCGGCAGCCGTCCGCTGGGCGTCCCGCTGCACCAGGGCCACCTGTTCGCCTTCGACACCGGCGACGCGCTCGCCGGAGCCCACGGGGGACCGGACGGCGCCTTCTTCTACAACCGCTTCGGCAACCCCACCGTCCGCTCGCTGGAGCAGGCCGTCGCCGGACTCGAGGGCGGCACCGGAGCCCTCGCCACCGCCTCCGGCATGGGGGCGATCAACACCGCGCTGCTCGCCCTGCTGCGCGCCGGCGACCACGTGATCGCCCAGCGCAGCCTGTACGGCGGCACCGTCGGCGCGCTGACCGACCTCACCGAGCGCTGGGGCGTCGAGGTCGGCTACGTGAGCGGCGACGACCCGGCCGGAGTGGCGGCCGCACTGCGCCCCACCACCCGGGTGCTGTTCCTGGAGACCGTCTCCAATCCCACCACCCGGGTCACCGACCTGCCCGGGCTGATCGCCGTCGCCAAGCGGGCCGGGGTGGTGAGCGTGGTGGACAACACCTTCGCGACCCCGCTGCTGTGCCGCCCGATCGAGCACGGCGCGGACATCGTGATCCACTCCGTGACCAAGTACCTCGGCGGACACTCGGACGTCCTCGGCGGGATCGCCGTCTTCGCCGACCCGGCGCTGCACCACCGGGTCTGGCGGCGCTCGCTCGAACTCGGCGCCGCCGCCGACCCGTTCGCCGCCTGGCTGACCCTGCGCGGGATGCAGACCCTCGCCCTGCGGGTCCGCCGCCAGTGCGAGACCGCGCTCGACCTGGCCGGCCGGCTCGCCGCCCACCCCGCGGTCACCGCCGTCCACTACCCGGGCCTGCCCACGCACCCCGACCACGACCTCGCCCGCCGCCTGCTGCCCGACGGCCACGGCGGAGTCCTGGCCTTCGACCTGGCCGGCGGCCGGGAAGCGGCCGCGACCTTCACCGAGTCCGTCCGGCTCGCCTCGCTGGCCCCGTCCCTGGGCGACGTGCACACCCTGGTGCTGCACCCCGCCAGCACCTCCCACCGGCAGCTGTCGGACGAGGAGTTGGCGGCGGCGGGCATCGGGCCGGGGACGGTGCGGCTGTCGGTGGGCATCGAGCACCCCGAGGACATCTGGGCGGACGTCCGGCGGGCGCTGGCGAAGGTGTGAGCGGAGGTGCGGGGGCGGGGGGAGGCGCGGGCGGAGTGTAGGGGAGGTGCGGGCCGAGGGGCTGTCAGGGCCGGGCGGCTGTCGCGGTGAGGACCGGCGCGCGGCGGTCCGTCAGCGCTGCCGGGGGCGCGCCACCAGCAGGGCGATGTCGTCCTCGGCGGCGGCCGGGGGCGGGGCGAGGGAGTGGAGGACGGCGTCGAGCAACTCGTCGAGGTTCCCGGTGGCGGGCAGGCGCAGGGCCGCGAGCCGCTCCAGCGAGGCGTCGATGTCCTCGTCCCGCCGCTCGACCAGGCCGTCGGTGTAGAGCAGCAGGGTCTGGCCCGGCAGGAGCGGGTGGGCGGTCTGCTCGTAGCCGCCGAGGCCGGTGCCGAGCGGCGGCCCGGTGGGGACGCGCAGCAGCTCGGTCGGACGGCCGGGGGCGATCAGGGCGGGCGGCAGGTGGCCCGCGCTGGAGAGCGTCCAGCGGCCCCGGCCCGGGTCGGCGAGGGCCAGCAGGCAGGTCGCCGGGCGGGCGGAGTCGTCGGCGGAGATGACGTTGTCGAGCTGGCGCAGGATCCGGTGCGGGGGCAGGTCCATCCCGGCGAGGTCGCGCAGCGCGGAGCGGTAGTGGCTCATGTCGACGGCGGCCTCGACGCCGTGCCCCATGACGTCGCCCATCGCCAGCAGGGTGCGCCCGAACGGCAGGCGGACCGTCTCGAACCAGTCGCCGCCGACCACCGAGGAGCTCCCGGACGGAAGGTACCGGGAGGCGAGGGAGAGGTTCTGGTGGGGGTTGCCGGGCTCGCTCAGCAGCGCCCGCTGGAGCTCCAGGGCGATGCCCTGGGACCGGGCGAAGCTGCGGGCGTTGTCGAGGGCGGTGGCGGCGCGGGCGGCGAGATCGCCGAGCAGGGCGGCCTCGTCGGGGGTGAAGGCCGGGCCGGCGGCGGTGCGGCCGAGGGTGAGCAGCCCGATCAGGCGGCCCCGGGCGGCCAGCGGGAGGACCAGCAGTGAGGTGGTCCCGGCCGGGCAGGAGTCCTCGGGCCCGGGCTCGGTGAGCACGGCGACGCCGCCCGCCAGGCTGCGCGCGGCGGCCGAGCCCTCCCGGTGGCGGATCGATTCGCCGGGCCGGGGCAGCTCGGCGAGGGCGTCGGCCAGCGCGGGTACGGCCCGGGCACCGACGCGGTGCAGCCGCTGGGACGCGCCGTGGCCGACCCGGGCCGGCTCGACCGCGGGCGGCAGCACGTCCACGGTGGCGAGATCGGCGAGCCGGGGGACGGCGAAGGCGGCGAGCTCGGTGCCGGTGGTGCCGACGTCGAGGGTGGTGCCGATCCGTTCGGTGGCGGCGTCCAGCAGGGCGAGCCGGGCCCGGGCCCGCTCCAGCTCGCGCAGCTGCTCGCGGGCCGGGTCGGGGTCGTCCAGCACGACGACGATCACGCCGGTGGTCCGCCCGGAGTGCCGCAGGGCCCGGTAGCGCACCCGCAGGCCGGGCGGTACGGGGGCGCCCGCGCCGTCCGGCCCGCCGGTGGCGTGCTCGCGGGCGAGCCCGTCGGCGAGGACCCGGCGCAGGATGCCGAGGGCCCCGGCGAAGGCGGTGGCCCCGACGGCGCGGCCGAGCAGGTCGGCGCGGCGCAGCCCGGTGGCGGTGGTGAAGGCCGCGTTCAGGTACTGCCAGCGCAGCCGCTCGTCGAGCAGCGCGACGCCGACCGGGGCGGCGGCGAGGACCTCGCGGAGCCGCTCCGGATCGTCGCCCGGGCCCTCGCCGCCGGCGCTGCCACCGCCGGCGCTGTCACCACTGGTGAAGGCGCCGAGCCGTGCGGCGAGGGCCGCCGCGGTCGCCGCCAGGGACCGGGAGTCCGGTGACGCGGGCCGCGGCCCCTCTGCTCGGTTGCCGTGCCGGAAGTGCATACGCCCATGATCACGCGCCCGGGCGCGGCACGCCCACAAGTGGGTGAAACGTTGACCGGTCGGAGACGGTGCTGTAACGGGGTGCGGCCGGCTCCGCGCGGAGCCGGCGGCGAGGCCGTGGGGGAGTGGGGAGGTGGTGGGGAGGCGTGGGTGGGACCGGGGGATACGGCAGGCGAACACCGGATGATCACCGGTCATACTTGGGCGGCGGCGCCCGCCCCGGACGCCGCGGCCCGGGCCGGGCCCACCCGGCCGTACTGGCCCGGACGTACGGACTCGGCCGCACCGGCCCGGACGTACGACCCGGCCGTACCGACCCGCGCCCGAAGACCCAGACCGGAGGAACCCGATGAGCCCCCACCAGCCGACCAGTCGCCCGGCGGCCGGGGCCCCCGGGGTGCCGTGGAACCGGCAGCGGCTGCGCAGCAACAACGAGTGGCTGCTGCTGGAGCTGCTGCGCACCGGCGGCGGCTCCACGCGCGCCCAGCTGGCCCGGGACACCGGTCTGTCCAAGCCGACCGTCTCGGCCGCGCTGGCCGAGCTGGAGCGGGCCGGACTGGTCCGGGAGGCCGGGCGGCTGGCCCCCGAGCGCGGCCGCACCGCCGTGCTGTACGAGGTCGACCCGACGGCCGGGCACGTGCTCGGCGTGGACATCGGCCGGGCCCGGCTGCGGGTGGCGGTGGCGGACCTGGCCGGGACGGTGGTCGCCCGCCGGGACGTGGCCAACCGGGGCCGCTCGGCGAACGCCGTCGCCGACGCCGTGGTCGCCGCCGCGCACGAGGCGATCGCCGAGGCGGGCCTGGCGGCCGGGGACATCGTGCACGCCGTGATCGGCACCCCGGGGGTGTGGGACGAGCAGCGGCGCGGGGTGCGCTACGCCAACAGCCTGCCGGGCTGGGACAGGCCGGGACTGTTCGACCGGATAGGCGAGGGCCTGGGGACGGCCGTCTCGGTGGCCAACGACGCCAACCTGGCGGCGCTCGGCGAGTACACCCTGGGCGCCGGGCGGGGCAGCCGGATGTTCGCCTACCTGCTGGTCGGCACCGGGCTCGGGCTGGGCGTGGTGAAGGACGGCGAGCTGCTGCTCGGCGCACACGGCGGGCTGGGCGAGATCGGCCTGGTGCCGCTGTCCGGGCGGCCCGGCGAGCCGCCCGCGACCATCGAACAGGACGCCGCCGCGGACGCCGTGGTGCGCGCCGCCCGGGACTTCGGGCTGGACGGGGAATCCGCGGCGCGGCAGCTGACGGCGAAGCAGGTGTTCGAGCGGGCCCGGGCCGGGGAGCCCGCGGCGGTCCGGGCGGTGGAGCGGGAGGCCGAGCGGCTCGCCTACGCGGTGGCCGTGCTCTCGGCCGTCCTGGACCCGGACCTGGTGGTGCTGGGCGGCGGGATCGGCAGTAGCGCGGACCTGCTCCTGGAGCCGCTGGAGCGGGCCCTGCACGGGCTCGCCCCGATGCGGCCGACGCTCGCGCCGAGCCTCCTGGGGGAGGAGGCGGTGCTCCTCGGCGCGGTCGCCACGGCGTTGGAGACCGCCCGCCCCGCGGTGTTCGAGCGCCGGACGGCGGGGCTGCGCTGACGGCCGGTCTGGTCGGACGGTCGAACAGGGCGGGACGGGTCGGCGGGCGGTGGGCGGCCGGGGTTCGGGCGGGGTGGCGACGGTCGGTGACCGGAAGGTCTCGATCTGCCAACGAGTGGGGATTCGGTGGACGGTCCGTGTGCGATTCCTGCTCCAATCGCACGACTCATCCAAACGGAACGGAGCGTTCTCCTCCCATGCCTTCACGGATACCCGGTCGCCGTCGGGCCGGCCTGGCCGGATTCGCCGGACTCGTGCTCACCGTCGGCCTGGCGCTGACGGGTTGCGACCCGTCGGCGGCCGACGGCGGTGCCACGGCCTCGGCCACGCCGACCGCCGCCACCACCCCCGCGGCGACCACCCCGCCGGCGACGCCCGCCGCGGCGGTCCCGCCGGCGGCCCCGGCCAGCACCCCGCCGGCCCAGCCGGCACCCGCGGCACCGGTGGCCACGCCCCCGCCCGCGGCCCCTCCGGGCCAGCCCAGCGCCCCCGCGCAGCCGCCCGCCACCAAGGCGCCGCAGCCGAAGGTGACCACGGCCCAGCCGCCGAACGACCCGGAGCCCCCCGCGGCGGCGGCCGGTGCCGGCGCCGGATGCGAGATCCGCTCGAACGCGGGCAACTGCTACGAGGCGGGCCAGTTCTGCCGCAACGCGGACCTGGGCAAGAGCACCCACGAGGCCGGCGGCCGGGTGATCTACTGCCGGATGGTCAGCGGGAAGCCGCACTGGCAGGCCTGAGGCCTCCCGATGCTTGAGGGCGGGACGGTTCGCCCTCAGGCGTCGATGACGCCCAGGGTGTCCCAGAACAGGTGCTCGTAGGCCTGGAGCAGCAGCCCGTACTCGTGTGCGGTGGCCAGGGTCGGCTCGTCCAGCCGGTCCGGGCCCAGGGCGTCGGCGGCCTGCTGCTCCAGCTCGGGCGCGGGCTGGGCGAAGAAGTCGAAGAACGCGCAGGACTCGTCGGAGAAGCCGTACTGGCGGCGCAGCGCCTGCGCGATCGTGGCGCAGTAGCCGCCCCAGGCGGCGAAGTTGGCGACGAGCGCGGCGGCCGCGGCGGCGGGCTCGCCGTTCAGGGCGAGCCAGGCGAGGTAGTGCGGGTAGGCCTGGCACCCGGGCAGCGGCGGGCGGGCCTCCAGCGCGCCGTGGTCGAGTCCGACGGCGGCGCCGAGCGCGGGCAGGGTGCGCAGCGCGGCGCTCTCGCCCTCGGCCAGGGTGGCGAACCAGGCGCTGACCGGCCGGTCCGCGGTGCGGCCGGCGAGCAGCAGCAGGCTGCGGCGGTCGGAGCGGATGATCCGGTGCTGCTGGGCGGCGAGTTCGGCCAGTGCCGAGCGCGGCGCGGTGCCGTCGGCGAGCGCGGTGACCAGCGCGGGGGCGGTGTCGCCGGGTGCCAATTCGGCCCGCAGGTGCTGGATCTGGTCGAGGATCGGGTGGTTCACCGGTGCCTCCGAGGTGCGGTTCGGTCCGGTGCCATTCCTACCGCCTGGCGGTGCCGGTGCGGCGGCGACAGGCCGGGGCCCGAGGCGGGGACCAGCTCCCGGCCGGGGCGGCGCCGGGCCGGGAGCTGATGGCGTGGGGAGACGGGGGGTGCCCCCCGTGCGTCAGGAGTCGGCGCAGGCCTTCCCGATCTCGCCGGCAGCGTCGGTGATCGGCTTGAAGTCGGGCTGCTTGCCCTTGGAGACCCGGTCGATGGCGTCGTTGACGGCCTTGGAGAGCCGGTCGGCGGCCGCGTCGATCTTGTCCCCGTTGCCCTCGCGGATCTTCTTGGTGTCGTCGGCGACCTTCCGCAAGGCCTCGACGGTGTGGTTGCGGCGGCTCTCGTCGGTGATCTGCCCGACGTTGATCGCCGAATCCGCGAGGTCCTGGACGTCGCCGGTGAGGCTGATCGCCCGCTTTCCACAGTCCAGGGCCTGGTCGGCGTCGCACGCGGTGAACAACGGGGCCGCGAGCAGCAGTGCGAGCGTGGTGGCGGCCAGACGGTACGGCTTCCTTGTCATGTCTCTATCCCTCCCGCCCCTATCAACGCCGGTCCGCCGTGCGGAGGTTCCGGAAGACTGCGTGAACCGTTGGGAAAGTCTTTGCTTCCAGTGGAATGTGACGTTCCATCAGTTCTTTTCCGGGATGGATCCGGGCGTTCATCCCTCGGTGCCGTCCGCGGGGTGAACGCCCGGGCAGGCGCTACCGGTTGGCGGATTCGGTCAGGTCGTGCACCAGGCGGGCGATGGTCGGCACCGCCACCGCGTGCGCGTCGGCCGCCCGCAGCACGGCGCCGCCGATGGCGTCCAACTCGGTCGGCCGTCCGGCCTCCACGTCGCGCTGCATCGAGGACCTCATCGTCCCGGGGATGCGGTCGAAGGAGGCGAGCAGCGTCTGCGCGTCCGCCGGCGCGCCGACCGCCCGGGTGACGGCGGTGATCTCGTCCAGCACGGCGAGGAGTTCGGCCCGGTGCTCGGTGCGTACGGTGCCGATCCCGCTCGCGTGGCGGGTGGTCAGCAGGGCGAACGGGGCGAGGAAGGAGAGCTTGCTCCACAGCATCGCCGTCTCGTCCTCGCGCAGTGCGACGTCCAGACCGGTGTGCCGCAGCTGCTCGGCGAACTCGGCCACGGGGGAGTCGGGTTCGGCGTCCGCGCCCAGCTCGATGGCGGCGAACGGGCTGGTGTGCTCGATCCGCCCGGGCGCCGTCCGGGCGGCCTCGACCCGGATCGTGCCGGCCACCACCCGTGCGGCCGGGTAGCGCTCGCGCAGCACGGCCATGTGGTCCAGACCGTTGAGCAGCGGCACCACGATCCCGGTGCCGAGCACCTCCGCGGGCAACCGGTCCAGCGCGGCGGCCAGCGCCGTCTCCTTGACCGTCACGAAGACGGCGTCGACCGGCTCGCGCAGCTCGGTCGCGGCCTCCACCCGGGCGGTGAACTCGCCGAACTCGGCGCTGCGGACCCGCAGTCCGTCCCGCGCGATCGCGGCCGCGGTCGCCTCGCCGGCCAGGCAGACGACCCGGTGGCCGTCGCGGGCGAGCAGCCCGCCGATCAGTCCGCCGACGCCTCCGGGGCCGAGGACGGCGACGGTCAGGGGGGTGGTGGTCATGGTGACTCCTGTGGGTGGGTGGCGTGGTGAGGGATGGGGAAGCGGGGGCCGGGTGCGGTTACGGCGAGCGGCGGGATGCGCCCGCCCGGCTGGAGGAGCAGGCCGTCGCCCGGGAGCAGCCGCGGACGAAGGTGCCGCGCACCCCGCCGGGCAGCAGCCCGCCGTACGGGACCGGCAGCCCGCACGCCTCCGCCTCGGTGGGGCCGAAGCGCGGCTCGGGCAGCAGGTCGATGGTCACCGGATCATGATTCCCGGTCGGGCGGGCCCGGCGGGAGGCGGGGGCGTAAAAGGGGAGGGCGTGCCCGGCTCCGGCGGGCTTAGGGTGCGCCGGTGGAGGCTGTGCGGCGAGGGGGAGTCGGCGGATGACGACGGACGGGCGGCTGGTGGCGGCGGTACGGGCGCGGGATGTCGACGGCGTGTGGGAGGCACTCGCCGCGGGCGCGGATCCGAACGCCCGCGATGCGGACGGGCCGCCCCTGCTGTGGGTGGCCGTGAACGGGTTCGACCACGAGGTCGCCGGTGTCCTGGTCGACCACGGTGCCGATCCGGACCGTCCGCTGCCCGACGGGACGACCCCGCTGCTGCGCGCGGTGGACCTCGGTTCGTCGGCGCTGGTCGGGGCGGTGCTGGGGAAGGACCCGGCGCTGCGGTTGCCCGCCGACGCCCGTGAGCACCTGCTCGCCCTGGCCAGGGCCTGGTACGAGACGGGTACGGAGGAGGAACTGCGGCGACGGACCGGGGCCGTGGGGCCGGCGGAGCGGGTGTGGGTGACCGAGCAGTACGCGGACGTCGAGCAGGTCTCCCTCGGCGGGCTGACCGTGCGCGCCGGGCACGGGGCCGTGCTGACCGGGCTGGAGTGGAGGTTCCGCGTCCTCACCCCGGTCGACGAGTTGGTGGCCAGGGCCGTCCGGCACCGGGAGCCGGGGCACGTCGGGCAGCAGGCCGTCCGGTTCGTGCTCGGGGAACGCCGAAGTCGGGAGACCTGGTCGGCCCTGACGGCCCACCACCGGCACCCCGACCCCGCGCACCGCCGCTTCCTCGCGGCCTTCCTGTGCGACGCCCCGCTCCTGCGGATGGGGCACGCGGTCGAGTACGAGGCGGAGGAGACGGAGCTGCTCGTCGCCTGGGCGTCGGCCGAGCCGGACGGCGGGGTGCTCGCCGAGGTCCTCCGAGCCCTGGGCGGTCGTGAGTGCCCGGAGGAGGAGGCCGTCGGGTTGCGGCGCGCTGCTGCGTCCGTCCTGGCCCCGTCCGCCGACCGGACGCCCGAGGTCGCCGACGCCCTGGCGGCACTGCTGGACGTGGACGACCGGCCGGTGCGCCTGGAGGCGACCTACGGCCTCGCCCTCCGGGCCTGGGAGGCCCGCAATCCGCCCGAGGGGACGTAGCACCACCTGCGAGGTTCGGTTTTCCGAACCCCGGATTCGGGTGCCAGCACAATCGATCTCCCGGCCCCGGACGCCCACGATGGAGGGCATGAACGGGATGACGACAGCCGCCGCCACGGCGGCGCACAACGGGGTGACGGACGCGGCCCTGAGCGCGGTGGGGCTGCACCGGCGGTACGGGCGGGGCACGGCGGCCGTACAGGCGCTGCGCGGGGTCTCGGTGGCCTTCGCGCCGGGGACGTTCACGGCGGTGATGGGGCCGTCGGGCTCCGGCAAGACCACCCTGCTGCACTGCCTGGCCGGGATGGACCGTCCGACCACGGGCACCGTGCGGTGGGGCCGCACGGAGGTGTCCGGGCTGCCCGAGCGGCGGCTGGCGGAGCTGCGCCGCACCCGGGTGGGGTTCGTGTTCCAGGCCTTCAACCTGATGCCGGCGATGACGGTCGGGCAGAACGTCGAGCTGCCCGGCCGGCTCGCCGGGCGGCCGCCGGAGCGGGCCGCGGTGCGGGAGGCGCTGGCCCTGGTCGGGCTGGCCGGGCGGGAGCGGCACCGGCCCGGGCAGCTGTCGGGCGGTCAGCAGCAGCGGGTGGCGATAGCCAGGGCGCTGGTCTCCCGGCCGGAGGTGCTGTTCGCCGACGAGCCGACCGGCGCGCTGGACCGGGCCACCGGGCAGGAGGTCCTCGGCCTGCTGCGCTCGGGCGTCGACACCGACGGACGGACCTGCGTGATGGTCACCCACGACCCGGTCGCCGCCGGGTACGCGGACCGGGTGCTGCTGCTGGCCGACGGCCTGCTGGTGGACGAGCTGACCGCGCCGACGGCCGCGCAGGTCGCCGAGCGGCTGAGCCGGTTGGGCGGGTGAGCACGATGAGCAGTCCCGTACTGAGCCTCTCGGCGGGGCAGATCCGCCGCCGCCCGGTCTCCTTCGCCGGGCTGGGGACGGCGCTGTTCCTGGCGGTGGCGGCGGTGACGCTGTTCGGGTCGCTGGTCGCCGCACAGGTCACGGCGCCGGCCGCGGTGGCGCGCACGGCGGTGTCCGGGCCCGGCCTGGTGCTGATCGCCGGGGCCTTCGGCGAGATCGCCGTCCTGGTCGCGCTGTTCGTCGTGGTCAACGCCCTCGGCTTCACCCTGCGCCAGCAGCACCGCGACCTGGCGCTGCTGCGCACCGTCGCGGCGACACCCCGTCAGGTCCGGCGGGTGGTGCGCGCGCAGGTGGTGGCGACCACCCTGCTGGTGTCCGGGCCGGGCGGCCTGGTGGGCTTCCTCGCCGCCCGGGCCTTCCTCGCCGCACTCCAGCGGCGCGGCATGGCCGCACCCGGGCTGCGCATACCCGGGGCGCCGGTGCCGGCGCTGATCGGGCTCGCGGTGGCGCTGCTGGTGGGCCTGGCGGCCAGTGCCGTGGCGGCCCGCCGGATCACCCGGCCCGCCCCGGCCGCCGCACTGACCGAGGGCGCGGGCGGGCCACGGCGGACGCCCGTGCCGCGGGTGCTCGCCGGGCTGGCGGTGCTCGCGGGCGGTGGGCTGCTGCTGCGACTGGCGGCGAGCCGGCCGGCCGGAGAGCTGGACAAGGCGGGGCAGGCCGCGCTGCTCGGCTCGTTGGTGCTGCTGGTCGCGGTCGGACTGCTGGGGCCGGTGGCGGCGCGGGTCCTGGCAGCGGTGCTCGGCGCCCCGGCGCGGGTGCTCGCGCCCCGGGCGGGCTGGCTGGCGGACGCCAACCTGCGCGGCTACGCGGTCCGGCTCTCCTCGGCGGTGGTGCCGGTCGCGCTGCTCGTCGGGCTCTCCGGCACCCTGCTGGTCCTGACCGGCACCGCCGAGCACGTCGTCCGGGCGACGGGCGCCGCGACCAGCGTCACCAAGCAGAGCGACATCTGGCTGCGCGAGGCGGAGCTCGGGATGCTGGTCTGCTTCGCGGCGGTCTCCACGGTCAACACCCTGGTGGCGCTGACCGCCGACCGGCGCCGCGAGTTCGCGCTGCTGCGCCTGGTCGGGGCGACGCGGCGGCAGCTGCTGTGGATGCTCGGCGTGGAGGCGGTCCTGACCACGGCGATCGGTGTGCTGCTGGGTGCGGCGGTGGCGGCCGCGGCCTCGGGGGCGTTCAGCCTGGCGGTGACGGGCTCGGTGGTGCCGGTGGTGCCGGGCGCGGCGTGCGCCTGGGTGGTGCTGGGGTCGGTGGTGCTCACGGTGCCGGGGATCGTGGGCACGGGGCTGTGGGCGGTCGGCGGTTCGGCGGTGGAGACGACGGGCGGGGAACGGGGGTGAGGCGGAGGAGGCGGAGGCCGGCGTCCACGGCGGGTGGGCGCGGGGTCGGTGCCATGGCTGTCCGAGGGGCCGTGCGGACGGAAGGGCAGGTGGATGCGGTGGTCCGGGCGGGTCCTGGTGGATGCTGGGGGCCGGTCGGCGGCTGAATGCCGGTCGGTGAGTGCTGGTCAGTGATTGTCGGTGGGTGTCGGTGGGCGAGTGGTGAGGTGGACGGTGGCTGAGCGGCGGCGGTACCGGTCGGTGCGCGGTGGTGAACTGGCCTTCGCGGTGCTCGGGTTGCCGCTCGGGGTGCTCGGCGGCGTGTACGCCGTCGCCGTCTTCTACGCGGGGGCCTTGCTCTCGCTCACCGTGCTGGGCCTGCCGTTCGTGGCGGCCGCGCTGCTCGGGGCGAGGAGGCTCGGCGGGTTGCACCGGTGGCTGGTCGGGCGGCTGCTCGGGGAGGAGGTGCCGGCACCGCGGCCGCTGCCGCGTCCGGCCGGAGTGTTCGCGCGGGGCCGGGTGGTGCTGACCGATCCGGTGGCCTGGCGGGCGCTGCTCTACCTCTTCCTCCGGCTGCCGCTGGGCGTGCTCGGCTTCCTGGCCGTGGTCGGGCTCCCGCTCGGAAGCGTCTGGCTGGTGGGCTTCCCGCTCTGGGTGCGGATGATGGAGCCGGGCCCGAGGTCGATCGGCCTGCTGGACCTGGGCGCGATCCCGATCGGCCTCGCGGTGCTGGTCGCCGTACCAGCGGCGGTGCAGGCGCTCGGAGGGGCGAACCGCACGCTGGCCCGTACCCTGCTCGGGCCGGTGCGCTCGGACCAGCGGGTGCGTCAGCTGGAGAAGGCCCGGTCCATCCTGCTGGCCGAGGGCACCGACCGACTGCGGCACCTGGAACGCGACCTGCACGACGGCACCCAGGCGCAGCTGGTCGCGCTCGCCATCACGCTGTCGCTGGCCGACGACGTGCTGGGGGCGGGCGCGCCGCCGGGGGGCCTTCCGCCGGTGGGCGTTCCGGCCGAGGGTGGCTCGGACGGGCTCGACCTCGGGCGGCTGCGGACCCTGGTGGACCGGGCCCGTGGGCAGGCCGAGGACACCATCACCGGTCTGCGCCGGCTGACCAGGGGCATCCACCCGGTGGCGCTGGAGGGCGGGTTGGCCGAGGCGCTGCCGGGGCTGACCGCCACCTCGCCGGTGCCGGTCGACGTCCGGCTGGACCTTCGGGAGCGTCCGGAGGAGGCGATCGAGCGGGCCGTCTACTTCTGTGCGGCCGAACTGCTGACCAACGTGGCCAAGCACAGTGGCGCGCGGTCGGCGGAGCTGAGCGTGAGCGCCGCCGAGGGGAGGGTCCGGCTGACCGTGCGCGACGACGGGCACGGCGGCGCCGTGATCGGTGCGGGTAGCGGGCTCACCGGCCTGGCCGAGCGGCTCGCGGTGCTGGACGGGACGCTGCGGGTGGACAGCCCGCCCGGCGGGCCGACGGCGGTCAGCGCCGAACTGCCCGGCCGGCTCTGACGGGCGGCCACGGCCCGGGCGGTCGGGGTCGCCGTCCCGGGAGGTGCTACCTCAGGAGGCGCCGCTCTCCGCGAGGTAGGCGAGCACGGCCTTGACCCGCCGGTTGTCGGCGTCGGTCGCGGGCAGGTCGAACTTGCCGAACACGGCGGCCACGTGCTTCTCCACCGCCCGCTCCGAGACCACCAGCAGCATGGCGATCGAACGGTTGGAGTGCCCCTGTGCCATCAGCTCCAGCACCTCCCGCTCGCGCGGGGTGAGCGCGTCCACCCGGCTGCGCCGCCCGCCGTGCAGCAGACCGTTGACGATCTCCGGGTCGAGGGCCGTGCCGCCTGCGGCGACCCGGTGCAGGGCGTCGACGAACTCGGAGGTGCGGGCCACCCGCTCCTTGAGGAGGTAGCCGATGCCGGAGGCGCCGTCGGCCAGCAGCCGGGCCGCCCAGGCGGTCTCGACGTGCTGGGAGAAGACCAGGATGCCGACCTCCGGCAGGGTGGCCCGGATCTCCACGGCTGCTCGGATGCCCTCGTCGGTGTGGGTGGGTGGCATCCGGATGTCCACCACGGCCACGTCGGGCCGGTGCCCGGTGACGGCGGCGATCAGCTCGGGTGCCGTCCCGGCGGTGGCGACCACCGCGCACCCCCGGGTGGTGAGGAGTTCGACCATGCCGTCCCGGAGGATCACCGAGTCCTCGGCGAGGACGACGCGGAGCTGCTTGTCGATCATGCCGTCATTATCCGGGCCCGCCGCCGGGCCGGGGCACGGGTGGTGGAGGGCCCGGTCCGCCCTCAGGAAATCTTCAGTCCAGACTGGACAGTCCAGACTGATGAAATTACCGTGGAACCGTGACCGAGAAGCGAACCGCCCGTACCGCCCCGGCCGACCCCGCCGACCCCGCCGGGTCCGCCGAAACCGTGGTTCCCGACAGCGCGGCGCTGGCCGCCCGTGAACTGCGCGCCGTCTTCAGCCGGCTGCGCCGCACCCTCCGGGAGGCGAGCGGCACCAGCGACCTGACGCCCTCCCAGACCGCCGTGCTCAGCCGGCTGATCAACGACGGTCCGGCCTCCGCCAGCGCGCTGGCCGCCGCCGAGCGGGTCCGTCCGCAGTCGATGGCCGCCACCCTCGCCGCGCTGGAACAGCACGGACTGGTCGGGCGCCGCCCCGACCCCGGGGACGGCCGCCGTCAGGTGGTCAGCCTCACCGAGGTCGGCCTGGCCCGGGTCGCGGACAGCCGCCAGGCCCGTGAGGAGTGGCTGACCCGGGCCATGGCGGAGCACTACACCGAGGCCGAGCGCGCCACCGTGCTGGAGGCGCTGGCCCTGATAGACCGGCTGAACCGGTGACGACCGGCCCGGCCGCCCTGCTCGCCCGACTCCGGCCGCGCCGCCGGCAGCCCGCTCCGGACGACGGGTTCAACCGCCGGCTGATCGCGCCGATGGTGCTCGGCTCGGTGCTCAACCCGATCAACTCGTCGATGATCGCGGTGGCCCTGGTGCCTGTCGGCGCCGCCTTCGGCGCGCCGCCCGCCGAGACCGCCTGGCTGGTCACCGGGCTCTACCTGGCCACCGCCATCGGCCAGCCGGTGATCGGGCGGCTGGTGGACACCCACGGCCCGCGCCGGCTCTACCTCGCCGGGACGGCCCTGGTCGGCCTCGCCGGACTGCTCGGTGCGCTCGCCCCGTCGCTCGGACTGCTGATCACCGCCCGGGTGCTGCTCGGACTGGGCACCTCCGCGGCCTACCCCGCCGCGATGCACCTGACCCGCAGCGAGGCCGAGCGGACCGGGCGGTCCAGCCCCACCGGGGTGCTGACGGTACTGGCCGTCGCCAACCAGACCGTCGCGGTGGTCGGCCCCACCCTCGGTGGTCTGCTGATCGGCGCGGGCGGCTGGCGGACGGTCTTCGCCGTCAACGTCCCGCTGTCACTGGCCTGCCTGGCACTCGGTGCGGCCCGGCTGCCCGTCACCGCCCGCCGCCCGGACCCTGCCGACGGCGGGGAGCGCCCCGGGCGTGCGGAACGCCTCGACCACCTCGGGATCGCGCTGTTCGCGGTCCTCCTGCTCGCCCTGATGCTGTTCCTGATGAAGCCGGGCCCTGCTCGCTGGTACCTGCCGGTGCTCGCCCTCCTGGCAGCCGTCGCCTTCGCCCTCCGCGAGCGGCGGGCCCGTGCCCCCTTCATCGACCTGCGGGCGCTCGCCGGCAACCGCCCGCTGATCGCCACCTACCTGCGCCAGGTGCTCGGCTACACCGCCATCTACGCCTTCCTCTACGGCTACACCCAGTGGCTGGAGGAGGGGCGCGGCCTGTCCGCCGCCACCGCCGGACTGGTGCTGCTGCCGCTCTCGCTGACCGCGCTCGCGGCCGCCGGAGCCAGCGGCCGCAGCCCGGGCGTCCGCGGCAAACTGCTGGTCGGCTCCGCCTGCCAGATCGCGGCCTGCGCCGCCCTGCTGCTGGTCCACGCGAACAGCCCGGGCGCCCTGCTGATCGGAGTCGGCGTGCTGGCGGGCGTCTCGCAGGGGCTGATCGGGCTCGGCACCCAGACCGCCCTCTACCACCAGGCGGACCCCGCCGCCATCGCCTCGGCGGCCGGGCTGCTGCGCACCTTCATGTATCTCGGCGCCATGGCGGCCTCCGCCGCGAACGCCGCCTTCTTCCCGCACGGCGCCACCACGGCCGGGCTGCACCAGCTCGCACTGTTCATGCTCGGCGGCGCGGCCCTGCTCTTCCTCCTCACCGTGCCCGACCGTTCGCTGGGGCGGCTGGGAACACCTCCGCGGCAGCGGAAGTGACGGCCGATCCGTTCGCCTGGACGTACTGACCGCGACGGCGGGTGACGGGGTTCAGTGAGGGCCTTTCCGGCTCGGTGCGGACTGCGACACCCGCACCGGCACCCGGAAGGCCCTCGCGCCACACCGTGACCACCGCTGACCTTCACCGGACGCTGCCGCCTTGCCGACCTCCCACACCCGGACCGCGCCACCGGCCACCCGGTGCGGCGCTACGAACGCGCCGCACCGGGTGAGACGGTCGGGTTGCACCAGCTCGCGCTGTTCATGGTCGGCGGCGCGGCTCTGGTCTTCCTTCTCGCTGTTGCCGACTGATCGCCCGTGCGGCATGGAACGCTGGTGCAGTAGTAAGAGGTGACGATCGATCAACTCTCGTCGGGCAGGTTCCCGCGCCAGGCGTGGATGCCCGGGGAGAGTTCGACCACCTCGGCCGGGTAGGCGCTGCGGACGAGGTGGAGCAGGGTGCGTTGCTCGGCCAGCCAGTTCGGTGCGGGGGAGAGTACGACCCGGAGGGTGACGCCGGATTCCTCCGCGTCGGAGACGGTCACCCAGAGGCCGCCGGGGCGGCCGGGTTCGATGCGTAGCTCCGGTCCGTGTTCCTCGTCCAGCCAGCGGACCGCGGAGCCGCGGCCGAGTCGGTCCAGAGCGGTTTCCCACTGCCTGAGGTGGCGGTCGGTCACCAGGGTGACGAACTGCCCGCGTACCGAGTCCGCGGTGACGGTGATCTCGCAGTCCAGCCAGTCGTGTCCGAGCAGCGAGCCCGGCGCGTGCCGTCCGAGGACGCGTACGCGGACGTTCCGGCCGCCGGTCCGTCCGTCGCAGCCGGGGGCGTCGTCGGTGCCGGGGCGGTCGGCGAGTCTTATCAACTCATTCTGCTGCGAAGGGACTTCACTCACGGCGGACTCCTGTTGGCAGCGGGATCCAGGGGGTGACATCCTCGCGCAGGTGTTCGCCCCGGTGCCAGTCCGGGAGCGGGGCGTTCTGGCCGGGGCCGGCCCGTGGTGGGCCCCCGGGAATCGGCTGGTGCCCGTGGCCGCAGCCCCCGCGGGCGTCGTCGGCACGCGGACGGCCCGCCGGACCGGGAGGGTCGGGCGGGCCGTTCGAGCGTTGCGAAGGGGTACTCCGGAGGTCGGTGCGGCGGCGGTCGTCGGGTCAGCGGTGGTCCGGGTGGCCGGTGAGCACGGTGGTGAAGATCGGTTCGCCGTGCTGGTGGCCGGTCACGCTGGTGGTGAGGGCGTCCGGGTCCCCGCCGGGGGTGTGCTGGGCGGTGATCGTGGTGGGCGCGTCGTGCTCGGCGTACCGGTGGAAGGTGGTGGCCGCGGCGGTCGGTGTGACGGTGGCCGGGCTACTCAGCGCGTTGGCCGCCTGCCGGGCCGCCTCCAGCAGCACCATGCCCGGGATGTGGTCGTTGGCGTGGTCGAAGAGGATCGGGTGCCAGAAGTCGGGGGTGAGGTGCCAGGTGCCGGGGGCGTCCGCCGGGGCCAGCAGGACGTCGCACGGGCGGAGCCGGCCGACCCGGGCCGGCGGGAGCGGCTCGGCGGTCACGATCGGTGCCGCCGGGAGCTCGGCGGAGTGGCGGCCCCGGCGCAGCCGCTGGTAGGTGGAGTCCGGAACGGTGGTGAAGCGGGCGTAGCCGGTGGCGGCCAGCTGGGCGCCCCGTCGGACGACGGTCTCCAGCGTGAAGTCGACGGTGGCGCCGGAGCGGCGCGGCTGGGCGAGGAGCTGGACCTCCAGGGTGAGGTCGGTCGGCGCCGCACCGATCAGCAACTGCCGTGACCGGGTGGTGTAGTCGAGGTTCCACATCATGAACTTGTGGTCGAGCGGTACGCCGAACCGGGTGTGGGCGAGGTAGAGCCCGGCTTGGCGGATCGTTTCAGCAGCTTGGATCGGGTCGTGCCGGGTGCCGTCCAGGGTGCTGAAGAAGGTGTGCGCCCGCGGCCACTGCGCGGTGACGGCGAAGGTGGTGTCCGTGAGCTGTTCGCTGCCGGTGAGGAAGACCTCGGCGTGGCAGGCCCGGTGGACGTACTCCTTGGCGACGGTGCTGGTCAGGCGAGGCGCCGGGGCTGCTGCGGCCGGGCCGGGGATCGTTCCGGAGTCCGTGCCGGTGGTGAGGACGGATGCGGGCGTACGGAAGGCAAGCAGAGTCATGGGGAGCGCTCCGAAAGGCCGTGACGGGCGGGGTGGGCTGCTCAGGGCTCGTAAGATACGTACCTACCGGTTTGGTTTTCAAGGAGCCAGAACAAAGGTTCGTCGGCGGCCGAGCGTGGTCGGACGGGCACGGTGGGTGGGTGTCGATCACTGCCCGGAGATCGGCTCCGACGGGTGAACCTCCTTGACCTGTGGGGATGTCGGCGCATGGGCTTGACAGGTTCATGGCCATTATGTGGTCGTTCGTTGCCATCCCGGCCACAAGTGAGAGCTGGTATTCCGCTTAAGGGGGCTGGCGGCGAGATGTCGGCCATCTGTTCGTCTCATACCGTCTACGCGGTTTTAGTCCGCTCGAGGACGGCCCTATGTGACCTGGGACGCGGGGATCCCCGCCGACCTCGGCGGGTAAGATACGGGGTGTTTGGTTTTGTTTGCCGAGCGTTTCGGGTGGGGTGGTTGCGGTGGTGCGACAGGAACGGGCGGTCCGGACGCGTCGGCTGATCCTGGAGGCGGCGGCGTCGGTCTTCGACGAGTACGGGTACGAGGGGGCGACGATCGGTGCGGTCGTGGCTCGCGCCGGAGTGACCCGGGGCGCGGTGTACTTCCACTTCGCCTCCAAGCGGGAGCTCGCCCAGGGGGTCGTCGAGGAGCAGTTCGGCCGGGACGAGATTCCCGAACGGCACTGCAAGCTCCAGGAGTTCGTGGACCTCGGGATGGTGGTCGCCCATCTCATGCCGCGCGACCCGGTGTTGAGCGCCGGCGCGCGGCTCTCCCTCGGCCAGGACGTGTTCGGCGACTTCAGTGGCGGCGCGGCGCCCGGCTGGATCCAGCGGGCCGAGACCGTGCTGGAGACGGCCGGCCGGCGCGGCGAACTGCTGCCCCAGGTGGTGCCCGCCGAGACGGCGTGGCTGGTCACCGGGGCCTGGACGGGCGTGCAGATACAGTCCCAGAAGATGTCCGGCCGGTCGGACCTGGAGCGCCGGGTCGCCTCGCTGTACCAGCATGTGATGCCCAGCATCGCGGTGCCCGGGGTGCTGGCCACGCTCGACCTCGCGGCGGACCGGGGCGGCCGGGTGGTCGCGGAGCTGGCGGCGGCCCGGGCGGCCGAGGCGGAGGCCGGGGCGGCCGCGGGCGAGGCGGCCGGGACGGGTGCGGGCGGGGCCGGTCCGGCCTGATTCGGGGTGATCCGGGCGGGCTCCGGGCGGGTCCGAGTGGTCCGCGGGGGTCTCGGGCGAAGCCGTTCGAGGCCGGACCGGCGGTCCGGTGTCCTACTCCCACGGGCTTGCTCCGCCCAGAAACAAACAGCGCGTTCGGTTTTGTATTGACAAACCGTCTGTCCTGTTTTTGGATAGGTGTCGGGTGCTCGACCGACCTTCCAGCGGACCTGCGCGGACGGTGAGCAGCGGAGCGCCCGCCCGACCGGCGGCCGTCGGGGCCGCCGATCCGTCTGGATGTGGGGTGGTCGTCGTGGAGATCCGCGTGCTGGGGGTCTTGGGGGTCCGACTGTGCGGGGTTTCGGTGGTGCCCTCGGCGCCGAAGCCTCGACAGGTGCTCGCCCTGCTGGCGTTACGGGCCGACCAGGTCGTCCCGGCGAGCGTCCTCGCCGAGGAACTGTGGTCCGGCCGTCCGCCGCGCAGCGCCCGCACCACCGTGCAGACCTATGTGCTCCAACTGCGCGACCTCATCGACCGGGCGCTCGCCCAGGGTGACGGCGGCCCGGGAGCCTCCTGCGCGAAGGACGTCCTGGTCACCTCGGCCGGCGGCTACATGCTGAACAGCGGTGGCGGGCTGGTCGACCTCCAGGAGTTCGACCGCCTCGCCGGGCACGGCTACCGCGCCATGGACGGCGGCGACTTCCCGCTCGCCGCCCGCCAGTTGGGCGAGGCGCTCGCGCTGTGGCGCGGCCCGGCCTTCGCGGACGTCCCGGTCGGCGGCCAACTCGCCGTCGAGGTCAGGCGGTTGGAGGAGACCCGGCTCTGCGCGCTGGACCAGCGGATCGAGGCCGACCTGCGCCTCGGCCGACACCGCGTACTGCTCGCCGAACTCACCGTCCTGGTCGACCGCTACCGCACCCACGAGAGCCTGCATGGCCAGTACATGATCGCGCTGCACCGCTCCGGCCGCCGGGGCGAGGCGCTGGAGGCCTACCAGCGCCTGCGGAACACCCTGGTACGGGAGTTGGGCATGGAACCGTCCGCGGCACTGCGGCGACTCCAACGCTCCATCCTGCTCGCCAGCCCGGAACGCCCGGACCAGGAGCAGGTGGGCGCGCTCGCCGAGGGAGCCGTCGCCCGAACCGCCCGCCTCACCCGGGTCGGCTGAGCCCGGCCCGCGACGTCGCCGCCCGACCGCTCCCGACCACACCGGGCGGCGACGGGCAGCGACGGGCGGCGACGGGCAGCGACGGGCGGCGCGGGGTGGCGGTGGAACCGGTGGCCGGCCGGCGGGCGGCGTCGGTCAGTCGGTGAGCACGCCGGTGTTCTGGCAGGCGTGCAGCAGCCACCGCCCGTCGTCCTGCCTGGTCATGACGTACAGCGGTGCACCCTCCGAGCCGCCGTCCGCGTCGCCGTTCGCCGAGTGGTAGACCTGGCGGACCTTGACGGCGGCCACGTCGGGGCGGAGGAACTGGATGTGCACCGGCTCGTACGTGACCCGGCCGTCCCAGGTCGCGGCGGGCAGGACGGCTCGGGTGAACTCGGCGATCGCGTCCAGGCCGAGGAGGACCTTGCCGTGCGCGGTGGTCCAGAGCGCCTCGGGGTGGAAGAGGGCGAGGAAGGCGTCCGGGTCCTTGGCACGTTGGGCGCGCTCGACGGCGGCCACGACCTGCTCGATGGCCGCGATGTCCGCGAGCTCGGTGTCGGAGAGAGCGGCGTCGGACAGGGCGGCGTCGGAGGGGGCGCTGCCGGAAAGGGCGGTGTCGGCGGGCGCGGGCGTTGCGGATTCGGTGTTCATGAGGATCACCCTGGGACCTCAAGTTCCCTTGAGGTCAAGCCCGTCGGGGCACCTCGGGGCGCAGCGCCAGGTAGGTGTCGAGGCGGGCCGAAGCGGTGAGCATCGCGAGCCCCCGGGTGGTGAGGCGCTGTTGCCAGCCGTCGAGGGCGGCGGCCAGTTCACCGGTGCCGCCCGCCGTGCGGATCTGCCGCAGCACGGTGGCGATGCGGTCCAGCAGGTAGCCGCCCCGGCGGAGCAGGTGGGCGAGTTCGGCGTCGCGGACGTCGGCCGGGAGGTAGCGGCGGTGGCCGGTGGCGCGGTCCCGGGCGGGGGTCAGGATGCCGGCGGCCTCCCAGGCCCGCAGGGTCGCGGGGGTGACACCGAGCCGGTGCGCGACCTCGCCGACGGAGCGGGGGCCGGGCAGCGCGGGAAGGGCGGGGCCGGGCGTGGCGCCGTCGGTCAGGTGGCCGACGGCCGCGCGGACGGCGGCGAGGGTCTCCCGGTCGCGCAGCAACTGGGCGTGGCCCCGGTCGAGTTCGGTGAGGGCGTCGCCGAGCCGGTCGGCGTGGACGGCGGTCATGACCGAGCCGGCGGTCGCGTGCCCGTACGCCGGGACGAGGGCGAGGTAGGCGCGCAGGGCGGCCGCGTGCGGCTCGGTGTAGATCCGGTACCCGGTGGGTGTGCGGTCGGCGGGCGGGAGGTAGCCGTCGCGCTCGTAGTTGCGGATGGCCTGGGTCGAGATGCCGTGCTCGCGAGCGAGGTCGGCGGGTCGCATGGTCGTCTCCGTTCGGGGTCGGGCGGGCGTTCGGAGTCGGCCGATGGTTCAGGGCCGTTTGAGGCTTTCGGCCACAGTTGGGCAATGCCTGGGCGGCGCTGGAGGGAAAAGTTTCAACCGTTCTTTCAAGGATACGCTTGAGGTTCATGAACCAGGACATCAACGATTTCGTCCCCCCGGCGTGCGAGCTTCTGGGCCTCGGTGAGCCGACGCACCAGGAGCCGGCGTTCGGGCGGGTCCGCAACGAACTGTTCGCCCGGTTGGTCGACCGGGGTTTCCGGTCGATCGCCCTGGAGACCGACCGGGTGGCCGCGTTCGCCGTGGACGCTTACGTCCGGGAGGGTGTCGGCACCCTCGACTCGGTGCTGGAGGAGGGCTTCACCCACGGCTTCGGGGAGCTCGATCCCAATCGCCGACTCGTCGCCTGGATACGGGAGTTCAACCGGGACCGGGCGTCCGGTGCGCAGCTGTCCTTCCATGGCTTCGACATCCCGACCGAGAACACCAGCGCCCCCAGCCCGCGCCGCTACCTCGAACACGCCCGCGACTACCTGGGGCTCGACCTCGACCTCGCCGGGGTGGCGGGCGAGGACGAGCGCTGGAGCCGCACGGAGGCGGTGACGGATCCGGCCCGGTCGCCGGGTGACAGTGCCGAGGCCGTGCGGCTGCGCTGCCTCGCCGACGACCTGCTCCTCCAACTCCACATGCGGGCACCTGAATTGATCGCCAAGACCTCGTCCGCCGAGTGGTACGCGGCCCGCACCCGGCTGACCGCCGGGATCGGACTGCTGCGCTACCACGCGCAGTCGGCGGTCCGGGGCCTCGACCGGAGCGCCCGGATCAGCGCCCTGTCCGGCGTGCGGGACGCGCTGATGGCGCAGAACCTCCTCGACATCCGCGTGATCGAAGCCGAGCGCGGACCGACCCTGGTCTTCTCCCACAACCTGCACCTGCGGCGGAACCCGAGCGCCTGGTCGTCGGGCGAGCTGGACTGCCGCTGGATCGGCGCGGGCCACATCGTGGGCACGCTGCTGGGCGAGCGGTACGCCTTCGTCGCCGGGAGCCTGGGGCGCAGCGAGGCGATCGGGCTGGCCGAGCCGGCGCCGGGGACGTACGAGGCCCACCTGCAGGGGCGGGGCGCGGCCTGGGAGTTGACGGACACGGCGCTGCCGGCCGGGGTCCGGACGCGCACCGACACCGTCCCGCGGCAGGGCTACTTCCCGCTCGACCGGGAGGTGCTCGACGGCGCGGCCGCGCTGCTGCACATCGCCGACGGCGCGGCGGTACCGGTCGGAGCCTGAACGGGGGCCGGAGCCTGAGCGGCGGCCGGCCCCGGGTAGGCCCGCCGCAGGTGGGCCACCAGGGCGGCGGTCGGCGGTGAGGCGGGCTGCCCGGTCGGCCAGGTGAGCGCGATCCGGACCCGGGGGACGGGTCCGGTGAGCGGGCGCACCCGCAGACCGGGCAGCGGGCCCGGGTCCGGCAGGACGGCGACGCCCAGCCCGTGTGCGGCGAGTTCGGCCAGCTGCGGTGGCGCGGCCGCCTCGACGCCGACCGCCGGATCGACACCGGCCTCGGCCAGGGCGCACTCCAGCGCGGTGCGCAGACCGGTGCCGCGCGGGGTGCTGACCAGGGCGTGCCCGGCCAGCTCGGCGACCGGGAGCGCGCTCCGGTCCGCACCGGGGACACCGGGGCCGGCGCCCGAGCCGGAGCCCGGACTATCGGCGGAACCCGGGCCCGTACCCGCCGCGAGCGGGTGCTCCGACGCGCAGGCCGCGACCAGCGGGACCTCCAGCACGGTGTGCAGCGCGAGCCCGGTCAGCGCCGACCAGCCGTCGTCGCCCTCCCGCCCGCTCGCCGGGGCGGGCAGGCCGACGACGGCGAGGTCCAGCCGGCCGTCGCGCAGGGCGTCGAGCATCCGCGCGGTGGTGTCCTCGGTGAGCGAGAAGTCGATGCCGGGGTGCTCCTGGCGGAACGCCGCGAGCGTGGTGGCGAGTCCGGGGAAGGTCCCCAGCTCGGCCGGCGGGGTCAGGGCCGCCCCGGCGACCATGCCCAGGCGCACGTGCCCGCGCCGCAGCCCGCCGAACTCCTGGGCCGTGCGGCGGGCCGCGGCCGCGGCGGCCAGCGCCGCCCGGGCGTGCGGCAGGACCGCCTCGCCGACCGGGGTGAGCCGCACGGTGCGCCCCGAGCGGTCGAACAGCGGGTGGCCCAGCTCCCGTTCCAGCTGCCGGATCTGGGAGCTCACCCCGGGCTGGCTCAGGTGCAGCAGCTGCGCGGCCCGGGTGAAGCTGCCGTGCTGGGCGACGGTGACGAAGTACTGGAGCTGCCGCAGTTCCATAACTCCTGATCATAGGTGCCAGAACTTCCCGGTCTTGGACGGGCGTACGGTTCCGGCCGCAGGCTGGACGCATGGAAACCGTGCCGCAGGACCAGGACGCCGGGCAGATCCGGTGGATCCGCGCGCAGATCGCGGCCGAGCGCCGCGAACTCGCTGCCGTGTTCGCCGCCTTCACCCGGGAGCAGTGGAACTCGCCCTCGCTGTGCGGGGGTTGGCGGGTCCGCGAGGTGGCCGCGCACCTGAGCACCGGCTTCCGGCACTCGACGGCGCGCACGCTCCTCGAACTCGCCCGCTCCGGCGGCAACGTCCACCGGATGGCCGACCGGATCGCCCGCCGTGACGCCGCCGCCCTGAGCGAGCGCGAACTCGTCGCCGCCATGGCCGACCACGCCGACCACCCCTGGCGCCCGCCGGTCGGCGGCCGGATCGCGGCGCTCGCCCACGACGCCGTCCACGGTCTCGACATCACCGTGGCGCTCGGGCTGCCGGCCCGGCTGCCGGTGGCGCGTACGACGGCCCTGCTGGCCGGTGTCTCACCCCGCACCCTGCGGTTCTTCGGGGCGAGGGTGGACGGGGTCCGGCTGGAGGCGACGGACACGGAGTGGTCCTACGGGCACGGTCGGCTCGCCGTGGAGGGGCGGGCGGAGCACCTGCTGCTGGTGGCGTACGGGCGCCGGGTGCCGGAGGGGCTGCTGGCCGGGTCCGGCGCGGGACGGTTCACGGCGGGCGGTGCGTAGCGGGCACCTGAGCGGTGCGTAGCGGGCACGTGAGCGGTGCCCCATCGGCGGGAGGTGTTTCTCGGCCACCGGCGAGGGCGGCCGTCATGCGGGCCTCCGGGGCCCGTGGCTACGATCGGAAGGAGCACTTCCGGATGGTGGCGAGACGGAAGCCAGGTCGCCGATGGCCCCGAGGTCCGTGCAGTGGCCGCCGTACGTGCGGGTCGCGCCGTGGTTGCTGACCGTCGGCGGGCTGGTGTGGAACGCGCTGGACCCGACCGACTACTGGGGCGATCCGATGCTGGCGGCGGCCGCCGTGCTGGCGGGGGCGCTGCTGATGCTGGGGGACACCGTCGCGGTGGGGGCGGCCAACGCGCTGGGCATCCTGGTGCTGTCCGCCCGGGACGGGTCGCTCGGGACCCGGTCCGGCTTCCTGGAACTGGGGAACACGGTGTTCGCGGCGCTGCTCGGGATCGCGGTGAACCGGGTGGTGGCCCGGCACGGGCGGCGGTTGGAGCGGGTGCGTTCGGTGGCCGAGGCGGCGCAGCGGGCGGTGCTGCCGGAGCCGCCCGCGCGGGTGGGGCGGCTGTCGGTCGCGGCCTGCTACCGGGCCGCCCAGGACGAGGCGCTGATCGGCGGGGACGCGTACGCGCTGCAGGTCACCCCGTACGGCGTGCGCGGGCTGATCGCCGATGTGCGGGGCAAGGGGCTGCACGCGGTCGGGGCCGTGTCGGTGCTGCTGGGCGCCTTCCGGGAGGGCTCGCACCGGCTGCCGGACCTGGTCGCGCTCGCGGACGCGCTGGAGGACTCGCTGCTGCGGGAGAGCGAGCGGATGAGCGAGGAGCTGCGCTTGGAGGGGTTCATCACCGCGCTGCTGGTGGAGTTCCCGCCGGGGGAGGAGAGCGTGCGCACGCTCGACTGCGGGCACCCCGGCCCGTACCTGCTGGGCCCCTACCCGCCGGGCGGGGCCGCGCCCCGGGTGCGCCGGCTGGACGCGGCGGACCCGGGGCTGCCGCTGGGGATGGGCGGGCTGGGCGTGGCGCGTCCGCTGCCGGAGGGGCGGCCGTTCCCGGCCGGGTGCACGCTGCTGCTGGTGACCGACGGGGTCACCGAGGCCCGGGACGCGGCGGGGGAGTTCTACGACCCGGTGCTCGGCCTGGCCCCGCTGGGGCCGTTCACCGGGCCGGGGGAGGTGCTGGACGCGCTGGTGGCGGACGTCGAGCGGTGGACGGGCGGGCCCCGGGACGACGACATGGCGGTGCTGGCGATCACCCGCCGTGCGGAGCCTGGGGCGGACAGTCGGCGCTGAGGGTCGAGGGCGGCGGCCGGTGGACCGGTTCGCGCCGGGGGCGGCTCGTATCCGCCCTGTGATCCCCTTCTACGGCTCGCTTCGGTCACGCCGGTATCACGATGAGGTGACGGTAGGGCTGCACTCCATGGAATCCGGCCAAGTTGAGCGCCTCCGTCCGGTGGCCGGAAAGGTCCCGTCCGAATAGCGGACGTCGAAATGGACCGGCGGGCCCCGGGGTGATCAAGGTGCCCGTCGGGCCGCGCCGCCTTGGCCGAGGGGCGCCGTCGGCGGCGCGGCCGCGCGGGACGCGTCCATAAGGAGCGCGCAAGGGTCCGACGGGCGAGTGGCGGGATTCGGCCGACCTGCGGTCCGTCCGGAAACGGACCCGGTGCTTGCCCGGTGTCGAAGGGGTGACCGAGAGTCGCACCAATGAACGAGAAGCCCAGCTCCCGCCAGGCCCGTCTGCTCGGCCACCGCGATTTCCGGCTCCTGCTGACCGGAGCCGCGGCGGCCCAGACGGGCACTCAGGTCACCCTGGTGGCCCTTCCCTTGGTGGCGGTGATGGTGCTCGACGCCACGCCGTTCGAAGTCGGCCTGCTGACCGCCGCCGAGACCGCCGCCTTCCTGCTCATCGGCCTCCCTGCGGGCGCCTGGCTGGACCGGATGCGCAAGCTGCCGGTGCTGATCAGGGCCGACGTGGTGCGCTGCCTGGCCGTGGGGTCGATCCCGCCGGCCGCCGCGCTCGGCGTGCTGACCATGCCGCAGCTCTACCTCGTGGCACTGGTCACCGGGGTGGCGACGGTGTTCTTCGACGTCGCCCACCAGTCCTTCCTGCCCGCCGTCCTGCCGCGCGAGCAACTGGTCGGCGGCAACGGAGCGTTGGAGACGGTCCGCTCCTCGGCGCAGATCGCCGGGCCGGGCCTCGGCGGCGGGCTGGTCCAGCTGCTCGGGGCGCCGCTCGCCATCGTGGCCGACGCCTGCGGCTACCTCGTCTCCGCGCTGCTGCTCGGCCGGATCAAGGTCGAGGAGCAGCGTCCGGAACCCGAGCCGGGGCGCTCGCTGCGGGCCGAGGTCGGGGAGGGCGTCCGGTTCGTGCTCGGCCACCCGCTGCTGCGGGCGATCGCGACCGCCACCGCCACGTCCAACCTGTTCTCCGCCGTGCTGACCGCCGTGCAGACGGTGTTCTGGGTACGGGTGCTCGACCTGTCGCCGGGCGCCATCGGCGTGCTGCTGTCGGTCTCCGCCCTCGGCGGACTGGCCGGCGCGCTGTGCGCCGGGCAGCTCGCCCGGTGGATCGGGCAGGCCCGGCTGATCTGGCTCTCCACGCTGGTGACGGCACCGTTCGCGATGCTGTGGCCGCTGTCCGGCGGCGGCGCGGGCGTGGTGCTGTTCGGCCTGGCCTCTGGGGTGGTGCTGTTCGGCGCGGTCGCCTACAACGTCGCCCAGGTCAGCTTCCGGCAGAGCCTCTGCCCGCCGGAGCTGCTCGGCCGGATGAACGCCACCATGCGCTTCCTGGTGTGGGGCACCCTGCCGATCGGCGCCCTGGTCGGCGGCGTGGTCGCCGACGCGGCCGGGCCGCGCGCCGCGCTCTGGGTCTGCGCCGTCGGCTTCCTACTGGTGCCGCTGCCGCTGCTGCTCTCCCCGCTGCGGCGGATGCGCGAGCTGCCGGACCCGGACCGTACGGCGGGGCCGGGCGCGGGCGAGGGCGCGGACGTCAGCGAGGAGGAGAGCGCCGTGAGCCCGGGGGTGTCCTGACCCGCCTGCCCGTCTGCCTGCCCGCCTGCCCGTAGCAACCGGACCTGAGCAACGCCCCGATCGATCACCTCGACCGATCCCGACCGATCCCCGACCCGAGCCGCGACCGGAAACCGGAGACCGTTCCCGTGCACGCCAGCATCACCGCCGCCTACCTCGCCCGGTACCGCTCCGCCGCCGCCGAATCCCCGGTGGAGCTGCTCCCGCTGACCGGCGCCCAGCGACGGTTCCTGATCACCCGCCGGCTCACGCCGCAGAGCCGCAGCGACATCGTCCCGCTGATGTTCGCCTACCCGCGCGGCACCCTCGACCTGGAGCGGCTGGCCCGCGCCGCCACCGCGGTGGCCGCCCACCACCCGGCGCTGTGCGGAGGCTTCGCCACCGTGCGCGGCACACCCGTGCTGCGCGCCGGCGGCCCCTCCGCCGAGGCCGCCCGGATCCCCGTCGCCCCCGGCGGCACCGCCCGCGCCGCGCTGCGCGAGGCCCTGCTGGACTGGCCCGCCGACGGGCCCGCGCTGCGCCTGCTGGTGGCCGCGGACCCGGACGGGGAGCCGTCCGCGGACCCGTCCGGGGCCGAGGAACTGCTCGTCGTCGCACTGGACCACGCCGCCTGCGACGAGCAGTCGCTCGGGGTGCTCACCGCCGAGCTCAGCGCCGCGTACGAGCAGGACGAGACTCCCGCGGCCGGGCCCACCCCCCAGGCGCTGGCCGACTACCGGCAGGCCGTCGAGCTGCAGTTGGACGCCGAGGACGCCGCCGGCGGCCCCGCCGCCCAGGCCTACTGGGGCCGCCGGCTGGGCGGCCTGACCGGGGCGGGCGGCAGCGCGGCCACGTCCACCGGCATGCTCACCGAGCGGCTGCCCGCCGCCGAGGGCGCCGCCCGCGGCGCCGTCTTCCCGGCCCTGCTGGACGCGGTCGGCTCGGCCCTGCACCGGCTGCACCGGACGGAGGGGCTCTCCCGGCCGGAGACCGGGGGAGGGGCGCTCGCGCTCGGCTACCCGTGGGGCGGACGGCCGGCGGGCGCGTCCGCCGCACTCGGCTGCTTCCTCAACACCCTGGTGCACCCGGCGACTCCGGGGCCGGTCGCGGACCCGGACGCGCTCGCGGACGCCTGGTGGGACGACCTGGACCAGGCCGGCACCCCCTTCGACGAGGTGGTCCGCGCCGCCCGCACCGCCGGGGCCCCGTGGTCGGGCGCCCTGGACGGCCTGCTCACCCTGGACGACCTGCACCGCCGCCCGCCGCTGGTGCTCGGCGGCACCCCCGGCCGGGAGACCCCCCTGGACGGGCGCCCGCTCGCCGCGCCGATGGCCGTCTCCGCCTCGCACGGCGACGACCTGCTGGTCCGGCTGGCCTGGGACCGCGACCGCTTCCCCGAGGCCGACGCCCACGCGGCCTTCGACGACCTGCTCGCCGTGCTGCGGCACCACCTGCCCGCCCGGCCGAGCCCGGCGCCGCAGGCCTGAACCCGCCTGCCCCGCAGGCCCGACACCGCACGTCCGAGACCGTACTTCCGAGACCGTACTTCCGACGCCGCCCGCCCGAGACCGTACGCCCGGAACCACCCGCCCGGGACCGTACGCCCGAGACCGGGACCGTACGCCCGAGACCGCGGGCGCCGAACTCCCACCCAGGATCCCGAACGGCGGATCCGCCATGCCCGTCCGCGCGCGTCC
This sequence comes from Kitasatospora sp. NPDC058184, assembly GCF_042883725.1. Classification (NCBI taxonomy): domain Bacteria; kingdom Bacillati; phylum Actinomycetota; class Actinomycetes; order Kitasatosporales; family Streptomycetaceae; genus Kitasatospora; species Kitasatospora sp. NPDC058184. The sequence goes on from NZ_JBHVVE010000011.1 coordinate 274,199, forward strand.
GACACGCCCCCGGACGGGACCCCCGGGCCCCGGGCCGCACCTCACCCCGGTGCGGCCCGGCCACCGGCCGGTACGGGAACACCCCACGCCCGCTTCCGGCCACCGCAGTGCCGACACAGCCCACCACACAAGGGAATCGACGATGTTCGCACTCTCTCCGTCACAGGAGATCGTCTGGCTGCACGAGCAGATGCTGCCGGGCAGCCGCGCCTACAACTTCACCGCCGTCCTCGACCTGTGGGGCGCTCTCGACCGGGACGCGCTGCACACCGGCCTGGCGGCCGTGCTGGCCCACCACCCGGGTCTGCGACTGGAGTTGGTGCCCAGCCCGGAGGGCCTGCCCGGCCAGCGGGTCGCCGAGGACTGCGAACCGGAGCTGCGCCACAGCGACTTCGCCGCCGAGCAGGACCCGGAGGCCGCCTTCCAGCGCCTGCTCGCCGCCGAGGCCGAGGAGCCGCTGGACACCGGCCGGGCGCCGGTGCTGCGCTGGCACCTGGTCCGGCTCGGCGAGGACCACCACCGGCTGATCCACGTCGAGCACCACCTCGTCCACGACGGCCACTCCTTCGCGATCCTGCTGCGCGACCTGTTCACCGTCTACCGCGCCACCGTCCTCGGCGAGCCGTACCAACTGCCCGTCGCCCCCTCGTACGAGGACCACGCCCGCGCCGCCGCCGACCTCCCCAGGGACCGCGGCCTCGACTTCTGGACCAGGGAGCTGGCCGACGCGCCGCGCGAGGTCACCCTGCCCGGGCTGGCCCGGCCGCGCGCCGAACGGCGCCACCACGGCGGCCAGTTGCGCCAGTCGATCGGCGCCGACCTGGCCGGGCGGCTGCGCGAGCGCAGCAAGGCGGACGGCCACACCCCGTTCAGCACCCTGCTCGCCCTGCTCGCCGAACTGCTGCGCCGGCACAGCGGCCACCGCGAGCTGGTGATCGGCACCGCCGTCGGCAACCGCCCGGAGGGCTTCGAGGGCACCGTCGGCATGTTCGTCAACACCGTCCCGCTGCGCCTGCGGCTCGACCCGACGGTCCCCGGCACCGAGGCCGTCGACGAGGTGACCGACGTCCTGCTGCGCGCGCTGCCGTACCAGGACCTGCCGGTCCAGGAGCTGACCCGCCGGCTCGGACTGCACACCAGCGGCGCCGACAACCCGCTGTTCAACGTGATGTTCAGCGCGCACGACGCGGCGCTGCCCGACGTCCAGGCTCCCGGTCTCGAGGTCTCGCTGTACGAGGGCTTCAACACCGGCACCACCCGCTTCGACCTCGACCTGGTGCTGCTGCCCGACGACCGCCGGGTGGTCGGCGAGAAGCACGGCGCCGCCGGGATGACCCTGGTCTGGGACTACGACGCCGACCTGTTCCGCGAGTCCGACGCGGTGCTGCTGTCCGAGCGGCTGCTGGAGCTGCTGCGCTGCTACCTGGACCGCCCGCAGACGCCGATCGCCGACCTGGCCCCCGCACCCGAGGCCGCGCAGGCCGCCCCGGTCGCCGCGGTCACCCCCGCCGTGCTCGACCCGGCCGCCGCCCACGACCCGGCCTCGCTCGCCCTGCTGGCCGGCACCGATCGGATCAGCTACGGCGAACTCGACCGCCGGGTCACCGAGTTGGTCGAGCGAATGAGCGCCGCCGGCGTCACCCCCGGCCAGCCGGTCGCCGCCGTGCTGCCGCGCGGCGCGGACAGCGTGGTCGCGCTGCTCGCCTGCCTGCGCCACGGCGCCGTGTACGCGCCGCTGTCCACCGAGGACCCGGCCGCCCGGCTCGGGCTGCTGCTGGAGCGGCTGAGCCCGGCGCTCGTCCTCACCACCCGGCAGAGCGCGTCGGCACTGCCGGAGGAGGGCGTCACCCCGGCGCTGCTGGACGGCCCCGAATTCCCGAAGGCCGAGCCCGCCGCCGTGCTGGACGGTGCCGCGTACGTGATCCACACCTCCGGCTCCACCGGCGTCCCCAAGCCCGTCCTGGTCGGCCGCGAGGCCCTCGCCGGGTACGTCGCCGCGATCGTCGACCGCTACCACCTCACCTCCGCCGACCGGGCGCTGCTGTTCGCCCGGCCGTCCTTCGACGTGGCCCTGGAGGAGGTGCTGCCCGCCCTCGCGGCCGGCGCCGCCCTCGTCGTGCCGCAGCGCGAAGTGCCCACCGGGCCCGAGCTGGTCGCCGTGCTGGCCGCCCGCGGCGTGACCGTCGCCAACCTGCCGACCAGCTACCTGCTCGCCGTCCGCGAGGACCTGCGCGCGGCGCTGGACGACGGCCGCTGGGCGCCCCGGCTGCTGGTGCTCGGCGGCGAGCGGCTGCCCGCCCGGGCGCTGACCGGCCTGACCGGGGCCACCACCGTGCTGAACGCCTACGGCGTCACCGAGGCCACCGTCACCTCCACCGTGTACGAGATCACCGCCGCCGACGTCGCCGAGGACGGCGAGATCCCGCTCGGCGCCGAACTCGACGGCGTGAGCGTCCACGTCCTGGACGACACCCTGCGCCCGCTCGCCCCCGGCTGTGTCGGCGAACTCGTCGTCAGCGGCGGCCTGTTGGCCGAGGGCTACCTCGGCCTGCCGGAGCCCACCGCGGCCCGCTTCACGACCGTCCCCGCGCTCGGCGGCGCCCGGGTGTACCGCACCGGCGACCGCGGCTACCGCGACCTGGACGGGCGGCTGTGCTTCCTCGGCCGCGCCGACAACCAGGTCAAGCTGCGCGGCCACCGGATCGAGCTGGAGGAGATCGAGGCCGCCGCCTCCGCCGAACTCGGCGGCCGCTCCTGCGCGGTGCTGCTGCACACCGACCCGCGGACCGGCCCCCGCCTGGTCGGCTTCCTGGAGGGCGCCGACCGCCCCGACCAGGCCGCCCTGCACGAGGCGCTCGCCCGCCGGCTGCCCGGCGGACTCGTCCCGGCGAGCTGGACGGCCGTCGCCGCGATGCCGACCCTGCCCGGCGGCAAGCCCGACCGCGCCGCCCTCGCCCGCCTGGTGGAGCAGGCCCCGGAGCCGCAGGAGGGCGCGCCGGGCGAGTTCGCCGACCCCGGACAGCAACTGATCGCCGCCGCCTGGCGCGAGGTGCTCGGCCACGACCGCTTCACCGCGGACTCGCACTTCTTCGAGGTCGGCGGCCACTCGCTGCTCGCCGCCCAGCTCGCCGCGTACCTGGAGCCCCACCTCGGCAGCCGCCCGCCGCTGCGCACCCTGTTCCGCCACGCCGTGCTGGCCGACCAGGCCCGCGCCCTCGCCGCGGACGCCAAGTGAACGCGCCTTCCAAGGCATCGAACTGACGGCTCGTCACTTTCTGTGGAGATGATGATGGAACACCTTGGCACGGAACTCCGGAGCACGGACAGCCTGAGTGCGGGCAACCCGGGTACGGGCAGTCTGAGCATCGGCTACGGCCGCCCGCACCAGGACGGCGCGGTGCTCGACCTGTTCACCGCCTGGGCGCACCGCACCCCCGACGCCCCCGCCCTGATCGACGGCGAGCAGGTCTACAGCTACGCCGAACTCGACCGCCTCGCCGACACCGTGGCCGAGGCGCTGCGCGGCAGGGTCGGCCCCGGCGACCTGCTCGGCGTCTGCCTCGCCCACTCGGTCTCGCTGGTCGCCGTCACCCTGGCCGCCGCCAAGCTGGGCGCCGTCCACCTGCCGCTCGGCCCGCGCCCCGGCGAGCGCCGGCTGCGCGCCGTCGCCGAGCAGCTGCGCCCGGCCTGCCTGGTCGGCGAGCCGGACCTGCTGCCGCCCGGCGGCGAGCGGCTGCCGCTGGACCTGCCCACCGCCGGCGTGGTGGCCGCCCTGACCTCCGGCGGGCAGGTGCGCGTCCCGGTCGGCACCCACTACGCGGTGCTCACCTCCGGTTCCACCGGCACCCCGAAGGCCGTCGCCGTCACCGAGCCCGCGCTCGGCGCGCTGCTGCAGTGGTACCGCGGGGCGACCGGCCTCGGCCCCGGGGAGCGGCACAGCCTGCTGATCGGCGTCGCCTTCGACCCGCACGTGCAGGAGCTGTGGGCCGGCCTCACCTCCGGCGCGGCCCTGGTCGTCGCCCCCGAGGCGGTCCGCTGGGACACCGGCGCGCTCACCGACTGGTGGCGCGAGGCCGGCATCACCGTGTCCATCCTGCCCACCCCGCTGGCCGAGCCCGTCCTCGGCCGGCCCTGGCCCGCCGGGCTGGCGCTGCGCCACCTGGTGATCGGCGGCGACCGGCTGCGCCGCGCCCCCGGGCCCGACGTCACCGCGACCGTCCACAACGCCTACGGCCCCGCCGAGGCCACCGTCACCACCACCATGCACACCATGGCCCCCGGCGGGGACCACGGCGCCGGCGCCCCGCCGATCGGCCTGCCGATCGACGGCGTCGTCGTCCTGGTCACCGACGAGGACGGCCGCCCGGTACCGCGCGGCACGGCCGGCGAGCTGCGGATCGGCGGCCGCGGCCTGGCCGCCGGGTACCTCGACCCCGAGCTGACCGCCCGCCGCTTCGTCGACGCGCCCGCCGGCGTGGTCGGCACCGACCGGGTCTACCGCACCGGCGACCGGGTGGTGATGCGGCCGGACGGCGTACTGGAGTTCCACGGCCGCCTCGACGACCAGGTCAAGGTCAGCGGCGTGCGGATCGAACCCGCCGAGGTCGAGGCCGCCTTCGAGCGCGACCCGCAGGTGCGCCGGGCGGTGGTCGCCGCCGAACAGGCGCCGACCGGCGGGGTCCGACTGCTGGCCTTCGTCCACGCCGAGGACGGCGCCGACCCGGCGGCGCTGCTCGACTCCGTCCGGCCCTGGCTGCCCGAGCAGGCCGTGCCCTCCGCCGTCCACCTGGTGGAGCGCTTCCCGCTGGACGCCAACGGCAAGGTGGACCGCCAGGCCCTGCTGGCCGACGTGGCGGTGCCGGACGCGGTCGTGGCGGACGCGGTGGAGGAAGGGCACGGCCCGGTCGAGCGGACCGTGCTGAAGCTCTGCCGCGAGCTGATCGGCCGTGCCGACCTCGGTCCCGAGGACAACTTCCTGGCCGCGGGCGGCAATTCGCTCGCCGCCGCGAGACTGCTGGAGGCCCTGGAGAACGAGTACGGCGTCCGGCTGCGCGCCCCCCTGGTGCTGCGCCAGCCCGACCTGCGGGCCGTCGCCCGGCTGGTCGAGGAACGGGTGGCCGATCTGGCCGCGACCGCCTGACCCCGCCCGAACCTCCTCAGCGGGGCGCCCCGGCCCACCCGGCCGGGGCGCCCGGAAGGGAACCACCGTGACCACCATGTCCTCGCCCGCCGCGACCCCGTCTGCTGTGACCGACCCGCCGGCCCTGCCCACCCTGACCGATCTGCCCGCCCTGGTCGCCCGGCAGGCCGAGAGCCGCCCCGACGCGCTCGCCGTGACCGACGGCTCCACCGTCCTCACCTACCGCGAACTCGTCGACGCCGCAGGCCGGTTGGCCGCCGTCCTGGCCGCCCGGGGGATCGGCCCCGGCAGCGCCGTCGGCCTGCTGTGCGCCCGCTCGACCCGGTACGTCGTCGCCCAGCTCGCCGTCTGGCGGGCCGGCGCCCTGGCCGTCCCGATCGACCCGGCCTACCCGCGCCCGCGGATCGCCGAACTCACCGCCGACGCGGACCTCCGGCTCGTCCTCGGCGACAAGGGGCTGCTCGCCGAGGCCGGGCTCCCCGAGGAGCTCACCCTGGTGCTGACCGAGCGCGGCACCGAGGCCACCGACGGCACGGTGCCCGACGCCGCCGACCCGGCCGCGCCCGCCCTGCTCTACTACACCTCCGGCTCCACCGGCCGCCCAAAGGGCGTCCTCGTCCCGCACCGCGCCGTCGCCGACCTGGTCACCGCCGAGGACGCCGTCGTCCTCGGCCCGCGCGACCGGGTGCTCTTCCACTCCACCGTCTCCTTCGACGGCGCCACCTTCGAACTGTGGGCCCCGCTCGCCCGCGGCGCCGCCGTGGCCGTCTCCCCGAGCGAGCGGCCCAGCGCCGAGGACCTGGTCCGCGACGTCGAGAGCTTCGGCGTCACCACCGTCTTCCTCACCACCGCGCTCTTCCACCACCTGGCCGCCCGGCGCTCCCGGATCTTCGGCGTGCTGCGCACCCTGGTCGTCGGCGGCGAGGCGATCTCCGCCGAGCACGCGGGCGCCGTGCTGCGGGCCTTCCCCTGGCTCGAACTGGTCAACGGGTACGGGCCGACCGAGGCCACCACCTTCACCACCGTCCACCGGGTCACCCCGGCCGACTGCGCCGGCTCCGTCCCGATCGGCCGGACCTTCGGCGGCGCCCGCGCCTACGTCCTGGACGAGGGCCTCGCGCCGGTGGCGCCGGGCGCCGTCGGCGAACTGTGGATCGCCGGCGACCGGCTGGCCCTCGGCTACCTCGACCGGCCGGAGCTGACCGCCGAGCGCTTCCGCGAACTGCCGGGCATCGGACGCGCCTACCGCAGTGGCGACCGGGTCGCCCAACTGCCGGACGGCTCCCTGGAGTACCACGGGCGCACCGACGACCAGGTCAAGGTGCGGGGCTACCGGATCGAACCCGGCGAGGTCGAGCACGCGCTGCTCCAGCTGTCCGAGGTCGCCGAGGCGGCGGTCGTGGTCCGCCGGGCCGGGCAGCCCGACGCCGCGCTCACCGCCTGCCTGGTGCTCGCCGAGGGCGCCCGCCCGGCCGTCGAGGCGCTGCGCGCCCGGCTGGCCGAGCAGCTGCCCGCCCACCTGGTGCCCACCGCCTGGACCGTGCTCGCCGCGCTGCCGCTGACCGGCAGCGGGAAGGTGGACCGGCGGGCGCTGGCCGCCGACGAGCGGGCCGGGGCGCACCCGGCCACGGACGAGACGGCCGTCGGCGGGGCGGCCGACGCGCACCCGCCCGTGAACGAGACGGCCGACGCGCACCCGGCCGGCGGCGGGCCGACCGGGGCACACCCGGCCACCGGCGCCGGCCTCGGCCCGATCCAGCAGGTCGTCGCCGAGGCGTGGAGCCGGGCCCTGGAACGCCCGATCACCGACCCGGCCGCCGACTTCCTCGCCGAGGGCGGCCACTCGCTGCTCGCCATGTGGGTGGTGGACGACCTGCGCGAGGACCTCGGGGTCGAGCTGTCGCTCGCCGACTTCCTCGCCCACCCGACCGTCGCCGCCCAGGCCGACCTGCTGGAACGCGCCCTGCGGGCCGCCGACGACACCCCCGGAGCCGACCGATGAGCACCGTCGACCAGACCGACCTGCTGCGCCGCGCCCGCGACCGCCGCACCGCCACCGCCCCCTCCCGACCCGTCGCGCCCGGCGGCCCGGCCGTACCCGCCGAGCCGGCCCCGCTCTCGCACGCCCAGCAGCGGATGTGGCTGATGGACCACCTCGGCCAGGGCGGCGCCCTCTACAACGTGCCGATCGCCACCCGGCTGCGCGGTCCGCTCGACCAGGCCGCCCTCGCCGCCGCGATCACCGGCCTGACCGAGCGGCACGCCGTCCTGCGCACCCGCTACCCGCGCCGGGGCGACCAGCCCTACCAGCAGACCGACCCGGTCGCCCCGGTGCCGCTGCCGGTGCTGGACGCCACCGGCCCCGAGCAGCTCCTCGCCGAGGCCGCCCGCCCGTTCGACCTCGCCGCCGGCCCGGTGCTGCGCGCCCTGCTGCTGCGGCACGGTCCCGAGGACCACACGCTGCTGCTGACGATCCATCACATCGCGGTGGACGGCGGCTCGCTGCCCTTCATCGCGTCGGACATCGCCGCGCTGTACCGCGCCGGATGCGAGGGGGTTCCGGCCCAACTCCCGTCGGTGGCCCCCTCGTACGCCGACTACGCCCGCCAGGAGCGAGCCCGGGAGGCCGAGTTGACGGCCGCCGCCGACACCCTCGCGGCCGGTCTGTCCGGAGCCCGGCCGCTGTCGCTGCTGCGGCCCGTCCCGCCCGGCGCCCGCGAGCGCCGCGCCGCCCTGCACGCCGCCCCGGTGGACCCCGCCGTCGTGGAGGAGCTGCGCGTTCTCGGCGCGCGGCACGGCGCCACGCTGTACACCGTCGTCCTGGCCGCCGCGTTCGCCGTGCTGCGCACCGCCTCCGGGCAGGACGACCTCGTCCTCGGCTGCGCCAGCGGCCACCGCGCGCGGCCCGAGTTCCGCCGGACCGTCGGCCTCGCCGTCAACACGCTCGCCGTGCGGACGAATCCGTCCGGAGACCCGTCGTTCGCCGACCTGCTCGGTCTGGTCCGCACCGCCCTGCTCGACGCCCAGCAGCACCACGAGGTGCCGTTCGACCTCGTGGTCGAGCGGCTCGGCGCGGCCTCGCGCGGGGCGGACGGCACCCCGCTGCTCTCGGTCAGCTGCGACCTGCTCCGGATCGCCGACCCGCTGGTGCTGCCCGGCCTCGACGCCGAGAACGTCGAAATCGACCTGGGACTGGCCAAGTTCGGCCTCACCCTGCTGCTGGAGGACGGCCCGCGCCCGCGCGTCCTGGTCCAGCACGACCGGGACGTGCTGGACGCGACCACCGCCGCCCGGCTCGCCGACGCCTTCGCCGCGCTGCTCACCGCCGTGGCCGGCGACCCGGACCTGGCGCTGTCGGCACTGCCCGGCGAGCGGCTGGCCGCCGCCGAACACCCGGTGGTGGCCGCCCTTTCGGCCGATCCCGCGGTGGTCGAGGCGGCCGTCGTCGAGCACCCCGACGGCCCGCCGCTCGCCTACGCGGTGGTGCGCGGGCCGGTCGCGCCCACCGGCAGCGCCCTGCGGGCCGCCCTGCGCGGGCGCCTGCCGGCCGCCGAACTGCCGCGCGCGGTCACCCTGGTGGACCGGCTGCCCCGCCTCCCCGACGGCACCCCGGACCGCGACCGGCTGCCCGGCGCGGGCCCACTGCCCGGCACTGCCGCGCTGAATGGCGGCCCGCTGAAGGACGGCCCGCTGGACGTCGTCCGGCAGGCGTTCGGCGAACTGCTCAGCGCGACCCCGCCCGCCGACGGCGACTTCTTCGCCCTCGGAGGCCACTCCCTCGTCGCCGTCCAGCTCGCCGAACGCCTGCGCACCCGCACCGGGCTGCCGCTCACCGGCCTCGACATCCTGGAGCAGCGCACCCCGCGCGCCCTCGCCGCCCTGCTCGCCACCCGCGCGGACGAACGCAGCGCCGCCCTCGCCCAGGCCGGCGCCCGCCCGCGGACCACCGGCGCCCGCACCGGCACCGTCCTGCTCACCGGAGCCACCGGAGGTGTCGGCGCGGCCGTGCTCCAGGAGCTGATGGCCCAGGGCCGGCCGGTCCGGGTGCTGGTCCGGCCCGAGTCCGCGCACCTGCCCGCGCTGAACGGCGCCGAGGTGGCGGAGGGCGACCTCGGCGACCTCGACAGCCTGCGCCGGGCCGTCGCAGGCGTCGACGCCGTCATCCACTCCGCCTGCACCTTCACCGACCACGCCACCGACCTCGCCGCGATGCGCGCGCTGGTCGACGGCTGGCGGGGCGGCCCGTTCGTCTTCGTCAGCAGCATCGACGCGTACGGCCGCCCGTCGGGCACCGAGGTCCCCGAAGGCGGCCCCGGCGGCGCACCGGTCACCCCGTACGGGCAGGCCAAGCTGGACAGCGAGCGCATCCTCTTCGAGGCCGCCGCCACCGGCCGCGGCCAGGCCGTCGCCGTCCGCGCCCCGATCGTCTGGGGCCCGCACCACCGCCTGCGCGACCAGCTCCGCTGGGGCTCCACCGGCGCCCTCTACCAGGCCGCCCTGGCCGGACGCCCGATCGGCCTGCCCGCCGCCGAGTGGTACGGCGCGTCCTGGGTGCACGCCGCCGCCCTGGCCCGCGCCCTCACCGCCTGCCTCACCCCCGACCACCCCGCCGCCGGCCGGGTCGTCAACGCGGTGAGCGGACACGTCTCCTGGCCCGATTTCACCGCCGAACTGGTCCGCCTGCTCGGCTCCGACAGCCCCGTCACCGCCGCCCCCGACGCCGACGAGGACCTCCGCCGCCCCTGGCACTACCGCGCGGACACCCTGGCCGGCCCCCTCGCCCCCGAACCCGGCGAGGACTGGCGCAGCGTCCTGGCGGCCATGGTCCGCTGAGCCCCCGCCGCGGGCGGAGGAGTCCGGTTCGCCGGCCCCCTCCGCCCGCGGCGCTGCTACTCCAGCAGCCACTCGACCCCCTCCTCCGGCACCCACGGGAAGGGCACCTCGGGCCACTGCGCTGCCGTCCACACATCGAGGTCGACCGCCATGACGGCGTCGATGAACTCGGTCGGCGGCCGGTAGTCGTGCGCGGTGACGTAGTGGGTGATCAGGAACGGTGCCGCATAGGCGATCGGTGGCGCGCCCGGGATCCGGATCTCGCCGTTGCCCTCCGGGCACTCGTCGCCCGGCGGGCACAGGTCGCACTCGTGCAGCCCGAGGCAGACGTTCATCCACTGCACCTGCTGGACGGCCCTCAGCTTCGCCGTGAACTCGGCGGGCACCTTCCCGGTCGGATAGGGCCGGCCGGCCTCCAGCCAGCCGACGTTCAACCGGGTGTAGGCGGGGCGGTACCAGAGGGCGCGAAACCCGGGCTCCGGCTCGTCGAAGTAGTCCTTGGCGTTGTAGGTGTACTCGGTCAGATCTTCGTAGAACACCGAGGCATCATGCCCGACCGGCCTCCACCACCCCCTACCGGACCTGCCGCGGCCGGGCCGTGACGACACGGCGGGTGCGCCGTGCGCGGTCACGTTCGGCGAGCAGGCCCAGGACCTCGCACGGCTGGCGTCGGGTGCCTCCTCGGCGATCTGCTTGACCTCAAGTCGGCTTGAATTCCTAGCCTTCCTCCGATCAGTCGTCAGATGACAGGAGAAGGCAGATGATTCTTGTGACCGGAGCCACCGGGAACATCGGACGCGCCCTGCTGGAGGACCTGCGGGCGCACGGAGCGGGCCCCCTCCGAGGCCTCACCCGTGACGCCGCCCGGGCCCGGTTCCCCGAGGGAGTGGAGGTGCGCGAAGGCGACTTCGCCGACCCGGCCGCCCTGGCGTCCGCCCTGGACGGGGTGCGCTCGCTGTTCCTGGTGTCGCGGATCGGCTCCGACGCCGAGATCCTCGCCGCCGCCCGCCGGGCGGGTGTCGAGCACGTGGTGCTGGTGTCGTCCATCACCGTTCAGACGCATCCGCACCTGGGCCCCGCCCGCGAGAACGCCGCCGTCGAGCGGCTGCTCACGGACAGCGGCATGGCGTGGACGGTGCTCCGGCCGACGCAGTTCGCCTCGAACGCCCTGTGGTGGGCGCCGGCGATCCGCGAGCGCCGGACGGTCCGCGTGCCGTACGCGGACACCGGACTGCCCACCGTCCACCCCGCGGACATCGCGGCGGTGGCGCGCGTGGCGCTGACCGAGCCCGGCCACCGGGGACGGACCTACGCGCTGACCGGCCCGCGGCGGGTGACGGCCCGGCAGCAGTTGGAGGCCGTCGCGGCGGCCCTGGGGCGGGAGGTGCCCGTCGCGGAGACCGGCCGCGCGGAGGCCCACCGGGAGCTGTCCGCGCTCCTGGGGGCCGAGGCCGCGGACGCGGTGCTGGACGTGACGGGCGGCGACGTCAACGACGAGCTGCTGGAGGTGCGCGACACCGTCGAAGCGGTCACCGGATCCCCCGCCAGGCCCTTCCGCCGCTGGGTCTCCGAGAACATCGCCGCCTTCCGCTGAGCCGCCCCCGGGCAGCACCCCCGCCCGGCACCGGCCGCCCGACCGACGGCCACCACCCGGGCCCACTCCGGCGGAGCGTCCGGCCGGGTGCTCAAGGGCCGCTGGAGGCCAGGTCGAGACGGGTGGTTCGTGACGGCTTGGGTGTGTTCTGGTGGAGGGCGGAGGGGGCGCGGCGGGGGTGTAGACGCTCGCGCATGGAACTGAGTGCGGAGGCTATGGTTCGCCGGCCCGGAGTGGCCTTGACTGGTGAGCACAAGGACGGACGCGCAGGGTTCACGAACACCGGCGGGTCCGCCGATCCGAACAGGCTCCTACTCCGAGTGAGGGTGATTGTGATGGCTGGTGTGGTGGATCTCGCGGTCGAGTCCGGTGTCGTGCTGGTGGTCGGTGGGACGGGGAAGACGGGTCGCCGGGTGGCGGACCGGCTGACGGCCCTGGGGTACGGGGTGCGGGTGGGGTCGCGTTCGGGTGCGGTGCCGTTCGACTGGCACGACGAGGGGACGTGGGAGGGGGCGTTGGAGGGTGTGAGTGCGGCGTATCTGACGTACTACCCGGATCTGGCGTTCCCGGGTGCGGTGGAGGCGGTGGGGGCGTTCTCGCGGTTGGCGGCGGAGCGCGGGGTGGGGCGGCTGGTGCTGCTGTCGGGGCGTGGTGAGGAGGCCGCGGAGGCGGGGGAGAAGGCGGTGATGGAGTCGGGGGCCGCGTGGACGGTGGTGCGGTGCGCGTGGTTCAACCAGAACTTCTCCGAGTCGTTCTTCCTGGAGCCGGTGCTGGCGGGGGAGTTGGCGCTGCCGGTGGGTGGTGCGGTGGAGCCGTTCGTGGACGCGGAGGACATCGCGGACGTGGCGGTGGCGGCGTTGACGGAGGCGGGGCACGCGGGGGAGGTGTACGAGCTGACGGGGCCGCGGCTGTTGTCGTTCTCGGACGTGGCGGTGGAGCTGTCGGCGGCGACGGGGCGTGAGGTGCGGTTCGAGGCGGTGTCGGAGGAGTCGTACCGGGGGGTGCTGGAGGCGGCGGGGCTGCCGGCGGACTTCGCGGAGCTGTTCTCGGTGATCCTGGACGGCCGCAACGCGTCGCTGGGCGACGGGGTGCGGCGGGCGTTGGGCCGTGAGCCGCGGGACTTCGCCGACTACGCCCGCGAGGCCGCCGCCTCGGGCGTGTGGAACGCGTGACCAGCCAGAAGGGCAACACCTGCCGTCCGTACGGCAGTCCACTTGATCGTCGGTGCCGGGCGGCGCCGACCGCCTGACCGAACACCCGGCCCCGGCCGGGAGCGGTGAGGAGGCCGGCGGCCCGGACACCGGGAGGGTCCCCGCGTCGGGCGGGGACCGGGGAGACCGAAGGAAAACCGATGCGCTCGAATCAGACCGCGACCCCTGCTTCCTACACCGCCGCACAGTCCTTCACCGGCCTCGCGCCGGGCGGTACGGCCCCGGCCGTACCCGCCACCCGGAGCAAGGCCGCCGGGCCGCTCCTGGTGGGCGCCACCGTCGCGATGGGCCTGATGGCGGGCCTGTTCTTCGCCTTCGACGTCTCGGTGATGCCGGGCCTCGCGGCGGGCGACGACCACACCTACGTGGCGGCGATGCAGCAGATCAACAAGGCGATCGACGGGAACGGGCTGTTCGGCCTGGTCTTCGTCGGCGCGTTCCTCGCCACCGGCATCGCCGCCTGGCTCCAGCACAAGGCCGGTCGGCGCCAGGCCGCGCTCTGGGCGGCGGCCGCGACGGCGCTGTACGTGGTGGCGCTGATCGTCACCATGGGCGTCAACATCCCGCTCAACAACGAGCTGGCGGCGGCCGGCGACCCGGCGCAGATCCACGACCTGGCCGCCGTACGGGCCAAGTTCGCGGACACCTGGGTGCCGGTCAACATGCTCCGCACCGCGCTCTGCGCCGGCGGACTGTTCGCGCTGACCCGCTCCCTGGTGCTGCACGGCCGCGCGGGGCGCTGAACGCCGAACCCCCGCACCGCGCCCCCGGCGGAACCCCGCCGGGGGCCTCGGCATGTCCGATACCCGCCGTGCCCGGCGGTGTCTGGTGCTTACGGCGCCCGGTGCTCCCACTGGCCGGTTCCGTTCGCTCGCGATCGACGGAGGGTCGCGGCGGACGGCCCCTCGGGAGCAGACTGGCGGCCGGTGCACGGGAGTTCCGACCGCAGGGGGCAGACATGACCGTACGACCCGGCAGGCGAACGGCAGTCGGCAGGATCCGGACCGCGATCGGCGCGCTCGTCGTCGCCCTGGCGGCGGGAGCGGCGGTCGCCCTGCCCGCCACCGGGGCGGAGGCGGCCGGCGCCAACGGCGGCAAGGTGGTCTACCTGACCTTCGACGACGGCCCCAGCCCCGCCTACACGCCCAAGGTCCTGGCGACGCTCGCCCGGTACGGGGTGCGCGCGACCTTCTTCGAGATCGGGCAGAACGTCGCCGCCCACCCCTCGGTGACCGCGCAGGTCGCCAAGCAGGGCCACAGCGTGCAGAACCACTCCTGGTCGCACCCGGACCTGCGCAAGCTCTCCGCCGCCGCGCTCGACGCGCAGGTGGCCGACACCGACCGGGCGATCCGCGCGCGGACCGGCCGCACCCCGAGCTGCCTGCGCCCGCCGTACGGCGCGGTGAACAGCACGGTGCGCTCGAAGGCCGCGGCGCTCGGCAAGCAGGTCGTGCTCTGGTCGGTGGACCCGGCGGACTGGTCCCGCCCCGGCACGGCCGCGATCCGGTCACGGGTGCTGGACAACGTCCGTCCCGGCTCGGTGGTCCTGATGCACGACGGCGGCGGCGACCGCAGTCAGACGGTGGCCGCGCTGCCGACGATCATCTCCACGCTCAAGGCGCGCGGGTACGGCTTCGCCACCCTCTGCGGCTGAGTCGGGCCGGCGGCAGAGGGTGGCGGGGGACGGGCGGCGCGCTGGGGCCGCCCGTCGAACGGGCTCGGCCCGGCTGCTGAGCGGGTCCGGGCCGGCCGTCGAAGGGGCTCGGCCCGGTCGGCTCCGCCCGTCGAGCGGGTCGGGGCCGGTCAGCTCTGCCCGTTGAGGATCAGCGCCCACGCGAGGCAGGCCAGCGCGCCGGTCGACAGCAGGGTGCGCAGCACGTTGAAGCGCACCCAGCGCGCCTCGAAGCGGCTGCGCACCGCGGCCGGGTCGGCGATCCGCTGGGGCGACCCGGCGGCCTCGAGCTCGTCGTTCAGCGGGATGTTGACCGAGCGGGTCACCCCGATCATCGCGATGTACAGCACGAGGGCGGCGATGGTCGCGGGCAGGACGTCGTGCCCGTCCGAGGGCAGGTGCAGGGCGACCGCGGCCGCGGTGGCGAGCAGGGCGCCGACGAAGCCGAGGACGAACCAGCCGTTCAGGATCGCCTTGTTGATGCGCTGCATGACCTCGATGAAGGTCCGGTCCTCGGCCCGCGCGAGCGCGGGCATGACCGAGCAGGAGAATCCGTAGAACAGTCCCGCGGTCAGTCCACAGGTGACAGTGGCCGCCACCAGGACGAGTGTGCGTGCCGTTTCCATCGTCGTGAGCCCCTCACTTCTCGCTGTCGGTACCGCTGTACTGCCGTACCGCCGTATCGCGTTCGCCGTGTCTCGGTCCATACCCCGTGGGCAGATCATCCGGCATCGGGGCGGTGCGGGCCACCTCGATCACTCAAGAGTCTCTCAAATGACGAAGCGTCAAATGATGTGCCGACGTCTACACTTGGCGGCATGGACACTCTGACGGGACTCCTCGACGGCCCCAAGGCCCGTGGCGCGTTCCTGCTGCGCTCCATCCTCACCCCGCCGTGGTCGCTGCGGATCGAGGACCGGGCCCCGCTCTCGGTCGTGACGATGGTCCGCGGCGACGCCTGGATCCTGCCCGAGCGCGGCACCCCGCTGCTGCTGCACCCCGGGGACGTGGCGATCGTGCGCGGCCCGGAGCCGTACACCGTGGCGGACGATCCGGACACCCCGGTGGACGTGATCGTCGGCCCGGGGCAGGTGTGCACCAAGGGCGGGGTGGACGTCTCCGAGGTGATGTCGCTCGGCGTCCGGACCTGGGGCCAGGGGCGGGAGGGCGACCGGGCCTCCTCGGTGGTGCTGTCCGGTACCTACCAGGCCGAGCACGAGATCGGCCAGCGACTGCTGGGCTGCCTGCCCGCGCTGCTGGTCCGCCCGGCCGGCACCGGCGCGGACGACACCCTGGTGCACCTGCTGGCCGCCGAGATAGGGCGCAACGAGCCCGGCCAGGAGCTCGTCCTGGACCGCATCCTGGACCTGCTGGTGGTCTCCGTGCTGCGCTCCTGGCTGGCTGCCCCCGACTCCGGTGCCCCCGCCTGGTACCGCGCCCAGCACGACCAGGTGGTCGGCCCGGTGCTGCGGCTGATGCACGACGATCCGGCCACCGCGTGGACGGTCGCCGAGCTGGCCCAGCGGGTCGGGGTCTCCCGGGCCGGCCTGGCCCGCCGCTTCACCGCCCTGGTCGGCGAGCCCCCGATGGCGTACCTGGCGGGCTGGCGCCTGGCGGTCGCCGCCGACCTGCTGCGCGAGCCCGAGTGCACCGTCGCCTTCGCCGCCCGCAAGGTCGGCTACAGCAACGCCTTTGCGCTCTCGGCGGCCTTCAAGCGGGTGCGCGGCGTCAGCCCGCAGGAGCACCGCCGGCTGGCCGCCACGGGCAGCCAGCCGCAGGCGGCGGGCTTCTCGGGGCCGGCGGAGACGGTGATCCTGGCGGGCTGAGCGGGCTGAGCGGGCTGAGCGGGCTGAGCGGGCTGAGCGGGCTGAGCAGGTCGTTTCCATTTGCCTAAACCATTTAGGCAATCCCATACTGTCCGTAGGCCACCGACGCGACCGTACGGGAGAACGCACATGGCACGGGCAGGGCTGACCGTCGAACGCCTGGTCGTCGCGGGCGCCGAACTCGCCGACGAGGTCGGCTTCGACCAGGTGACCGTCGCCGCGGTAGCCCGCCGCTTCGGCGTCCGGACGGCCAGCCTCTACTCCCACCTCAAGAGCTCCCAGGACCTCAAGACCCGGATCGCCCTGTACGCCCTGGAGGAACTCGCCGACCTCGTCGCCGACGCCCTCGCCGGCCGGGCGGGCCGCGACGCGCTCGCCGCCTTCGCGGACGCCTACCGCGACTACGCGGCCCGCCACCCCGGCCGCTACGACGCCACCCGCCTGCGCCTGGACGCCGAGACGGCCGCCGCCAGCGCGGGCGTCCGGCACGCCCAGATGTCCAGGGCGCTCCTGCGCGGCTACGACCTGGGCGAGCCGGAGCAGACCCACGCGGTGCGGATGCTCGGCAGCGTCTTCCACGGCTACATCAGCCTGGAGGCGGCCGGCGGCTTCAGCCACACCGCCGTCGACGCGCGGCAGTCCTGGGACTGGATCATCGACTCCCTCGACGCGCTGCTGCGCTCGGGCGGAGTCCGTACGACCGGCTGACCGACTGACCGGCCTCCCGTACGACCAGTCCGGCCATCCGCCCATGAGCCCGGTCTGACGACCAGGCGACCCGACGAACCGACGAACCGAAGAAGCATCATGACCACGATCACCACCCCCGTCACCGAGGACCTCCTCCACGGCCACCTCGACGTCGAACACACCCGCCGCGGCCTGCTGCCGCACCGCCTGCCCGCCGCCGCCCGCCGACGGATCCCGGACGAGCAGCTCGCGATGGCCGAGTCCCAGCCCTCCGGCGTCCGGCTGGCCTTCCGCACCCGCGCCACCACGATCACGCTGCACGCCGTCCCCACCAAGCGCGCCTACCCGGGCGTCCCGAACGTCCCGGACGGCGTCTACGACCTCCTGGTGGACGGCCGGCTCACCGCGCAAGTCGGCGTCCCCGGCGGCAACCTGCGCACCGTCGACCTCGCCACCGGCCGCTTCGAACTGACCGAAGGACCGTCCGGCAGCGCCCGGTTCACCGGCCTGCCGGAGCGGGACAAGACCGTCGAGATCTGGCTCCCGCACACCGAGACCACCGAACTGATCGCCCTCGACACCGACGCCCCGGTCGAGCCGGTCCCGACCGGCACCCGCAAGCGCTGGCTGCACCACGGCAGTTCGATCAGCCACGGCTCCAACGCCGCCCACCCCACCGGCACTTGGCCCGCCCTGGTCGCCAACCGCGCGGGCCTGGACCTGACCAACCTCGGCTTCGGCGGCGGCGCCCTGCTCGACCCCTTCACCGCGCGCACCATCCGCGACACCCCCGCGGACCTGATCAGCCTCAAGCTCGGCATCAACCTGGTGAACACCGACCTGATGCGGCTGCGCGCCTTCACCCCGGCCGTCCACGGCTTCCTGGACACCGTCCGGGACGGCCACCCGAGCACGCCACTGCTGCTCGTCTCCCCGCTGCTCTGCCCGCTCCACGAAACCGTGCCGGGCCCGCTCGCCCCCGACTTCAGCAGCGGCACCCTCCGCTTCCGAGCCACCGGCGACCCCGCCGACGTCGCCGCCGGCCGGCTCACCCTCACCGTCATCCGCGCCGAACTGGCCCGCATCGTCGCCGACCGCCGGGCCGACGGCGACCTCCACCTCCACCACCTGGACGGCCTGGCCCTCTACGGCGAGCCCGACCACGACGCCCACCCGCTCCCCGACGGCCTCCACCCCTCCCCGGAGGCCCACCGGCTCATCGCGGAGCGCTTCGCCGACCTCGCCCTCGCCCCCGGAGGCGCCCTGGCGCCGTGACCCGTCGTGACCCGCCGCGGCCGCCTCCCGCCGGGAGCGGCCTCCCGGCTCCGGGGCCGGTCGCACGAGCAGTCAGTTCCCTGTGCTGTACGACGTGCTCCTCCGTACACCACGTACACCATGCACCACTTCCGGAGCCACCTCTCGATGAGCACCACCTGCCCGACCTGCGCCGCGGCGGACGAAACCGTCACCGTGCGCCTCGCCCTCCTGGACTCCGACCGGCCGCTCGACCCGCCGACGCGGGAGCTGCTGACGATGCCGTCCGAGCCCCGGGGCACGAGCGGGGCCGCGGTCGCCCTCTTCGTCCTGGCCGGCCTCATGGGCCTGCTGGGACTGACCACGCTGGGCTCCGGCGACAAGGCCGCCGACGTCGACGACGCCGCGTACCAGTTCGGCTACCACTACGGGGCGTTCCTCTTCGCCGCGGTCCTGCTGGGCATCGGACTCGCCGTCCACTTCGCCCACCGGAGCCGGCGGAGCGACGCGGCGGACCAGTGGCCGCGGACCTACGAGCAGTGGCAGCAGCTCCACCAGGTGTGGCGGGCGACCTGGCTGTGCCGGCGCTGCCGCGTCGTGTTCCTCCCCGCCGCGTCGCCGCGCCCCGACTCCGCCGCCTCCTCCGCGACACCCGCGGAGCAGTTCCCGCAGTGGTCGGTGGCTGTCGCGCGACAGGACGACCGCCCCGGCGCCCCGACCACGGCGGCCTGACCGGCTGCCCGACCACGCCGGTCCGGCCGTCCACCCGGCAGCCGGCCCCCCGGAGGCCGCATCACGTGCCGCCGCCGGGGGGGGCCGGGTCGGGTCCGTCGCCTCAGACCTGGCGCCTCAGGCCCGGCGCCTCAGGAACGCGCTGATCTCGTACGGCCCCTGCCGCGCGAGTCCGACCAGCGGCTCCAGGTAGCCCAGCCATGGCGCGTCGAAGCCCTCCGGAGCCGCCACCGACAGACGGCTCCGAGCCGCGGCGACCCGTCCTGCGGCGGCCGGCAGCGCCTCGTCCTCCAGGCACCCGTACGCCTGCTCCACGAGTGCGGCCATCCTCCGCCGCCCCTTGCGGGCATGCGCCTGCTCGGCGCCGTCGCGGGCCACGAGCAACTGCTCGACCGGGATGGTGACCGCGGCTTCGAACGCGCCGAGCAGCGGCTCCTCGCACAGCTGCCCCACCACGCCCTCGGACAGCGGCGGGTTGCCGGCGACCAGCCGGTCCAGCATGGTGATGCCGAGCACCGCGTACGCGCTGGCCGTACGCCACAGCAGCACCTCCACCGCCTGCGAGAACTCGAAGGCCGCGCCGTTCAGTTCCCGCGCGACCTCGTAGTCGAGCCGCGGCGCCACCCCGTCGTCCCCGTCGTCGCGGCGGCCCTCGGCGGCGTCGGCCGCGTACCTCAACCGCATCTCCACGGCGAGCGCCGAGCGCCACTCCGCGTGCAGGCCGCTGACCGTGCCGTGCATCGCCGCCAGCGCGCCGTGCTCGGCCTCCGTCAACCCGTCCAGGGCCTTCCTGCTCGGGAAATCCACTTCAGCGCCTTCCGTCCGCCGACAACGTCGACGCCACGCTAGAGCCCCGCCGCGCCCGCCGCAGGCGAACCGGCCGCGCGCCACACCGATCAGGGCGAAACCCCGTAGCCCCGCCCCTCGTTCGGCACCAGCCGTACCGGCGTCGAACGAGGAGCGGGGCGGGCGTGCTCCACAGGCGGCGGGCGTCTCACGCGGCGGCCGCCCGGGACGCCGGGAGGGCGAGCGTGGTGACGACCGTGCCGCGGTGCACGCCCCAGGAACCGGTGCGGACGGCCGGGAGGTGCGGGTGCCGGGCCGTGAAGGTGCCGTCGGCGTGCACGGTGACGGCGATGGCCGCGAGCGGAGCCCAGGTGCCGGTCAGCGGATGGACGGCCTTGTAGGCGGCCTCCTTGGCGCTGAACAGGACGGTGTCCCACGGGGCTTGGCCCTCGGGCAGCTCCGCCAGGCCGCCGCGTTCGGACGCGCTGCTGACCAGCTGCAGCACGCCCCGGGGAAGCGGCCGGGCGGGCTCGGCATCGATCCCGAGCGAGGTGAGCCGCCCGGTACCGGCGACCGCGCAGGCCGTGTACCCGTCCGTGTGGGTGATGCTGCCCGTGACACCCACCGGCCACCGGGGCGCCCCGCCGGGCCCCGGCAGCAGCGGCACCGGCGGGTGCCCGAGAGCGCCCAGCGCCTGGCGGGCGAGTGCCCGGGCGGTGGCGAACTGCCGTCGGCGGCGCGGCGAACGGTCCTGGATGTACGCCGCCTCCAACGGCAGCAGTCGCTCCTCGGACGGGTCACCGAAGGACTCGGCACAGTGGACGTGGGGCGGGAGCAGCGCGGCCAGGACGCCGGCGGGGGCGGTGGTGGTCACGGTCGTCAGCGGCCGGCCGTGACCAGCAGGTGGACGTGGTGCGCGACGTGCTGCGGGGCCTCCAGCGGCACCATGTGGCCGGTGCCGGGAATCCGGTGCAACTCGGCCTGCGGCAGCGCCGAGGCGAGCTCCTGGCTGAAGCTGGGCTTCACGATCGTGTCCTCGGTCCCGGTGATGACCGCCGTCGGCGCGGTGATCCCGGCCAGGCCCGCGCGCTGGTCCATCTCCTGGGTCGACGCGAAACAGGCGGCCCGGACCGCCGGCACCGTGGCGGCGAACAACCGGCGGTTGGCCTCCCGCGCCGCCAGGGTGGCACTCGGCCCGTGCGTCCCACCGAGCAGCCGACGGCCCAGCCACGGCGTCCCCAGGGCCCGGCTGAACAGCTTCGACCCCATCATCTTGACCTCGTTCGCCGGCGTGTTCTGCCCGTGCGAAGCCGTCGACACCAGCACAAGTCCCGCCAGCCGCTTGACACTTGCCCCGCCCTTCGCGGCGGACGGCCCGGTCGCGGACAGCCCCTTCGCGGACAGCCCCGCCGCCCAGGCCAGCGCCGCGTACCCGCCACCGGAGTGCCCCACCACCACGACCGGCCGCTCCGGCGTGGTGAGCGTCCCGACCACGGTGTCCAGGTCCCGCGCCAGCCGCTCGATGCCGATCGGCTCCCGCCCGACCGTCGACGAGGCGTGACCGCGCTGGTCGTACGTGGCCACCGTGTGCCCGGCCGCCGCCAACTGGCTCGCGGTGGCGTGCCACACGGTCCGGGACGCGGCCCAGCCGTGGACGAGCACCACCAACGGCCGGCTCGGGTCGGGCTCGCCCGGCTGGTGGACGGTGATGGCGAGCCGCGCGTGGTCGTCGGTGGTCGCGGTGTGGTCGGTGGTGGTGACGGCGTGCCGGGTGGGCAGCGTGCGGATCTCGGTGATGGTCACGGCGGGCCTCCTCTTCCTCTTCCGGTGACGGTTCTTACTTCTGGTTGTCGAGGTGGTGGCGGAGGTTGCTCAGGGCCCGCTGGGTGGCGGTGGTGTGCTTGGCGGTGAGGTTGGTCAGCTTGTGGAGGAACTTGGCGAGGCCGTGCGGGGTGGTGGCGAAGGTGACGGTGAGCAGGGTCTGGGCGCCGTCGTTGTGGGGCGTGAGCTGGTACGTCGTCGTGCCGTGGAAGTGACCGGTGTGGCTCTGGGTCAGGCGGGCGTCGGGCGTCGCGTGGGTGGTCGTGGAGGTGAACCGGAGCTTGGGACCGGGCTTCCCGACGCCACCCGTGTGGACGGTGGTCGTGGTGGTGCCGCCCTCCTGCTGGGGGCCGGTGGGACCGGGCTGGTGGGTGTTGTGGGGGTGCCACCAGGTGGTCCTGCCGTTGAGTTCGTCGACGATGGCCTCCCAGACGGCGTGGGTGGGGTGGTCCAGGATGGCCCGGTCGGTGTGGTGGATGGCGTGCATGGGGAATTCGGCCTTTCGGTCGGCGAACGGGGGCGTGCGACGGGGGATTTCCTATTTCTCCGGACGCGGATTCCGGGTGTTTTTTGTGTGTTAGGGGAAGATGTTTTGGCCGGGGGTGAGGGTGTGGGTGGGGTCGTAGGTGTTTTTGGCGTTGGTGAGGGTGGTCCAGTGG
>NZ_JBHVVE010000012.1:0-90136 GCF_042883725.1 Kitasatospora sp. NPDC058184
GACCGCGAAGCCCTACCGCTGGACCTACGAAGGCACCCCACTCAAGGCAGCCTGATCAACACCCCTCAACGAACTTCTGCGGGGCAGCACTAGCATTCACATACGTCGCAGATCGCCGACCGTCCCACCGCCCTCGCACGCCACAAGGTACCGATGAAGATCAAGCGAGCACGCATCCAGAACTTCCGCAGCCTGCGGGAGGTGGACATCGAGTTCGATGCGACGACGTGCTTCATCGGGCCGACCGGCGCGGGGAAGTCCACCGTCCTGCGGGCGCTCGACTGGTTCTTCAATGGCGAGAAGACGCTCTCCCTGGACGAGCACGACCTCCACTCCGCGGCCGACAGCCGCCGGATCACCGTCGAGGTCGAGTTCAACGACCTCACCGAGTACGACCGTGGCGTGCTCGGCAGCTACGCCCCGCCCGGGAGCGACACGGTGATCGTGTGGCGCACCTGGGAGGACGGCGAGGACAAGATCAGCGGACGGGCCCTCGCCTTCCCTCCCTTCGAAGCCGTCAGGGCCGTGCCGACCGCGATGGCCAAACGGAAGGCGTACGGCGAACTGCGCGAGCAGCAGCCGGACCTGGAACTGCCGTCCGCAGGCTCCGAGGCCGCCGTCCTGGAGGCGCTCTTGACCTGGGAGCGCGAGCACCGCGACCGGCTCGTCCCCACCGAGCGCAACGGCACTCACTTCTTCGGCTTCGCGGGCCAGAGCAAACTTGCCGAGCTGATCGACTTCGTCTTCGTCTCCGCCGACCTGCGCGCCGCGGAGGAAGCCGACGACCAGAAGGCTTCCGCGCTGGGCCGCATCCTCGACTACGCGGTGAACCGGACCCAGGAGATCGAGGCCCTCAGCGAGCTTGAGAAAACCGCCCACGCGGAGCGGCTGAAGATCCAGAACGAGGCGTACAAGCCGGTCCTCGACAGGATCTCGGGTGCGCTCTCCCGAGAGCTCGCGCAGTTCACGACAGGGCGCGGGATCGCGCTCGCGCCGGTGATCCACGCGCCCAAACCGGTCAAGACCAGCTTCACGGTCAGTATCTGGGACGGCGCGGCCGAGACCTCCGTCAGCCGCCAGGGCCACGGTTTCCAGCGTGCGCTGATCATCGCCGCCCTCAAACTTCTCGCCGAGACCCGACGGCCCAGCCAGGAGACGCGCACCCTGTGCCTGGCCATCGAGGAGCCCGAACTCTTCCAACACCCCGCGCAGGCACGGATATTCGCCGACGTCCTGCGTGACCTCGCAACCGCCGAGGGAAGCCGCGTGCAGGTCACGTACGCCACCCACAGCACCGTCTTCGTCGACCACCGCGCGTTCCACCAAGTACGCAGGCTGCGCCGCGACTTCGTCGACAACCACCCCACGACCCAGACCAGCCAGGTCACCGTGGACGACCTCTGTGAGGCACTCGCTGGCTACGTGAAGCCGGACAGCGTGCGCCGCCACGCCG
Source organism: Kitasatospora sp. NPDC058184 (assembly GCF_042883725.1). Classification (NCBI taxonomy): domain Bacteria; kingdom Bacillati; phylum Actinomycetota; class Actinomycetes; order Kitasatosporales; family Streptomycetaceae; genus Kitasatospora; species Kitasatospora sp. NPDC058184. Next base: position 1,454 of record NZ_JBHVVE010000012.1, read on the forward strand.
GCCTCCGCTGCACCGACACCCTCGCCGAAGGGTTCTTCGCTCTGGCCGCCGTCCTTGTCGAAGGCGACACCGACGCCGGCCTGATCACCGGTTGCGCCCAGAACATGAACCTCGGCCTCGCCGCCCAGGGCGTCAGCGTGATCCACGTCAACGGCAAGAACAACCTGATCCTCTGCCACGCCATCCTCACCGCCCTCGGAGTGCCCTGCTACGTCGTCTTCGACGGCGACTGCGGCATGGAGGACCGGAAACTGGCCTCGATCCAAGGACGGGACGGCGACGACTACCTCCAAGCCAAGAAGAAGATCACTGCGGCCGCCGACGACGCGGCCCGGATGAACGTGGACCTGCTCGGATACCTGGGTGCACAGAGGCGGGTCCCCTGGCCGGAGTCGGTGTCCACCTCCACCTACACCGTCTTCGATGACAACCTGGAGGAGTACCTCAAGGGCGCCTGGCCCGCATGGTCCAGGCGGATCAAACAACTGATCGACTCCGGAGAGGGATTCCCCGGCAAGAACGCCCCCACCTACCGGGAAGCCGCCAGCAGCGCGGAAGGCAGCCCGCCCTCGCTGCTCGTCGAACTCCTCGCCAACGTCCAGGAACTGCTGAAGAGCAACACGCCGCCCGCAGATCACTTCCTGTCGCGGCAACCCGCACCGCAGGCTCCTGTGGAGGCAGCCGGCATCAGCGGCTCAAGCCGTGGCGGCCTCTGACCGTCAACAGTCACGCAATTCCCCCGGCCGAACGTCACCGAATTCCTCACCCTCGCGTCGAAGGTCGAAGCCAGGCCAGACACGCCTGCGGGAGTCGACATGGTGCGACGATCACTGCGATCATCTATGGATGAACCCGATCGCGCGGATGACCGACCAAGATCGGCAGATCATCAAGGAGTGCCTTGACGCAGCAGTGAGCGGGCCGTTCTTCCCCGACTGGGAGTTCGACACGCTCATCGGCTTCACCCGTGACGAGATCGCCGCAATCGCCGCGTCCTGGCCAGCTCCGCCGATCGTCGGCACCGAGGACGACGCCGTGAACAACGTGCTGAACAACCTGCTCGGCTACCCGCATGGCATCGAGTCCCGCTGGCACGAGTACCTCCCCGCGACTCGCAGCCAGGTTGCCCAGGTGTTGGCCCGCTGGCGCAGGGAGGACATCGTCGAGCAAGCTCACGGGGGCGCGATCGAGCGCTGAGCCCTCACCATCCAGCTTCCAAACGCGACCAGTTCTCGCGGCTCCGCCGTCCCCTTGGGGAACAGTGACCGCGAGAGTGGGGAATTCTATGACGCTGATCATGAAGACGGTGGGGAATTCCATGGGGGCAGGCGCTCCTCCAGGGTGTGGCGCTGGCCTGATAGGTTCCGGCTGTGTGCCCACGGGGGCGTTACTTCGCTGCTTGACTCCTCCATATCGATTAGACTTCCCATGACCGGGCCCTACTGCCGCTTGTCCGCCTGTGGTGGTCATGGTTCGGAGCTCGAAGTGTGCACGCGACACGCGGACCGCACCGAAGCAAAATGTCCGATCCCGACGCATCTGTGCCCTCGGAACGCCTCAGAATCCTGAATCAGAACCCAAGTTCTCGCTGCTCGGTCGGGTGGCGGTCGCCCTCCGGGGCGGCTGAGGATCGCAACATGAAGTCCTCGCGGGCTCGGTAGGCGGTGGCGCTTATGGCGGTCGCCCTCCGGGGCGGCCGAGGATTGCAATGACGGCGACGTGTGCCAGTGCATCGGCACGCAGACAGCAGACAGTGGCGTTCGCCCTCCGGGGCGAGCGAGGATCACAACTCCGTCCCCGAGCACGTGGCCGCGTTCGCCGCCGCCCTGGCGTTCGTCCTCCGGGGCGAGCGAGGATCGCAACACCAGCGTGTCGAGGCCGGCGCGCTCGGCGTCGTGGTGTCGGTCGCCCTTCGGAGCGGCCGAGGATCGCAACTCCTGATCGGACGGGTCGAGCCGGCCATCGCCGGGCTGGGCGGTCGTCCTTCGGGACGGCCGAGGGCGCAACGTCTGCTGGCCCTCGACATCGGTCGGGTTGGCGCGTGGCGGCCGCCCTTCGGGACGGCCGAGGAACGCAACAACCGATTCGCGCGGCGTGACCACAGCTCGACCCCGTGTGGCGGTCGCCTTCCGGGGTGACCGAGGATCGCAACTTCGACGACACCCACGAACGCTGCGCCCACACCGTGGTGGCGCTCGCCCTTCGGGACGGGCGAGGATCGCAACCCGATCTGGTGGGCCTCGGCCGCCGGGATGTACATCGTGGTGCTCGCCCTCCGGGGCGGGCGAGGATCGCAACGGCGGGACCGCTTTGGGACCGGCGCCGTTCGCCGAGATGGCGCTCGCCCTCCGGGGCGACCGAGGATCGCAACAATGAGGCTTTGGGCGTGTGGGACGACGAGGAAATCGTGGCGGCCGCCTTTCGGGGCGGCCGAGGATCGCAACGACCGCGCCTCGATCGTGGCCGACGTCCTGCGCCTGCGGCGGTCGCCTTACGGGGCGACCGAGGATCGCAACGGGTTGACCAGCGGCGAGACGTCCAGCGAGGGAGCCCGTGGCGGTCGCGCTTCAGGGCGGCCGAGGATCGCAACCCGGGCTATGGGCCCCGGCGCAACACCCACGAGGAGTGGCGGTCGCTCTTCGGGACGGCCGAGGATCGCAACCACCGGAGTGGAACGCGGGCCTGGTGTCGGTCCCCCTGGTGGCGGTCGCTTTTCGGGGCGGCCGAGGATCGCAACGCCCAGCACCTCAGCCGCGACGAGGACCCGCAGCTGCAGTGGCGGTCGCCCTTCGGGGCGGCCGAGGATCGCAACTCGACGACGCCGAGAGTCTGCTGGCCTCCGCGCCCGCGGCGGTCGCCCCCCGGGGCGGCGGAGGATCGCAACCTCGACGAGGCGGCGCGGTAGCGGCAGTGGCTGGTGGCGGTCGCCCTCTGGGGCGGCCGAGGATCGCAACGTCAACGGCGCCGAGTCCGAGGACCAGGTGCAGGCGTGGCGGTCGCCCTTCGGGCGGCCGAGGATCGTAACACCCCTGACGCCTGGCACGACGTCCTCGGCGGATAGTGGCGGTTGCCCTCCGGGGTGGCCGAGGATCGCAACTCATGAGTACACGTACTCATGACAGCCCGGACGGCGAGTGGCGGTCGCTATTCGGGACGGCCGAGGACCGCAACGGAGTTGACGGTGCAAAGGCCGGCCGAGGCACGGCAGGTGGCGGTCGCTCTTCGGGGCGGGCGAGGATCGCAACACCTTCCCCCAGCGCACGCCCCCGTCCTCCTGATGAGTGGCGCTTGCCCTCCGGGGCTGGCGAGGATCGCAACCATGTGCCGAGCTTGCGGCCCGTCAGATCCAGCTTTCCGGGGCGGGCGAGGATCGCAACAGCCACTGTCCGCCGAGCTCGGCGATCTGCCCGAGTGGCGTTCGCCCTCCGGGGCGTGCGGGGATCGCAACGCGTGCCGGTCCTCGTCGATCTCGGCCGACACGGCGGTGGCGGTCGTCTTCCGGGGCGGCCGAGCATCGCAACCACACCAGACGGGCGTTGTTGCTCACCGCTACCGGGTGGCGGTCGCCTTCTGGGGCGACCGAGGATCGCAACCGGCCGTGCTCGCACGTGTCGTCACTAGGGCAGGTCGTGGCGGTCACCCTCCGGGGTGGCCGAGGATGGTCATACGGCCATGGCCTGGGGCGCGCTGGGGCCGCGCCCCAGGGGCGGCCGAGGATCGCAACGCCCAGTGCAGCGGCCAGCCGTGGTATTGGGTCGCGTGGCGGTCGCCCTTCGGGGCGGCCGAGGATCGCAACTGGTAGTCCCGCAGCCTGGTGACGGTGATCCGCGGGAGTGGCGGTCGCCCTTCGGGTGGCCGAGGGTCGCAACCTGACCGGGGACCACCTGGACAGCGAGCCCCGCACGTGGCGGTCGCCCTCCGGGGCGGCCGAGGATCGCAACCACAAGGGCCGGCTCTTCGACCAAGGCACGCCCGGTCGTGGCGGTCGCTCTCCGGGGCGGCCGAGGATCGCAACACCGCTACCGTCTGGGAGGACAGCGGGGTACCTGGCCGGTGGCGGTCGTCCTTCGGGGCGGCCGAGGATCGCAACACCCTCAACATCCTGGCGGCGACGTACCGCAGCGAGGTGGCGGTCGCGCTCTTGGGCGGCCGAGGATCGCAACGGTATCCCTCTGCCGCAAGGCTGACGTGGTGGCCGCTGTCTGGGCGGGCGAGCGCATCACCGGTGGTGGTCGCCCGCACCTGGGATGGCTACTTCTCTTCTAGAGAGTTTGAGCTTGTGTAGCGACCTGATGCGGGGGCTGGTCGCAGTCGCAACTCGTGTGTCGTGGCGGGTGGGTAGCCTTGTGGGTCATGCGTGACGAGCCTCTTTATGCCCATTCGCCCAATGGTGCCGGCCGGTGGCATCTGCTGGGTGATCATCTTCGTGGATCGGCTGCACTGGCTGCGCGGTTCGGTGCGGTGTTCGGTATGGCTGCCGCGGCTGAGTATCTGGCGTTGGTCCACGATGTGGGGAAGGGTGGGTGTGTGTGGCAGGAGCGGCTGGTGGAGGTTGCCGGCACCGGTGGGACGGTCGGGATCGACCACAAGAGGGCGGGGGTCCATCTTGCGGCGCAGTGTTTGCCGGGGCCTCTTGCCGGAGTGGTGGAGGGCCATCACGGGGGTCTGCAGTCTTGGGGTGAGATGCGTGCTCTGCTGAGGGAGCTGCGGGCGCGGCCCGGCGTTGTGGAGGAGGCGATTCGCCGGGTCGCGGCGGAGGTTCCCGAGATCGAGTCTGTGGGGATCGCGGTGCCGCGGTGGCTGTCAGACCCCGACAGCGACAGCGACTTCGCTGATGTCGACCTGATGGTCCGGATGCTGTTCAGCTGTGTCATCGACGCCGATCGCCTGGACACCCGCGCGCACCACCTGGGCCGGGTTCCGTATGTGCGCCCGGACGCGGACATGGCCGCTCTCGGCGAGCGGTTCGAGGAGGCCCGGAAGGCCATGCTCGCCGGCCGGCAGCCGTCGCGGATCGACGGGATCCGAACGAGCATCTACGAGCAGGCAGTGGCCGCGGCGGACGGTGAGCCGGGGATCTACCGGCTGCACGTGCCGACCGGTGGGGGAAAGACCCTGGCCGCGGCCGCGTTCGGGCTGCGCCATGCCGCGCGCAACGGCCAGCGGCGGATCATCGTCGCGGTGCCGTTCATCAGCATCACCGAGCAGAACGCCTCCGTCTACCGGAAGATGCTCGGTGAGCGGGACGTTCTCGAACACCACTCCTCTGTCGATCTCGAGCGTGCGGGATGGGCCCGGCTGGCGGCGGAGAACTGGGACGCGCCGTTCGTGATCACGACCACGGTGCAGCTGTTCGAGTCCCTCTTCAGCCGTTCGCCGTCGAGGATGCGCAAGCTCCACCGGCTCGCTGGTGCGGTGATCGTCCTGGACGAGGTCCAGGCGTTGCCGGACCGGCTGTTGGTGCCCATCCTGTCGGCGCTGCGGGGTCTGACCGAGCGGTTCGGCACGACGGTGCTGCTGTCGTCCGCGACCCAGCCCGAGTTCAGCAGCATCGACGGGACCGGGCACCGGCACGTCATCCCCGACCCGGCGCCGCTCTTCTCGGCTCTCGAACGCGTCCGCTACGAGTGGCGCGAGGACACCACGCTGGCCGCCATGGCCGGCGAGGCATCCCGGCACGAGCAGACGCTGATGGTTGTCTCGACCACGCGCGACGCCAACGCCGTCCACGAGCAGCTGCCCGCGGGCGCCCTGCACCTGTCCACCCGCATGACCTCGGGGCACCGCCGGGAGACGATCGAGGAGATCCGTACGCTCCTGGCAGCCAGGCAGTGTGTCAGGGTTGTGTCCACGTCGCTGATCGAGGCCGGTGTCGACCTCGACTTCCCGATCGTCTTCCGTGCCTGGGCACCGCCGGAGAACCTCCAGCAGGCGGCCGGCCGCTGCAACCGCGAGGGGCACCTGCACCGCGGAACGGTCGTCGTCTTCAAAGCCCGCGACAGCGGCAGGATCCCGGACCGGTCGTACATGCTCTCTCTCGGCATCGCAGGCAACCGCTTCGGCGACGGCCCCGACAGGGCAGACCCGGACGACCTCACTGCACTCGCCCGCTACTCCAGGACCCGCTACCGGCTCCAGGGCCTCGCCAACCTCGGGGACCCGATCGAGGCGCTGCGTCGGGAACTCGACTTCCCTGAGGTGGCGGAGAAGTTCGTCATGATCGGCGAGAGCACGGCGAGCGTCGTCCATGTCCGGCCCGACCTGAAGCCTGAGGAACAGGCTGCGGCCCGTGCCGCCATCGACATGCTTCGCACGGGTCAGCCCTGCGGGCCCGAGGCCCAGCGCGTCCTGCAGCCCCACATCGCCGGCATCCCCAGGGCCGAGGCGGACGCGGCGCTGGAAGCCGGCCACGCGAAGCTCATCGTCGACGACCTCGTCGAGTGGGTCGGCCCCTACCATCCACAGCGCGGGATCGAGCCGCCCAGCCGGTAGCGGTAGCCGGTCGATTTGCGGCGGCGCGACAATTTTCCATCAGGAGAAGGCTGTTGGTCACATGCGCAGGCGCTTCGGGCCCCTTCCCCGTCCTGAGTGCGAGGCCGACCGGCGGGGAGGGCCCGGCCGGAGGGTGCGGGTTGGGTAGGCTCCCCAGGGTGGCGCCGCCTTCCCACGAGGGGGTGGCGAGGATCGAAACACAGGCGTGCTGGTGTCTGTCCGCGCGCTCGCGCCCCCGTCGGCTTGCCGGCGGGGGCGTCATTGTCAGTGACCCCTGATACACATTCGGCAACGGCAAGGGTCGTCGCAAAACACGGCACCGCTGAGGCTGTCAAGCCATCCCAGGAAGCAGCTTCACGGGTGTGCTAGTGGTGCTACGGTCCATGCCTGACACATCGTCACATTGCCCTGGAGAGGGTGATTGCCTTGCCGAGCCATGCCCAGACGCGCTGGCCGGAGCCGCCGGTGACCGTCGAGCTGTGGGGACCACTGGCCTGCTTCACTCGACCCGAACTGAAAGTCGAACGGGTCAGCTACCCCGTCATGACGCCGTCCGCGGCCGTCGGAGCACTCAGCGCCATCTTCTGGAAACCGGAGATGAACTACGTCATCCAGTCGATCGAGGTCCTCACCCCGATCGAATGGATCAGCATCCGACGCAACGAGGTCAAGTCCGTCATCACCGCACCCCGCATCAAAGCCCTGCGCACGGACCACAGGGAGCGCTACGACGTCGAGAACGACCGCGACCAGCGCAACACCGTCGCGCTGCGCGACGTCGCCTACCGCGTGAACACCCAGATCATCCCGACCAAACGTGCCAAAGCACCGGCCGCCAAATTCCGCGAGCAGCTGCGCCGCCGCACCGAACGCGGCGGATGCTTCTCCCAGCCCTTCCTCGGATGCCGCGAGTTCTCCGCCGGCTTCGGCTCACGCGGATCATGGCCCGGCAGCCCCGAAGGCTCGAACGCCACCCCAATCGAGCGCACCGAGGAACTCGGCGTGATGCTGCACTCGATCAGGTACGGCGACCACGGACAGGAGACCTACCACTGGTTCCGCGCCAGCCTGGACAACGGCGTGCTCCACGTCCCGCGACACCCCCTGGGCGACGACGAAGTCCACATGCCCGCCGGCTCCTGGCGAACCGGAGCCTGACATGCTGCTGAAACGCCTCACCGAACGCGTCGCCGACCAGGAACAGTCCTACACGAAACCAGCGACGATCAAATGGGCCGTGCTCATCGACGGCGACCACGCGCAGGTCCAGGACCTGCGCGTCCCCAAGGGCCAGCCCGCGCTGCGCCTGGACGTGCCGACCTCCACCCGCACGGTCGCCATCGCGCCGTGCCTGCTCGCTGACAACGCCCAGTACGTCTTCGGCGTACCGAAGGCCGACCCTAAAACCGGAGAGGTCAAGGATAAGGACGCCGCCCGGGCCGCGAAGTGCCGCACGGCCTTCGCCGACCTCGCCCGGCAGTGGGCAGCCGCCAACCCCGGCGACCCCACCGCCGAGGCCGTCGTCCGCTTCCTCGTCACCACCCTGGACGTCCCGGCCGACATGGCCGCCGGCGACCTGGTCGCCATCAGCGTCGACGGACAGTGGGCCCACCAGCACCCGAGCGCACGCCAGTTCTGGACGGACAAGGTCAGCGACACCAAAGGAGCAGGCAACACGGGCCTGTGCCTCGTCTGCGGACACCAACGTCCGCTGCTCGCCACCGTGCCGGTCTCGATCGCCATGGGTGCCATCCCCGCCAAGCAGGCCAAGAGCACCCAGATCGTCAGCGTCAACACCGCCGCACAGGGCCGCGCCGGCGTCAGCGCCGGACTCGCCGCTACCCCGCTGTGCGAGACGTGCGGGACAGCGGCCACCACCTCCCTCGGAGAGCTCCTCGCCGACCCGAAACACCGCAGGCGCGCCGACACGGCGGTGACGGTCTGGTGGACCCGCGAACCCGTCAAGCGCAACGGCCTCGGCAACCTGGACGACCCGCAGCCCGAGGACGTCGCCAACCTCATCGGGAAGATCTTCAAACCGGGCAGCGGGACCACCGAATACTCCGCTGACGTCAACAAGTTCTACTCCGTCACCCTCGGCGCGAACTCCTCACGCGTCGTCGTACGCGACTGGATCGACGTCCCCCTGCCGGTCATCGAGGACTGCCTCGGCCGCTGGTTCCGCGACCACCAGTACCTCGACCCCTGGTCACCCCACACCACCCAGGACCCTCCAGACCCGGACACCGACCCGCGCTACCAGGTGTACCCGCTCTGGCGACTCGCCCTCGCCTGCGCCCGATGGGTCAAAAGCGAGAAGAAGTACCACCCCAAGACCATCCCCGAAGGACTCGACGAAGCCCTCCTCCACAGCGCCCTCCACGGCACACCACCCCCCGCCTGGATGCTCCCCCGACTCCTCGCACGCATCCGCGCCGACCGCCGCATCGACGGCCCCCGCACCGCCCTCCTCCGCCTCGCCCTCACCCGCCACCACACCCAGGAGCACGGCATGCCCGGCCTCAACCCCGACGCCAACGACCCCGCCTACATGTGCGGCCGCCTCTTCGCCACCCTCGCCGCCGTCCAACGCCGCGCCGCCAAAGACACCGGACGCACCGTCAACGCCACCATCACCGACAAATACTTCGGCACCGCCATGAGCAGCCCCGCCACTGTCCTCGCCAACCTCCGTGCCGGCGCCGAAAACCACCTCCGCATCATCCGCCGCCGCAACACACCCACCGCCAACGCCCTCGAAGCCCGCATGCGCGACATCTACCACCACCTCGACGACGTCCCCCTGCTGCTCACCGTCCCCGAGCAGGGCCGCTTCGTCCTCGGCTACGAGCACCAGCGCGCCGCCGACATCACCGCCGCACTCGCCCACAAGGCCGCCAAGGAGCAGGCCGCCGGAACGGGGGAGTCCCAGCCCGCTGAGGCCGGTGCGCTCTTCGACGTCTCGGACCTCATCGAAACCGCCCCGGCCAACGCCGAAACCGCCTGACCACCCCCACCCACCAGGAAGCGAGAACCCACCATGACTGTCCCCGCCCACCTCGACCCCACGCGCAAGCACGACTTCGTGTTCCTCTTCGACATCGCCGGCGGCAACCCCAACGGCGACCCCGACAACGGCGGCGCCCCCCGCACCGACCCCATCACCATGCAGGGCTACGTCACCGACGTCGCCCTCAAGCGAAAGATCCGCAACACCGTCGCCCTCCTGAACTCCGGCCGCCCCGGCTACGACATCTACGTGGAAGCGGGCGTCGCCCTCAACGCCCAACACGAGCGCGCCTACGACACCGGCAACGCGGCCAACGAGTCCGAAGCCCGCAACTGGATGTGCCAGACCTTCTACGACGTCCGCATGATGGGCGCGGTCATGACCACCGGCAAGAACCGCGACCGAACCGCTGGCCGCGTCCAGGGCCCCCTGCAGCTCACCTTCAGCAGGTCCATCGACCCCGTCACCACAATCGAAGTCCCCATCACCCGCGTCACCCCGACCCGAGTCGAGGACCTGGCCACCAAGCAGACCGAGATGGGCACCAAGAACATCGTCCCCTACGGCCTCTACAGGGGCGCAGGCCACTTCTCGGCACCACTCGCCGCCAAGACCGGCGTCACCAGCGACGACCTCCAAGCCCTCTGGCAAGCCTTCGAGATGATGCTCGAACACGACCGGGCCGCCGCCCGCGCCTCCATGGCCCTGCGAGGACTCTGGGTCTTCAGCCACTCCGACGCCTACGGCCAAACCCCCGCCCACAAGCTCCTCGACCGCGTGCACATCACCCCACTCGGCCACACCGCAGCACGCTCGTACTCTGACTACAAGGTCACTGTCGACACGGACGTCCCGGAAGGAGTCAGCCTCACCGCGCTGGTGGACTGACTGGCTACTTCACCGATGTGCTTCGGACGAGTTCCTTCGAGGTCACACAGGGCACAATTCTCTGGCGGCCACCTCTGGGTGGCCGGGAATCGCAACGGCACCAAAGCCGAAGAGCTGGGTCAGGCTCTGCTGGCGGTCGACCTTTGGGCGGCCGAGGATCGCAAGTCGAATACGTTGGCGTTGTGGTTCATGCGGCCGAGCGGTGGCGGTCGCCTTCGGGACGGCCGAGGATCCCAACCTCCGCAACGGCTGGCCGGAGCATGCACTCTTGCGGTGGCGGTCGCCCCTCGGGGCAGCCGAGGATCGCAACGACGACTGGGGCTGGTCCCTGCACCACCCCGCCACCGTGGCGGTCGCCCTCCGGGGCGGCCGAGGATCGCAACTTGAAAAGGTCGAACTGGCCCGTCATGGTCTGCATGTGGCGGTCGCCTTCTGGGGCGGCCGAGGATCGCAACGTTGATACCGACAGCGAAGCCGGGTGGCTCGCACGTCGTGGCGGTCTCCCTCTGGGGCGGCCGAGGATCGCAATGAGTCGATCGATATGTGGCTCGAGGTGCAGCTCGCCTGTGGCGGGTCGCCCTTTGGGGCGACCGAGGATCGCAACCTTTCCGATACGTTCTGGCCGCCTCTGCGGATGGCTGGTGGCGGTAGTCCTTCGGGGCGGCCGAGGATCGCAACCCCGCGCACGCCTCCGTGGAGCTCGGGCCGGAGCTGGTGGCGGTCGCCCTTCGGGGCGGCCGAGGATCGCAACGAGATCGCCCTGCACTACCAGGACGGCACCGGACCGAGTGGCGGTCACCCCCCCCGGGGGCGGCCGAGGATCGCAACCCGGACGCCGAGTGGGACATGTTCGAGCTGGAGGCGTGGCGGTCGTCCGTCGGGGCGGCCGAGGGTCGCAAGCCCATGTGGAGGGAACCTCACTGCGGCTCCGCTGACCGATGGCCAGCAGGCCGCCACATTCTGCATTGGTGTGGCAGCGGACTGGTCTGCCGGACGTGCTCAATATCTGGTGGGCACCAGCTCGGCTACGCCGCTAGCGAGTCAGAGCCCGTCAGCCCGATCCTGTCGAGATGGGTGTTACCCAGCTCAGCGCGGTCGAGGGCTTTTGCCAGGGCGAGGACGGCGTCGTCGGCGGAGTCTTTGAGGAGGTGGCCGTAGAGGTCGACGGTGATGGCGAGGTTGGAGTGGCGCAGGGTCTTGGAGACGACGGCGAGGGGGATGCCGGCGGCGATCATGATGCTGGCGGCGGTGTGGCGCAGGTCGTGCAGGCCGATCTTCGGCAGGTCGAGTTCGGCGGTGCGTTTGCGGAGCTGGTCGAGGACCCACTGCGGGCGCAGGGGCTCGCCGTCCGGGCGGGTGAAGACCAGGCCCTCCAGTCTGTTCTCCGGGTGGGCGGCCATCTGGAGAGCGGCCTGGCGCTGGAGAGCGGCCATGACTCTGGGGGAGAGGCTCACCCAGGCGCGGCTGGCCTCGGTCTTGGGCTCGCTGAGGTGGATCTTCCCGTTGTTCACGGCGGTCAGGGTCCAGCGGACGTAGAGCTTGCGGTCCATGAGGTGCACGTCGGACCAGTGCAGGGCGAGGACCTCGCCGCGGCGCATGCCGGTGCCGAGCATGACCTCGAACAGGTCGGTGAGCCGGTCGGCATAGTGCTCGGCATTGTGCCGCAGGAACGTTGCCGCCTGGTCGGGGGTCCAGCAGACGCGCTCGGCGGCGCGGGGCTTGGGCGGCACGGAGTGCTTGGCCGGGTTGTAGCGCAGCCGCCAGGTGCGCACCGCGTGGTTCAGGGCGCCTCGCAGCATGGCCACCGCGTGGTGAACGGTGGTGCGCCCGCGGCCGGCAGTGAGCTGCGCGCTCACCCAGGCGTCGATGTGCTTAGGCCGCAGATCGAGCAGCAGCATGCCGCCGAACGCCGGGACCAGGTCACGCTCGATGCACGCCCGGTAGCCCGCCAAGGTGTTCGGGGCCAGCGCCGGCCGCTTCGACTCCAGCCACTCGTACAGGAACAGCCCAACGCGCAGCGTCCGGTCCTCGTACACGCCCCGGTACTCGGCATCCAGCACCCGCGCCATCTCCCGGGCCGCCTCCGCCCGGCTCGCGAACCCGCCTCGCCGCCGGGTGCGGCGTTTGCCGTCCTCCGGCGCCAGGTCCACCGCGTACGTCCACCGCCCGTGTGTGGTGTCGGTGGCCAGCCGCGGACACCACGAACCCAACTGCTTCCCGCTGGTGCCGTCCTTGCACCCGCACCGCCGATACACCCTGCCCCGCTTGGGACGCTGCGCCATGGGACTCCTCCTCGAACCTGGTGGTGATGGCGTGTCCAGAGTTGCGGGAGTGGTGGGTGTGGCGGCAGAGCGTGCGGGGCGGGGCGTGGAGCACGGACAAGATCGACTGGCCGGGACACGCGCCGGCGACACGCCGCGAGGGTGATCACGCTGTGCGGATGGTGGGTAGGGCAGCTTGATCGCGCAGCATCGGCCCGCACCTGGTCGCTGTCGCGAGGAGTGGCCACGGCCCGAGAGGAGGCGGTCTGCCGGTCGGCCGTGGGTTGTTGGGCTCGTACAACCCGTTGCGCGTGCGGTGCGTGGCGCCGAGCCTCGGACCGGTCTTCGGAGTGAGCGGTGGCGGGCACCGGGAATTCCTGCGAGGCCACACGGAATTGGCGGGAGTGGGATTTTTGGTGGCCATTTTCTGGCTGGCGTTCGGCCTGGGCTGGATTGATTTCTGCCGACACTCCTTGGCTTCTGCCCGGTGGCTCTTGGGTCGACCTGTCGGAGTCACTGGATTGACGGCCGGAGTGGCGTTACCCTGGAGACATGAACGCCACCCGGACCCTCCGTCAAGCCCCTGACCTGGGGACCAGCTGGGGACCACACGTCATGCGCGCTGCCGCGCGAGGTGCGCGAAACGCGCTCGTCTGCACACGCACGACGTGCGGGTGGGCGCATTTTGAGGGGTAATAGGATATCCCTACTAAACTGGGGGTCAAGGGGTCGCAGGTTCAAATCCTGTCGTCCCGACAGTGATGTCGGTTGTGAGAGCCGGTACTTGGGAAACCGAGTGCCGGCTCTTTCTGTTGTGGTGTCGGCTGGTGGTCGCCGGACCGCATCGGCCAGGGTGTGGGCGGTCCTTCTGGTCGGGGCGGCTGGTAAGTGGGCAGTTGCCGGTGGAAGTGCGGGCTCTGGGCGCGGCAGACGGGGTGGCCGAGGACGGTGCTGTCGAGGATCCAGGCGATGGCGTCGAAGGCTGCGCGGGCGGCGGGTTTCGTGAACGGGTTGGGCGAAGTGTCGCGGCTGCGGCGCTGGCGCTGTTCGGGCTGTTGGTCGTTTCGGTCGTCGGCGGTCTCGATGGCGGCGAGTTGGTGGTGGTCTCGGCGAGGGCGGACTTTGTCAGGTGGGGGTGTCGAGGGCGTGCAAGGTGTGGTCGGTTTGGTGGGCGGATTCCGGCGGGGGCTGTAGGGGACGACCAGCGAGTCGTCGTTGGGCGGGTTCGGGTTGGCGATCGTGTCGGCGACCTTGGTGAACTGCTTGTGTTTCTGTCTGCGGCGCCGGGGCGGGGGCTCGGGTGGGTCAGAGGCGGGGGGTGCGGGTGAAGTGGTGGGTGGCGGTGGTGAAGAGGAGGGTGCACCAGGCGGTGGTGGTGAGGATGGGGAGGGTGGGGGAGGGGGCGGCGGAGAGGCGGGTGACGGCGGAGGCGGGGAGCCAGGGGGAGATGTCCCAGCCCTTGGTGGCGGCGAGGGCGGTGAGGGCGGACTCGGCGACCAGGGTCCACCCCAGGACTGTTCCCAGGGCTGCCGCGGTCGATCGCAGGAGCAGGCCGGCGGCGGAGCCCAGGACCGTGTAGGCGGGCATTGCCGCGAGCAGGCGCAGGGTGGTGGACGAGGCCCCGTCCCAGTGGGGTGGGGAGCCGTGGCGTGCGGCGGTCAGGGTGGTGGCCGCCGCGCAGGTGGCCCAGACGGTGGCGGCGACCAGCAGGGACAGGAGGGCCAGCCCGGCGAGCTTGCCGGTGGCGAGTGCGCCGCGGGCCGGCTGGCGGACCAGCAGGTTCCGCCAGGTGCCCTCGCGGTACTCCTGGCAGAAGGCGTTGGCGGCCACGCACATCATGACCAGGCCGATCAGGGGTGTGGCGGTACGGGCGGCGCCGAGCAGGTCCACCGGGCCGGGGTCGTCCCGGAGGGCGGCGGTGCCGGCGGCGACCGCGGCGGTGGCCGCCGCGACGGAGCCGAGGAGCGGCCGGAGCAGCCGCGGCCGGAGCAGTTTGACCAGCTCGCTGCGGAACGCCTGGTGCACGCGGGTCAGCACGGGACGGCCGTCCTCTCGGTCGGGCTGGTCGGGGCGGTCGGGGCGGTCGGTGCGGGCCCGGTGCCGGTGACCAGGGCGAGGAAGGCCTGCTCCACGGAGGTCCGTCGGACGGCCAGGTGGGCGAGGGTCACGCCGCCCGCCGCCGCGATCCGGTTCAGTTCGGCGGCCGCGTCGGCGGGGGCCTCGACCAGCAGCAGCCCGTCCTCGTGGCGGTTGGGGTACCCGGCCCCGCTCAGCACGTCGTGGAGGGTCGCGCCGTCGGCGGCGGACTCCGGGGCCAGTTCGACGACGGCCGTCCGGGAGGCGGTCAGCTCCGCCCTGCCGCCCTGGAACAGCACCCGGCCCCGGTGCATCAGGACGAAGCGGTCGCAGATCGCGTCCAGTTCGTTGAGCTGGTGGCTGGAGACCAGCACGGTGGCGCCGGCGTCCGCCAGGGACCGCAGCAGCTCCCGGAGTTGGAGGATGCCGATCGGGTCGAGCCCGTTCATCGGCTCGTCCAGGACGAGCAGCCGGGGCTGGGGGAGCAGGGCCGCGGCGATGCCGAGCCGTTGGCGCATGCCGAGCGAGTACCCGCCCACCGGTCGGCCGGCGTGGGCGGTGAGGCCTACCTGCTCCAGCACCTCGTCGACCCGGCCACGGGGGATGCCGCCGAGTTCGGCGAGCACCCGCAGGTTGGTGCGGGCGTCGAGCCGCCGGTAGAGCGCGGGTTGTTCGATCAGCGCGCCGACCGTGTGGAGGTAGCGCTCCGGCCGGTCCAGCGGGTGTCCGAGGACGGTGCCGGTGCCCGCGTCGGGGCGGTCCAGGCCCAGCAGGACGCGCATGGTGGTGGTCTTGCCGGAGCCGTTGGGCCCGATCAGCGCGGTCAGCGAGCCGGCGGGGACGGTCAGGTCGACGCCGTCGAGGGCGGTGAGGGCGCCGTAGCGGCGGCGCAGTCCGCGGACCTCGACCGCCGGGCCGGCCGTCCGGGCGCTGGGAGGGGCGCTGGGAGGGGTCATGGTGTGGCGGGCTCCGTGCTGGCCGGGTGGGTCGGGGAGTCGGCGGTGGTGAGGAGGGTGCCGGTCGGGTCGAGGCGGTGCAGCGCGGCGGTGGCCGTCTCGCCGTCGAGCCGGAGGTCGTGGCTGACGGCGCCGTGGTCCAGGACGACCAGCCGGCTCACCAACTCGTCGGCCCAGCCGAGGTCGTGGGTGCAGAGCAGGACGGTGCGCCCCTGGTCGCGCCAGTCGGCGGCGGCGGCCCGGAGCGCGCCGGCCGCGCCGGTGTCGAGGCCGTTGGTCGGCTCGTCGAGCAGGAGCAGCCGGGGCCGGTGCACGGTGGCGACGAGCAGGCCGAGCTGCTTGCGCATGCCGAGCGAGAGCTCCCGGACGAGGGCGTCCGGGCGGTCCTCCAGGGCGGTGCCGGCCAGCGCGGCGAGGGCCTCCCGCACCGGGGCGCCGTACAGCCTGGCCGCCAGGACCAGCTGCTCACGGACGGTCAGGTAGTCGTAGAGCGGCGGTTCGGCGGGGGCGTAGCCGCGCTCGGCCCGGACGGCGAGCGCGGTGGCCGGCCGGCCGGTGACGGCGACCCGGCCCGAGGTGGGCTCCTCCAGCCCGGCCAGCAGCCGCAGCAGGGTGGTCTTGCCCGACCCGTTGTGGCCGACCAGGGCGACGAACTCGCCCTCCCCGACGGTGAGTCCGACCTCGGCGAGGGCGGTGTGCCCGGCGTACCGGACACTGGCGGATTCGACGGCGATCACGGGCGCACCTTCCGGATTCGGAGATCACTTCGGGCCGCGAACCGCAGGACGGCCAGCAGCAGGGCCAGGTCGAGCAGGCAGGCCGCGGCCTCGACGGCCCCGCCGGTGCCGGTGGCCGAGCGGAGTACCGGCCCGGCCGCCGCGGGGGCGGCCAGCACCGCGGCCAGCAGGCCCTCCACGGTCTCGGCCGCGCCGGAACGGGCGGCCCGGCCGTCGGCGAAGCCCTCGGCGGCCGGGGTCAGGAAGGCGGCGGCCACCAGCGCGCAGCTGCCAGCCAGCAGCGCGACCGGGAGGGCGAGCAGCGCGCCCGCGGTCACGCTCCCGCCGCCGACCAGCAGCAGCCCGAGGTACAGCGGTACGACCGGTACGGCCGCGACGGCGCAGCAGGAGGCCACCTTCCCGGCCAGGATCCGGCCGAACGGCACCGGCGCCTGGCGGAGCAGGTCGAGCGACCGCTGTTCGGCCTCGACCCCCGCCACCTGGGCCACCACGGTGGACAGCGCCAGGAACACGGCGAGCGCCAGCGGAACGCTCCAGGCGCCCAGCGGGAGCCGCCACGGCGGTTCGCCGCCGTGGCCGAGCCGGACCCCCGCGCCGAGCGCCGCCAGGGCGAGGCCGACCAGGGCCGTCCGGAACAGCGCGCCGGTGCTGGCGACGGGGCGGCGGCGCAGCGCCAGCAGGTCCTTGGCCGCGGGCAGCAGCACCGGCGGCACCCGGTCGAGCAGGGTGCTGGAGGCGTGTGCGGCGGCCGCGGGCCCGCCGGGGACGGCGGGGCGGAGCGCGCCGCGGGCGGCGGCCCGGCGCAGCAGGAGGTGGGCGAGGCCGCCGAGCAGCAGCAGGGTCGAGCACCAGCCGAGCAGGGCCGTCCCGAGCCGGTCGGGGTCGAGCAGGCGGTCCCAGAGGTCCGGGCGAAGGCGGGCCACGGCGGAGCGCAGCGCCGCCCCGTACTCCTCGGGTTCGGCCCGGCCGGACAGGTGGAGGCGGTCGGCGAGCGGTCCGAGGACGAGCCCGAGGGCGGACAGCCCCGGCAGCAGGACGCCGAGCGCGGCGAGCGGCAGGGCCCGGCGCGGGCCCAGCATCAGCGCGGCGGTCGCGGCCACGTGGCCGAGCGCTCCGGCCAGCGCGGATCCGGCGACGGCGGTGAGCGCGGCGGGCAGCAGGGCCCGGCCCGCGGGGGAGGCGGCCAGCCAGGGGCCGGCCGCCAGGCCCGCGACCGCCACGGAGCCGACGGCCCCGGCCAGGGCGGGCAGCCAGAGGCGGGCCAGGAACACGGACTGCTGCGGCACCCGCCAGGAGAGCAGGACGGCGCGGTCGGGCGGATCGAGCAGCAGCCGGGCCTGGTTGGGCCGCGCCGAGAGCAGGTGGCCGGCGACCAGCACGACCGCCACCGACCAGCAGGCGCCGGACACGACGGTGCCGTCCTCGGGGCCGACCGGGAAGACCCGGCCGAGCGCCGAGCCGATCCCCCAGAGCAGGGCCGCGACGGTGGCCAGGCCGACGCCGACGGCCAGCGCGAGCACGGCCCGGGCCGGCGGGGCGAGGGTGCGCAGCCCCGGGAGGCGGTTGCGCCGGCGCCGCAGGTCGGCGTCGACCAGGGCCAGCCCGGCGGTCCAGGCGAGTCGGCGGCCGTCCATCAGTCCCGCCGGCCGGTGAGCAGGGCGACCGCGCTGGCCGCGACGACCAGGACGCAGAAGCCGGCGGCAGTCCCGTTGAGTCCGGCGGCGGCGGGCAGCCGGAAGCCCGCCACCCCGAGCGGCATGCAGACCAGGGCCGAGAAGCCGAACAGCAGCCAGCGGCCGGTGGAGGCCAGGGCGACCACCGCGCCGAGGGCGAGCAGCAGGACAGCGGCCGCCAGCCAGCCCCAGTTGAGCAGGTCCTGGGTCTGCACCACCGTCGACCGGGCGGCGTCGACGACCCGGTCGGCCCGGTCGACCGCGGCCAGGGTGTCCGGCCGGCTCGTCCAGTACCAGACCGTCCGGACCCCGGCCAGGACGGCGGCGGCCACGGCCAGCAGGCCGGCCACGGCCGCACCGGTCGGCTTGATCTGCGATACCACGGTGATGTCGGCTCCTCGGTCGTGCGGGGTCGTACGAGTCGTACGGGGGTCGTTCTCTCAAGCGGTGCGAGCGGTCCGGGCGGCGCGAGCGGTGCGGGCGGTGCGGGCCCGGTCCCGGCCCGGCGCGGGCTCAGCGCGGGATCAGGCAGAGCGCGAGGAGCACCGCCGTGGGCGCGAGCGCGGCCGCCGCGCTGCGGGCGGGGCTCAGGCCGGTGCTGCGGCGCAGGACCTCGGTGAAGGCCGCGAACAGCACGACCAGGCCGAGGTCGGCGCTGCCCAGCGCGTCCACCAGTCCGTCCCAGGACGGGTGGCCGACCAGGGCGGCACCCGCGCCGAGCAGCAGCAGCTTGCCCACGAAGTAGAGGGCGGCCACCGTCCCGACGGTCGCGTGGTCCCGGGCGAAGCCGTCGCGGGCGCCGGCCAGTCGGCAGGCGGCGGCACCGGCGGCGCCGGCGAGCAGGACGGCCAGCAGCACGCCGATCGCGCCGAGCACCGATCCGAACAGCCAGCCCGCCCAGACGCCGGCCTTCACCGCGCCCGGTGCCGCGTCGGGGATCTTCTCCAGGACGGCCGCGCGGTAGCGGTCCAGGAGGCCGAGACCGGCCAGGGGTTGGACGAGGACGGCGAGCGCCAGGGCGACGCGGTGGCGCAGGCGCCCGGCCCGGCCGTCGTCCCGGCCGTCGTCCCGGCCTTCGGGCGCGGCCTCCGGATCGAGCAGGGGACGGTGGTCCGTCGTGGTGGTCAAGGTCATCGGGGGCTCACCCACGTTTCCACGCCCGCGGCCACGGCGAGCGCGGCCAGCGAGGTTCCGAAGAGGACAGCGGCGTCGACCACGTGCTGGCTGAACGGGGCGCCCCGTCCGGACACCAGGCGGCGGGACAGCCCGAGCGCCGGGGCCAGGCCGGCCGCGACGGCGAGGCCGAGGGCCGGCAGTTCGAGCACCGCGTGCGGTCCGACGGCCCGCAGCAGTTGGCCGCCGCCCAGCGCGTACGCGTGCCCGATCAGCACGCCGACACCGAGGCCGGAGAGCAGCGAGAAGGCGACCGTGGTCAGGCCGAGAGTGGCGACTCCGCTGAAGGCCAGCGCGGCCACCTTGGCGTTGTTGAGGAAGACCTCGAGCCACAGGTCCGGACCGGCGGGTTTGGGTTCCACGCGGACGGCGGACTCGATGCCGCCCGAGCAGGCGATCCCGATCGCCATGCAGGCGAACCAGAGCAACTGCCCCGCGGCCACGGCCCAGCGCTGCCGGGCCCAGGCGGCTGCGAGCCCTCCGCGGACTCCCGCGATCACGTCGTCCCTCCCCAAGTCGTCTGCTGCACACGGCCGGTGGGCCGGACCCCGCCGGTGCGGCGGGGTCCGGCCGGCGCCCGGGTCAGGCGATGATGGCGCGGCGGCCGCCGGCGGTGATCGCCTTCTTGAGCATCCACATGGCCACGCCGCCGGCGGCGGTGACGCCACCGAACAGCGAGAGGGCGGCGGCGACGTCGGTGCCGGCCTCGATGGCGGTCAGCACGCGGTCGGCGCTCTTGTACTCCAGACCGAAGTAGCCGGTCAGCACGTCAGGGGTGGTGGCGGCCAGCAGGAGCGGGGCGCTCAGACCGGCAACGGCCGCGCCGGCGGCGGCGATGCGCTTCTTCGGGGTCGAGAAAACGGACATGTTAATCCCCAGTTCGCCACTTTTAGGGAGTGGTTGGGAATATCCGGCAGCCACCGGTCGCTTCGGGACTGCGCCTGATCATCGAATCCGACCCCGTGCTGACGGTGGTGGCGGACTGTCCGGTGGACCGGGCGGTCGAGCAGGCCCGCGCGCTCCAGCCCGACCTGGTCCTGCTCGACCTCGGCCGCCAGGCCGACGCGGCCCTCGACACCCTGCTCTCGCTGATCTACCTGCCCCGGGCGCCCCGGGTGGCCATGCTGGCCACGGAGGAAGACGGCGACCTGCTGAACCGGGCGCTGCGGCACGGCGCGGTCGGCTACCTCCGGCGGAACGCCCCGAGCGGCCTGCTGCTGGACGCCGTCCGGGTGCTCACCTCGGGCGGCACCGTGGTCTTCCCGCAACTCCGGTCGGCCGCACCGGCGGTGGCTCCCGAGCCGCCCGACCGGCAGGTCCCGGCCCGGCTCAACGCCCGTGAGCGGGAGATCCTGGTCTGCCTGGGCGAGGGTCTGTCCAACGCGGACATCGCCGAGCGGCTGTACCTCCGCCCGGCGACCGTCAAGGACTACGTCAGCGAGCTGCTCGCCAAACTGGGCGTCCGCAACCGGACCCAGGCCGCCGTCCTGGCCGAGCGGTACGGACTGCTCAGGGCCCACGCCGCGGCGTGAGGAAGGGGCCCCGTGCGGGGCCCGGCGCACGACCCGGGGGCCCCGCAGGCGGGTTCGGGGCCGGCCGGGCGGCTCTCCCCGGGCCGGACGGCCGGCTGCCCTACGGGTTCTTCACCTCGGCGGTCCGTTCCGTCGCGTCCGGCTCGGCCGGCTCCTCGGTGGCGCGCGTGCCGTCCAGGCGGATGCCGCGCATCGAGGCCCACATCACCAGGGCGCTGCCGCAGACCACGCCGCAGTCGGCGAGGTTGAAGACCGGCCAGTGCGGCAGTTGGATCCAGTCCACGACGCGTCCCTCCCACGGGGAGGGGTCCCGGAACAGCCGGTCGATGAGGTTTCCGGCCGCGCCGGCGATGACCAGCCCGAAGGAGACCGCCCAGAGGGGGGTGCGGATCCGGGGCGACACCACCAGCATGAGGACGATGACCAGCATCTTCACCGTGGTGAAGAACCAGGTCTCCCCCGCGCCGATGGAGAACGCCCCGCCCGAATTGAAGACCAGCGTGAATTTCAGAAGCCCGCCGAGGGTCGATGTCGGATCGGTCCCCGAGAAATGTGTCAGCGCGATCTGTTTGGTGATGAAATCCGACGCCAGCAGTGCGATTGCCACGGCTGTCATGGTTCCCAGTCGTCGAGGCGTGTCACCGGACAAGGAAGCTCCTCGCGCAACCCGTAGGCGTAGTAAGCCAGTCATGGCCGCATTGTAGGTGACGGCGGCTTGCGCACGAGTGTTCACAAGTACGGGAGCGCACCGTCAGAACGGGAGCATACCCGCGCCGTTGCCGGGCGCCGGCCCCGCCGTCGCCGGGTGTCGGCGGGCCCCGATGGTCACCCGAAGATCCCGGCGAGGCGGGTCAGTCCCTCCCTGATCGCCTCGGCGGGGTGTCCGGTGAACGACAGCCGCAGGGTCGCCGGGTCGGGCCGGTCCGCGAAGAACGGCGCGCCGGGTACGTAGGCGACGTCGTGGGCGGCGGCCCGGGGCAGCAGGGCGGTGGCGTCGTGCCCGTCCGGCAGGCGCACCCACACGAACATCCCGCCGTCCGGCCGGTTCCAGGTGCTTCCGTGGGGGAGCGCGTGGGGCAGGCCGTCGAGCAGCGCGTCACGGCGTTCCCGGTAGGCGGCGCGGACCCGCGTCAGGTGCGCGTCGAGGTCGGCATGGGTGAGGTACCGGGCGGCGGCGGCCTGGTCGACGGTGGAGGAGTGCAGGTCGGTGGTCTGCTTCACCGTCGTACAGGCGCGGCGCAGTTCGGCCGGAGCGCGCAGCCAGCCGAGGCGCATGCCCGGGGACATGGTCTTGGAGAGGCTGCCGAGCAGCACCGTGCGGTCGGCCGCGGCGTCGAGCGAGGCGATCCACGGCAGCGGAGCGCCGTCGAAGCGCAACTCGCCGTAGGGGTCGTCCTCGACGATCCACAGGCCGTGCTGGGCCGCGACCTCCGCGACGGCCCGGCGGCGCTCGACGGGGAGCGTACGGCCGGTCGGGTTCTGGAAGTTGGGGACGAGGTAGAGGAGTCTGGGCCGCTCCGAGGCGACGAGGCGGGCCAGTGCCACCGGGTCGACGCCGTCCTCGTCGGAGGGGACCGGGACGACGCGGGCTCCCGCGAAGGCGAAGCACTGCAGGGCCGCCAGATAGGTGGGGTTCTCCACGAGGACGGTGTCGCCGGGGGCCAGCAGCGCCGTCGAGACCAGCGTCAGTGCCTGCTGGGAGCCCGAGGTGACCAGCAGGTCGTCCGCCGGGGTGGGCAGGCCGCGGGAGCCCAGCCGCTCGGCGACGGCCGCCCGCAGCGCCGGGTCGCCCTCGGTGGTCGAGTACTGGAGGACGCGGTGCGGGGCCGTGGCCAGCACGTGGTCGTACGCGGCCCGCAGGCCGTCGACGTCGAAGAGCTCCGGGGCGGGCAGGCCGCCGGCGAAGGAGATCACCTCCGGCCGCGCCGTGAGTTCGAGGATCTCCCGCACGGACGAGGCGTGGGCGGCGGCGTGGCGGGCGACGGGAACGGGGGCGGCGGCTGGGCTCGTCATGCCCGCAGGATACGGACGATCGGGGCGGTGTCCCGGGTGCGGGAGTCCCACGGGTGCCCAAACATGTCCCGTCGATTTCTTGCCGAGATCGCTCAGGCGTCCGTGGTGACGGCGGGTTCCGCGACCGGCCGTGCCGGACCGTGATCTTCCGGAAACCACCAGGTGGGACCGGGGCGGACGTTGACCTGCGGTCTTCCGCCAGATGGGCCGAAAACGCGTGGTCGGCCGTCGAACGGGCTTGTCGGGCGGTGCGGTGCGTATGTCAGTCTCTGGGGGCCGTGTGCCGTGTTCCACAGTGTTCTGACGGGGAATTCCGAATCTCTCTTTCCTTTCCCTGGTTCTCCGGGATGCGTTCCGTCATGCCGTCGGTCGGTTCGAAGTGATAACAGGGGGCGTCATGTCTGATCTCCGCCATGGGCATTCCGAGGCCTCCGTGAATTCCGCGGGAAATCGGTCGGTGCCGGAGGAACCCATCGCGTTGGTCGGAATCTCCTGCCGCCTTCCGGGGGCTGCCGGACCCCGGCAGTTGTGGGACCTCCTGCGGGACGGCCGCAGCGCCGTCACCGAAACTCCCGACGACCGCCGGGGCGGTCCCGGGGGGCCCGGGGACGACGAGCCGTCCGCCCTGCGGTGGGGGGCGTTCCTGGAGGACGTGGACCGGTTCGACGCGGGGTTCTTCGGGATCGGCCCGCGCGAGGCCGCCGCGATGGATCCGCAGCAGCGCCTGGCCCTGGAGCTGAGCTGGGAGGCCTTCGAGGACGCGGGAATCCGCCCGGAGACCTGGCGCTCCCAGGACACCGCCGTCTTCCTCGGCGTGGCGTCCGGCGACTACGGCCTCCTGCTCGACCGTCGGGGACCGGCCGCCCGGACCCCGCACACCGTTGCCGGCACCCAGCGCGGCATGACGGCCAACCGCGTCTCGTACGCCCTCGGACTGCACGGCCCCAGCCTCACCGTCGACGCCGGCCAGGCGTCGTCGCTGGCCGCCGTCCACCTGGCCTGCGAGAGCCTGCGGCGCGGCGACTCCGCGCTCGCCGTGGCGGGCGGGGTGCACCTCAACCTGCTGCCCGACACGGCGCACGCGATGGCCGGGCTCGGCGCGCTCTCGCCCGACGGCCGCTGCTTCACCTTCGACGAGCGGGCGAACGGCTACGTCCGCGGCGAGGGCGGGGCGATGGTGGTGCTCAAGCCCCTGGGCCGGGCCCTCGCGGACGGGGACCCCGTGTACGGCGTCCTGCTCGGCAGCGCCCTGAACAACGACGGCGGCGGAGAGGGACTGACGGTGCCGGCCCGGGCCGGGCAGGAAGAGGTGCTGCGGCGGGCCTGCGCGAGGGCGGGTGTCGACCCCGCGCACGTCCAGTACGTCGAACTGCACGGGACGGGCACCAGGGTCGGCGACCCGGTCGAGGCCGCCGCGCTGGGCGCCGTGTTCGGCGCGGCCCGGACGGCCGGCCAAAGCCCCCTGCACGTCGGCTCGGTGAAGACGAACGTCGGCCACCTGGAGGCCGCGGCGGGCGTGGTCGGCCTGGTCAAGGTGGCACTGTCGCTCCAGCACGCGACGCTGCCGCCGAGCCTCGGCTTCCGCACCCCCAACCCGCTGATCGACATGGACGCCCTGCGGCTGCGCATGGTGACGGACCGCCTGCCGTGGACCGGGGCGGACGGCACCCGCCTCGCGGGCGTCAGCTCCTTCGGTCTCGGCGGGACCAACTGCCATGTCGTGCTGTCCCAGCCGCCCGCCCCCGCCGTGGACACCCGGGCGTCGGCGGACGGCGGTTCCGGTGTGGTGCCGTGGGTCCTGTCCGGTGCCACAGCGGAGGCGCTGCGGGCCCAGGCCGACCGCCTCCGGTCGTACGTGGCCGAGGAGCCCGACGCCGAACCCGCCGACGTGGCCCTCGCGTTGGCCACCACGCGCGCGACCCGGGAGCACCGCGCGGTCGTCGTCGCGGCCGACCGCGAGGAGTTCCTCCGGGCCCTGACCGCCGCCGCCGAGCCCGGCGGAGTCGACCCGGCACTGGTCCGGGGCAGCGTCGCCGAGGACGGCGAGGTCACCTTCGTCTACCCGGGCCAGGGCTCCCAATGGGACGGCATGGCACGGGAGTTGCTCGACACCTCGGCCGTCTTCCGGGAGCGGATGGAGCAGTGCGACCGGGCGCTGCGGCCGCACGTCGACTGGTCGCTGCTCGACGTCCTGCGCGGGACGCCCGACGCCCCGCCCCTGGAACGGGTCGACGTCGTCCAGCCCGTGCTGTGGGCCATGATGCTCGCCCTGACCGAGGTGTGGGGCTCCTTCGGGGTGCGTCCCGACGCGGTGGTGGGGCACTCGCAGGGCGAGATCGCCGCCGCGTGCGTCGCGGGCGCCCTCAGCGTCGAGGACGGAGCGAAGATCGTGGCGTTGCGCAGCCGCGCGCTCGGCCGGCTGGCGGGCACCGGCGCCATGGCCACCGTCTCCCTGCCCGTGGCGCAGGTCCGCGACCGGCTCGAACGGGGCTGGGACGGGGTGGAGATCGCCGCGGTCAACGGGCCGGTGTCCACAGTGGTCTCCGGCCCGCCCGGGAGCGTCGACCGGCTGCTGGCGGAGTACGAGGCCGAGGGCGTCTGGGTGCGCGCGATCCCGGTCGACTACGCCTCGCACTCCGGCGACGTGGAGGTCCTGCGGGACGCGCTGCTGACGGAACTCGCCGGGATCACCCCGCGCCGGTCGCGGATCCCGTTCTGCTCCACCGTCACCGGTGAGATCACCGACACCACGGAGCTGGACGCCGGCTACTGGTACCGCAACCTGCGCCGGCCGGTCCGGATGGAGACCGCCACCCGGCACCTGCTGGAGGCCGGGCACCGGACGTTCGTCGAGGTCAGCCCGCACCCGGTGCTCACCGTCGCGCTCCAGCAGACCGTCGGTGCCGCGGCGGCGGTCACCGGGACGCTCCGGCGGGGCGAGGGCGGTCCGCGCCGTCTGCTGGACTCCGTCGCCCGGCTCCACGTGCGCGGTGCGCGGGTCGACTGGCAGCCCGCGCTCCGGACGGGCAGCGGGCGCCGGCTCCGGCTGCCCACCTACCCGTTCCAGCGGCAGTCGTACTGGCTCGACGGCGAGGACCGGCGCGAGACCGTGGTGGCGGACGGGCGCGGGCCCGCGGTGGCGGACCGGCGTGAGCCGTTCGGAGCGGAGACCGGGGCCCCCGCACCCGGGCCGTCGCGGCCCGGCCACGGCGAACTGACGGGCCTCGTACGGGAACACGCCGCGGCCGTGCTCGGCCACCCGGAGCCCGGGCTGGTCGACACCTCCCGCCGCTTCAAGGACCTCGGCTTCGACTCGCTGGACGCCGTCAACCTCCTGGAACGGCTGACCGCCGCCACCGGCGTCCCCCTTCCGCCCACCCTGATCTTCGACCACCCCACACCCGCCCTCCTGGCGGAGTGGCTGCGCACGGAACTCGCGGGCGAACGCACCGACACCGGCACCGCACCCCTCCATACCCCCCACGACGACGAGCCGATCGCGATCGTGGGGATGGGGTGCCGGTACCCGGGCGGGGTGCGGTCGCCGGAGGACCTGTGGCGGCTGGTGTCGGAGGGGCGCGACGCGATCTCCGGCCTCCCGGAGGGGCGGGGGTGGGACCTGGAGCACCTCTACGACCCCGATCCCGACGCGGGGGAAGGCGGGCGGACGTACACGCGCGGCGGGGGTTTCCTGCACGACGCGGACCTGTTCGACGCGGGGTTCTTCGGCGTTCCGCCGCGCGAGGCGGAGGCGATGGATCCGCAGCAGCGGCTGCTGCTGGAGGTGTCGTGGGAGGCGTTGGAGCGGGCGGGGATCCGTCCCGACACCCTGAAGGGCAGTGCGACCGGCGTCTTCACCGGAGTGATGACCAGCGGCTACCGGCCCGCCCCCGCCCGGGTCCCGGTGGAGTTCGAAGGGCACGTCCTGACCGGCAACGAGAGCAGTGTCGCGTCCGGCCGGGTGTCCTACGTGCTGGGGCTGGAGGGCCCGGCCCTGTCGGTGGACACGGCGTGCTCGTCGTCGCTGGTGGCGCTGCACCTGGCGGTGCAGTCGCTGCGGCGGGGCGAGTGCTCGATGGCCCTGGCCGGCGGCGTCACCGTCATGGCGGCCCCGGCCACCCTCATCGAGTTCGCCCGGCACCGGGGTCTGTCCCCGGACGGCCGGTGCCGGGCGTTCGGTGAGGGGGCCGAGGGGACGGGGTTCGGTGAGGGCTGCGGCGTGCTGGTGCTGGAGCGGTTGTCGGACGCGCGGCGGGCTGGGCGCCAGGTGTTGGGGGTGGTGCGGGGTTCGGCGGTGAACCAGGACGGTGCGTCGAACGGGTTGACGGCGCCGAGCGGTCGGGCGCAGGTGCGGGTGGTGCGCGGGGCCTTGGCGGATGCCGGGTTGGCGGCGGGTGACGTCGACGCGGTGGAGGCGCACGGGACGGGCACGCGGTTGGGCGATCCGATCGAGGCGCAGGCCTTGCTGTCCGCCTATGGGGCGGGGCGCGAAGTGCCGTTGTGGCTGGGCTCGGTGAAGTCGAACATCGGTCACACGCAGGCCGCCGCGGGTGTGGCGGGTGTGATGAAGATGGTGCTGGCGATGCGGCACGGGGTGCTGCCGCGGACGTTGCACGCGGAGGTGCCGTCGTCGCATGTGGACTGGTCCTCGGGCGGGGTGGAGCTGCTGGGCGAGGCGCGGGAGTGGCCTGAGGTGGGTCGGCCGCGGCGGGCGGGTGTGTCCTCGTTCGGGATCAGTGGGACGAACGCGCATGTGATCGTGGAAGGGGTCGCCGAAGAAGCAACTGCCTCTCCCGATAGCCCTGTTGAGGATCCGGACGTGGTGCCGTGGGTGGTGTCCGGCCGGTCGGTGGAGGCGCTGCGGGCGCAGGCGGGCCGACTGGCGGAGTACCTGACGGAGCGCCCGGAGGTCGGCGCGGGCAGCGTCGGCTGGTCGCTGGTCGCGCAGCGCTCGCTGTTCGAGCAGCGTGCCGTTGTGACGGGTGCCGGCCGGGAGGAACTGCTCGCCGGACTGCGCGTCCTGGCCGAGGGCGGCACGGCGGACAACGTCACCGTCACGCCCTCCACCACACCCCCCGACGGCTCGAACGGGCTCGCGCTGCTCTTCACCGGCCAGGGCGCGCAACGCCTCGGCATGGGCCGCAGTCTGCACCGGGACTTCCCCGTCTTCGCGAAGGCGTTCGACGAGGCGTGCGCGCAGTTGGACGCGCACCTGCCCGTCCCCCTGAAGGACGTCGTCTTCGGTACGGACGCCGAACTCCTGGACCGCACCCTGTACGCCCAGTCGGCCCTGTTCGCCCTGGAGACCGCGCAGTTCAGGCTCCTGGAGCACTACGGCATCAGGCCCGACCACCTGCTCGGACACTCGGTCGGCGAGGTGGCCGCCGCCCATGTCGCGGGCGTGCTCGACCTGCCGGACGCCGCGCTCATGGTGGCGACGCGGGGACGGCTGATGCAGGCCGCCCGCGGCGACGGCGCCATGATCGCCGTGGAGGCCACCGAGCAGGAGGTCCTGACGGTCCTCGGAGAGCGCGAGGACCTGGCGGGGATCGCCGCCGTCAACGGCCCGCGGTCCGTGGTGGTCTCGGGTGATGCCGCGGTCGCCACCGAGGTCGCGGACCACTTCGCGGCGCTGGGGCGCCGGACCAGGCGGCTGCGGGTCAGCCACGCCTTCCACTCTCCCCACATGGACAGCGCGCTGGAGGAGTTCCGCACCGTCCTCGAAGGCCTGACCTTCCGCGCCCCCGTCCTCTCCGTCGTGTCCAACGTGACCGGGCGGGAGGCCACCGCCGAGCAGCTCTGCTCCCCTGACTACTGGGTGTCCCACATCCGCCGCGCCGTCCGGTTCGGCGACGGGGTCGAGCACCTCGCCGGGCTCGGCGTGGGGACCTACCTCGAACTCGGCCCCGACGGTGTCCTGACCGGTCTGGTCCCGGACTGCCTGCCGGCCGGGACCGACGCGGTCACCCTGTCGCTGCTGCGGGCCCGGCGCCCGGAGAGCGGCTCCCTGCTCACCGCGGTCGCCCAGGCCGCCTTCGCCGGCCACCTGCCCGACTGGTCCCCGCTCTTCCCGGGCGCGCGGCCGGTGGAGCTGCCGACGTACGCCTTCCAGCACCGGTCCTACTGGCTGACGCAGGACACCGCCGTCGCTGACGTGGCCTCAGCGGGTCTGGAGACGGTGGGGCACCCGCTGCTGGGCGCGGCGGTCGAGCGGCCCGAGGGGAGGGGCTGGGTGTTCACCGGCCGCCTGTCGCCCACGACCCACCCCTGGACGGAGGACCACGTCATCGGCGAGGAGGTGCTGCTGCCCGGTGTGGCGCTGCTCGACGTCGCCCTCGCGGCGGGCGCCCGGGCCGGCTGCCGGCGGCTGGACGAACTCACCCTGGAAGCCCCGCTGTCCCTCCACCCCGACGCCCCGGCCGACCTGCGCGTGGTGCTGGACCCCGAGGAGGAGGGACGCTGGTCGCTGGCCGTGTTCTCGCGCTCCGACGACACCTGGCGGCGCCACGCCACCGGCGTGCTGGCCGCCGGGGCCGAAGGCGCCGGGAGCGCGCTGACGGACTGGCCGCCGAAGGACGCGACCCCCCTCGACGTGGCCGACGCGTACCAGGCCCTGGCCGCCCGCGGCTACGACTACGGGCCGACCTTCCAGGGCCTGCGCGCCGCCTGGCGCGACGGCGACGTGCTGTACGCGGAGGTCGGGCTCCCGGCCGGCGTGGAGCCCTCCGGTTTCGGGGTGCACCCGGCCGTGCTGGACGCGGCGCTGCACCTGCTCGTCCTGGAGGGCGACCAGGCGGCCGGGCTCCGGCTGCCGTTCGCCTGGTCCGGTGCCGAACTGCACGCCACCGGTGCCACCGCGCTGCGGGTACGGCTGACGCCCACCGGCACCGACACCGTGGCCCTGGCCGTCTGCGACGCCGTCGGGGCGCCGGTCGCCACCGTCGAGGCGCTGACCCTGCGCCCCTACTCGGCGGCGGGCGGGGGCCGTACGCCGCTGTTCGCCGTGGACTGGGTGCCCGTGCCGGACCCGGCCGCCGGCACCGCTCCGGCCGGCCCGGCCCCGGACCTGCCGACGGACCCTCCGACGGACCGCTGGGCCGTCCTCGGCACGCGCGGCCCCGACCTGCCGGGCGTGGCCCGCCACGCCGACCTCACCACGCTGTCCGGTGCGGTCGAGGACCTGGAGGTGGCCGTCCTCCCGTGGACGGCGAGCGCGCCGGAGCACGAGGTGCCGTCCGCGGCCCATGACGCCGCCCGGGAGGTCCTGGGCCTGCTGAAGAGCTGGCTGGCCGAGGAGCACCGGACCTCCGCGCCCCTGGTGGTCCTCACCCGGAACGCGGTGGCCGTCGAAGCGGCCGAAGGCGTGGCGGACCTCGCCGCATCCGTGCTGTGGGGCCTGCTGCGCACCGCCCAGACCGAACACCCGGGCCGCTTCGTCCTCCTCGACGCCGACGCCGACCCGACCCCCGGGCTGGTGGCCGCCGCGCTCGCCACCGGAGAACCCCAACTGGCGCTGCGCAACGGCACCTTGAAGGCCGCCCGGCTGACCCGGCAGACACCCCGTGAGCTGCTCGCACCCCCGGAGGGCGCGCCGGCCTGGCGGATGGAACCGGGCGCCAGCGGCTCCCTCGACGCGCTGTCCCTCCGGCCCCGCCCCGAGGCGCTCGCCCCCCTGCTGCCGGGCGAGGTGCGCGTCGCCGTCCGCGCCGCGGGCCTCAACTTCCGTGACGCGCTGAACGCCCTGGGGCTCTACCCCGGCGACGCGGGCCCGCTCGGCATCGAGGGGGCCGGCGTGGTCACCGAGGTCGGCCCCGGAGTGACCGGGTTCGCGCCCGGCGACCGGGTCATGGGCCTGCTGCCCGGCGCGTTCGGACCGGTGGTGGCCACCGACAGCAGGATGCTCGTCACCGTTCCGGACGGCTGGACCTTCGCCCAGGCGGCGGCCGTTCCCGTCGTCTTCCTGACCGCCTACTACGCGCTGACCGACCTGGCCGCCCTGGCCCCGGGCCAGTCGCTGCTGGTCCATGCGGCGGCGGGCGGCGTCGGCATGGCCGCGGTCCAGCTCGCCCACCACCTCGGCGCGCGGGTCTTCGGCACCGCGAGCCCCGGCAAGTGGGACGCGCTGCGCTCCATGGGCCTGCCGGACGAGCGCATCGCCTCGTCCCGGGACCTCCTCTTCGAGCAGGGCTTCCGCCGGGTGCTCGGCGAGGACGGCGGTTTCGACGTCGTCCTCAACGCGCTGGCCCACGAGTACGTGGACGCCTCGCTGCGCCTGCTGCGCCCCGGCGGCCGGTTCCTGGAGATGGGCAAGACCGACGTCAGGGACCCCGCGTCCCTCCCCGACGTCTCCTACCAGGCGTTCGACCTCATGGTGGTCGACGCGGACCGCATCCAGGAGATGCTCACCGAGCTCGTGCGCCTCTTCGAGGCCGGCGCGCTCACCCACCTCCCGCTCACCGTCCGGGACGTCCGCCGGGGCAGGGAGGCCTTCCGCCACATCAGCCAGGGCCGCCACACCGGCAAGAACGTGCTCACCCTTCCGGCGTCGTTGGATCCGGAGGGTGCGGTGCTGGTGGTCGGTGGGACGGGGGTGTTGGGGGCGTTGCTGGCGCGTCATCTGGTGGTGGCGTGCGGGGTCCGGCACCTGGTGCTGGTGAGCCGTCGGGGTGTGGAGGCGCCCGGGGCGGTGGGGTTGCGGGACGAACTGCTGGAGTTGGGCGCGCGCACTGTGGTGGTGCGGGCGTGTGACGCGGCCGACCGTACGGCACTGGGGGTGCTGGTCGACGAGGTGGTGGCCGAGCGGCCGCTGACGGGTGTGTTCCACGTGGCGGGTGTGCTGCGCGACGGGGTGCTGGTGTCGCTGGGTGCGGAGGCGCTGGGGGAGGTGTTGCGGTCGAAGGTGGACGGCGCGTGGGCGTTGCACGAGGTGACGCGGGAGCGGTGCCCCGGGCTGGCCGCGTTCGTCGTGTACTCCTCGGTGTCGGGCCTGGTGGGCACCGCGGGTCAGGCGAACTACGCGGCGGCGAACACGTTCCTGGACGCGCTGGCGCAGGAGCGGTCGGCCCGGGGGCTGCCGGGCCTCTCGCTGGCGTGGGGGCTGTGGGAGCAGGAGTCCGGCATGACCGCCGGCCTCGACGACACGGCCTTCCAGCGCTTCGAGCGGTACGGCATCGGAAAGATCCCCTCCGAACAGGGCATGGCGCTGTTCGACGAGGCACGGCAGGGAAGCGAGCCGGCCGTGGCACCGCTGGTGCTCGACCCGGCGCGACTGCACGCGAGGGCCGCCGTGGCCGACCTGCCACCGCTGCTGCGCGGCCTCGTCTCCGCCCCGGCCCGGCGTACGGCGGCCCCGGCCGCGGCACCGAGGACGGCGGGCGCCTCCACCTGGACCGACCGGATCGCGGGGGCGGCCGGAGGACGCGGCCTCGACGTCGTGACGGAGCTCCTGTGCCAGGAGATCGCCGACGTCCTCGGCCACCCGGGGCCCGGAGCCATCGACACCGGCGCGGAGTTCCGGGGGCTCGGCCTCGACTCCCTCACCCTCGTCGAACTGCGCAACCGGCTCAACGCGGCCACCGGGCTCAGGCTCCCCGTCAACGTGCTGTTCGACCAGCCCACGCCGGACGAACTGGCCGCCCACCTCCTGGCGGCCCTCGAACCCGAGCAACCGGACCCGGTCTCGCGCATCCTCGCCGACGCCGACCGGATGGAGGAGGCGTTGAAGCTCTTCGCCGGCGAGCGCGAGGACCGCACCAGGGTCACCACCCGACTGACGCAGATCCTTCGCGCCTGGCAGCGGGAGCAGGACGAACCCGCCGAATCCGCCGACGACCTCGACCACGTGACCGACGACGAACTCTTCGACGCGCTCGACAACGAACTGTCGCGCTGAGGTAAGGGAAAGGTGAGCCCCATGTCCAACGAAGCCAAGCTCCGCGACTACCTCAAGCGCGCCACGGCGGACCTGCGCGAGGCACGACAGCAGGCCAGGGAACTGGAGGAGAAGGCCCACGAACCCATCGCGATCGTGGGGATGGGGTGCCGCTACCCGGGCGGGGTGAGCTCGCCGGAGGACCTGTGGCAGCTGCTGTCGGAGGGGCGCGACGCGATCTCCGGCTTCCCCGAGGGACGGGGATGGAACCTGGACGGCTCCGGCGCCCCGGCCCGGGACCAGGACGCGCGGGGATCCGGCTCGATCCCCACCCGGAGCGGCGGATTCCTGCACGACGCGGACCTGTTCGACGCGGGGTTCTTCGGCGTCTCGCCGCTCGAGGCGGAGGCGATGGACCCGCAGCAGCGGCTGCTGCTGGAGGTGTCCTGGGAGGCGTTGGAGCGGGCGGGGATCCGTCCCGACACCCTGAAGGGCAGTGCGACCGGTGTCTTCACCGGGCTGATCTCCGGGGAGTACGTCTCCCGGCTGTCCTCCGTCCCCGCCGAGGCCGAGGGCTACGCCGGTACGGGGAACACGGCCAGTGTCGCGTCCGGCCGGGTGTCCTATGTGCTGGGGCTGGAGGGCCCGGCCGTGTCGGTGGACACGGCGTGCTCGTCGTCGCTGGTGGCGCTGCACCTGGCGGTGCAGTCGCTGCGGCGGGGCGAGTGCGCGATGGCGCTGGCCGGCGGTGTCACCGTCATGGCGGGCCCGTCCACGCTCGTCGAACTCGGCAAACAGGGCGGTCTGTCCCCGGACGGCCGGTGCCGGGCCTTCGGCGAGGAGGCCGACGGCACGGGGTTCGGTGAGGGCTGCGGCGTGCTGGTGCTGGAGCGGCTTTCCGATGCGCGGCGGGCTGGGCGCCGGGTGTTGGGGGTGGTGCGGGGTTCGGCGGTGAACCAGGACGGTGCGTCGAACGGGTTGACGGCGCCGAGCGGTCGGGCGCAGGTGCGGGTGGTGCGCGGGGCGTTGGGGGATGCCGGGTTGGCGGCGGGTGACGTCGATGCGGTGGAGGCGCACGGGACGGGCACGCGGTTGGGTGATCCGATCGAGGCGCAGGCCTTGCTGTCCGCCTATGGGGCGGGGCGTGAAGTGCCGTTGTGGCTGGGGTCGGTGAAGTCGAACATCGGTCATACGCAGGCCGCCGCGGGTGTGGCGGGTGTGATGAAGATGGTGCTGGCGATGCGGCACGGGGTGCTGCCGCGGACGTTGCACGCGGAGGTGCCGTCGTCGCATGTGGACTGGTCCTCGGGCGGGGTGGAGCTGCTGGCCGAGGCGCGGGAGTGGCCTGAGATGGGTCGGCCGCGGCGGGCGGGTGTGTCGTCGTTCGGGATCAGTGGGACGAACGCGCATGTGATCGTGGAAGGGGTCGCCGAAGAGCTAACAGCCCCTGCTGAGAGCCCTGTTGAGGGTCCGGGTGTGGTGCCGTGGGTGGTGTCCGGGCGGTCGGTGGAGGCGTTGCGGGCGCAGGCGGGCCGGCTGGCGGAGCACCTGACGGAGCACCCGGAGGTCGGGGCAGGCGATGCCGGCTGGTCGCTGGTCGCGCAGCGCTCGCTGTTCGAGCAGCGTGCCGTCGTGACGGGCGCCGACCGGGAGGAACTGCTCGCGGGGCTGCGTGTTCTGGCCGAGGGTGGCACGGCGGACAACGTCACCGTCACGCCCTCCACCACACCCCCCGACGGCCGGCGCGGCACCGTCTTCGTCTTCCCCGGCCAGGGCTCCCAGTGGGCCGGCATGGCACGGGAACTGCTCGCCGGGTCACCGGCGTTCGAGGAACAGATCCGCGCCTGCGACCAGGCCCTGACCCCGTACGTCGACTGGTCCCTGCTCGACGTGCTGAACGGCCGTGACGGCGCACCCCCGCTGCACCGGGTCGACGTCGTCCAGCCGGCCCTCTGGGCCGTGATGATCGGACTGGCCGCGGTCTGGCGTTCCCTGGGCGTGCGTCCCGACGCGGTGGTGGGCCACTCCCAGGGCGAGATCGCCGCCGCCCATGTCGCGGGAGCGCTGTCCCTGGACGACTCGGCCAAGATCGTCGCCATCCGCAGCCGGGCCCTGCTGCGCCTGGCGGGCACCGGCGGCATGGTCTCCGTCGCCGCCCCGGTCGAGGACGTGCGCGCACTGCTGGCCACCATCGACGGCCATGCCGAGATCGCCGCGGTCAACGGCCCCTCCTCGACCGTGGTCTCGGGCGGCCCCGAGGCCCTCGACCGGCTCACGGCCCGCTGCGAGGCGGGCGGGATCGTGAGCCGCCGCATCGACGTCGACTACGCCTCCCACTCCGCGAGCGTCGAGCCGCTGCGTGAGCAGCTCCTGGCGGAGCTGGCCGGCATCACCCCCACGACCTGCGACACCGCCTTCTACTCCAGCGTCACCGCGACCGCCCTCGACACCGCGCGGCTGGACGCCGACTACTGGTACGAGAACCTCCGGCGGCCGATCCGGTTCCAGGAGGCCGTCCAGGCCGCGGCCGACGGCGGCCACGGGTTCGTCGTGGAATCCAGCCCGCACCCCGTCCTGACCGCCGGCATCGAGGAGACCCTCGGCGGCGAGCGGGTCGTCGTGGGCTCCCTACGCCGTGACCACGGGGCCGTCCGGCAGATCCTCACGAACGCGGCCCGCCTCCACACCGGCGGACTGCCCGTCGACTGGTCCCCGCTCTTCCCGGGCGCGCGGCCGGTGGAGCTGCCGACGTACGCCTTCCAGCGCCGGTCCTACTGGCTGAAGGAGGACACCGCCGTCGCGGACGTGGCCTCCGCGGGTCTCGAAACGGTGGGGCACCCGCTGCTGGGCGCGGCGGTCGAGCGGCCCGACGGGAACGGCTGGGTGCTCACGGGCCGGCTCTCGCCCACGACCCACCCCTGGGCCGCGGACGTTCCGCACGCCGTACTGCTCGAACTGGCGCTGGCCGCGGCCGACCGGGCCGGGTGCGACCGGCTGGAGCGGCTGACCGTCGAGACGCCCCTGAGCCTCGGACGGACCGCGACCGACGTGCAGGTCGTGGTCGAGGCGCTGGGCCGCGGCCGCTGCTCCCTCGCCGTCTTCTCGCGGGCTTCCGGAACCTGGATCCGGCACGCCACCGGGGAACTGACCGAGACCCCGGTCGACGCCGGGCCGGCGCCGGCCGCCACGGGCCCGGACCACGAGGTTCTCCGGGCGGATGTGGAACTCCCGGCCCACACCGACCCCGTGGGGTACGGCGTGCACCCGGTGCTGCTGGCCGCCGCACTGCGACCGTTCGCCGG
The DNA here is from genome assembly GCF_042883725.1 of Kitasatospora sp. NPDC058184. Taxonomy (NCBI): domain Bacteria; kingdom Bacillati; phylum Actinomycetota; class Actinomycetes; order Kitasatosporales; family Streptomycetaceae; genus Kitasatospora; species Kitasatospora sp. NPDC058184. The sequence continues at coordinate 37,438 of NZ_JBHVVE010000012.1, forward strand.
AACCGGTGCGCCCCGCACCTGGTCCGGCGTCGAGCTGTACGCCACCGGGGCCACCGCGCTGCACGTGTCGCTGACGCCCACGGGAGCCGGCACCGCGCGGGTGTTCGCGGTGGACGCGATGGGCGAACCGGTGCTGAGCATCGGTGAAGTGACGATGAGTCAACAAACCGAGGGCAGAGTCGAGGTCGAGGCCGAGGTTCACGACGACCTGTTCCACCTGGACTGGACCGCACTCGGTGGCCACGCCGTCCGGCCCTCCTCCGAAGACTCCTGGGGCATGCTCGGCTCCGCCGACGTGCTCGCTCTCCCCGGTGCCGTGGCGTACCCCGACCCGGCCGCCCTGGCCCGGGCCGCCGAGGTGCCCGGCACGGTGATCCTCCCCTGCCTGGACGCGGAGGGCGACGGGCGGGACGTGCCCGGCGCGGCCCGGGCCGTCGCCCAGCGCGCACTGGAGGTGCTGCAGGACTGGCTGGCCGAGGGGCGGTTGGCCCGCTCACGCCTCGTCGTCCTCACCCGCGGGGCCGTCGCGACCGCCCCCGACGAGGGCGTGAGCGCGCTGCCGGCCTCGGTCCTGTGGGGTCTGCTGCGCTCCGCCCAGACCGAACACCCGGACCGCTTCGTCCTCCTGGATGTCGACACCGACCCGGACCGCGGCGTCCTGGCCGCGGCCCTCGCGACCGGCGAGCCGCAACTCGCCCTGCGCGACGGCACCCTGCTCGCCCCCCGGCTCACCCGGACGGCACCGGCCGAATTCCGGGCCCCGGTGTCGTTGGATCCGGAGGGGGCGGTGCTGCTGGTGGGTGGGACGGGGGTGCTGGGGGCGTTGCTGGCGCGTCATCTGGTGGTGGCGTGCGGGGTGCGGCACCTGGTGCTGGTGGGCCGTCGGGGCGTGGAGGCGCCCGGGGCGGCGACACTGCGGGACGAGCTGCTGGGGTTGGGCGCGCGCACTGTGGAGGTGCGGGCGTGTGACGCGGCCGACCGGGTGGCGTTGGGGGTGCTGGTCGACGAGGCGGTGGCCCAGCGTCCGCTGACGGGCGTGTTCCACCTGGCGGGTGTGCTGCGCGACGGGGTGCTGGTGTCGCTGGGTGCGGAGGCGCTGGGGGAGGTGCTGCGGTCGAAGGTGGACGGCGCGTGGGCGTTGCACGAGGTGACGCGGGAGCGGTGCCCCGGGCTGGCCGCGTTCGTCGTGTACTCCTCGGTGTCGGGCCTGATCGGCGGTGCCGGTCAGGCGAACTACGCGGCGGCGAACACCTTCCTGGACGCGCTGGCGCAGGAGCGGTCAGCTCGTGGGCTGCCGGGCCTCTCGCTCGCGTGGGGGCTGTGGGAGCAGGAGTCCGGCATGACCGCCGGCCTCGACGAGGGCGACCTCGGCCGCATCCGGCGCTCCGGCGTCCTGCCGCTGCCCACGCCGCGGGCCCTCGCCCTCCTCGACCTCGCGATCCGCGCCCGCCGGCCCGTGATGGCTCCCGTCCGCCTGGACTCCGTCGGCCTGCGCGAGCGCTCCGCCGGGCCGGTGCCCTCCGTCCTGCGCCGACTGGTACGCCGCCCGCGCCGGATCGCGGCCACCGGTGCCGAGTCGTTCTCCCTGGCCGGCCTGCTGTCCGGCGGCCGGGAGGACGAGCGGGGCCGCCGTCTGCTCGACCGACTGCGCGACCAGCTGCTCGAACACCCCGAGGTCTCCCACGCGATCCCCGTCCTGGTGCGGGCCGGAGATCCCGCGGAACAGGAGCGGACGACGGCCCGGGCCGAGACCTGGCTCGTGGCCTACGTCCTGCCCGGCCCGTCCCCGAAGGTGCTCCAGGAGCTCCGCGACCGCCTGCCGGCCCACCTCGCCCCCGTCGAGATCCTCGGCGCCGACGAGCCGCACGCCCGGGAGGCGGTCCTCTGCGGGCTCTTCGCCGAACTGCTCGGCCTCACCCGGGTGGCACCCGGCGACAGCTTCTTCGACATCGGCGGCCAGTCCCTGCTCGCCACCCGCCTGATCAGCCGCGTCCGCGGTGTCCTCGACGCCGAGGTCCAGCCCGGCGAGCTGTTCGAGCACCCGAGCCCGGGCGCCCTGGCACTCCGTCTCGGTCGCGGAACCGGGGAGCGGCGCACCCGCCTCGCGCCCGTCTCCCGACCGGACGTCCTTCCCCTCTCCTTCGCGCAGCAACGCCTCTGGTTCCAGCACAAGTTGGAAGGCCCGTCAGCGACGTACAACGTGCCGCTCGCGCTGTGGATGTCGGGGGAGCCGGACCCGGCGGCGCTGGCGGCCGCGCTGAACGACGTGGTGGGCCGGCACGAGTCGCTGCGGACGGTGTTCGAGGAGGTGGACGGCGAGCCGTGCCAGCGGGTGCTGGCCGAGTTCGAGGTGCCGTTGGAGACGCGGCAGCTCGAAACCGCCGACCTGCGCGAGGAGTTGGACGAGGCCGCCCGGTACGCCTTCGACCTGGCGATCGAAGTGCCCATCCGGTCCTGGCTGTTCAGCACCGGCCCGACCGAACACGTCCTGCTCGTCGTGCTGCACCACATCGCGGGCGACGGGTGGTCCATGGTGCCGCTGGCCCGCGACCTGGCCGAGGCCTACGCGGCCCGACTCGACGGTGCGGCGCCGGAGTGGGAGCCGCTGCCGGTGCAGTACGCGGACTACACCCTCTGGCAGCGGGACCTCCTGGGTGGGGCGGACGATCCCGACAGCCTCTTCGGCCGCCAAGTGGACTACTGGCGACAGGAGTTGGCCGACCTCCCGACGGAGGTGAGCGCCCCCGCCGACCGGGCGAGGCCCGCCGTGGCCTCGTACGCCGGAGACGTGACCCCCTTCGCGCTCGACCCGGACCTGCACCGCGCGCTGAGCGAACTGGCCCGCGCCCACGACGCCACCGTCTTCATGGTCCTGCAAGCCGCTCTCGCCGCCCTGCTGACCCGGCTCGGCGCCGGCACCGACATCCCGCTCGGCAGCGGCATCGCCGGCCGGACCGACGAGGCGCTCGACCGGCTGGTGGGCTTCTTCGTCAACATGCTGGTCCTGCGCACGGACACCTCGGGCGACCCGTCGTTCGCCGAACTCGTCGGCCGGGTACGGGAAACCAGCCTCGCCGCCTACGCCCACCAGGACGTCCCCTTCGAGTCCCTGGTGGAGGAGATCAACCCGCACCGTTCGACCGCCCACCACCCGCTGTTCCAGGTGGCCCTGACCCTGCAGAACAACGAGCAGGCCCGGTTCCGGATGCCCGGACTCGACGTCCGCCCGGAACTCGTCGGCACCGGGACCTCCCGCTTCGACCTCTTCTTCAGCCTGACGGAGAGCCACGGCGCGAACGGCGAACCCGCCGGCATCGACGCCTACGTCGAGTACGCCACGGAGCTCTTCGACGCCTCCACCGTCGACGCCCTGATCCACCGGTGGACCGCGTTCATGCGCGCCCTGCTCCACGACCCCGCGGCCCCCATCGGCGCGGCGGACATCCTCACCCCGCGGGAGCACGCGCGGATCACCGGGTGGAACGCCGGCCCCACCCGCGACACCACCGGCTCGAGCCTGCCGGCGCTGTTCGCCGCCCAGGCCGCCCGCACCCCTGACGCGACGGCCCTGGTCTGCGAGGACGTCGAACTGACCTACCGGGAGCTGGACGCCCGCGCCAACCGGATCGCCCACTGGCTGCGCGCCCGGGGCATCGGCGCCGAGCAGCACGTGGCCGTCCTCTACGAGCGCTCGCCCGAGCAGATCGCGGCCGTCCTCGGCGTCCTCAAGGCGGGCGCCGCCTACGTCCCCCTCGACCCCGAGTACCTCGCCGAGCGGGTCGGCCACATCCTGGCCGACGCCGCCCCGGAGCTGATCCTGACCACCCGGGCGCTCGCCGACACGATCGGCACCCTGCACGACGGCACCGAGACCGTGGCCACCGACGACCCAGGGACGGCCGCCGCCCTGGCCGGCTGCCCCGACCACGACCCGGAGCCCGCCGCACCGCCGCACCCCGGCCACCCGGCCTACGTCATCCACACCTCCGGCTCCACCGGCGTGCCCAAGGGCGTCGTCGTCACCCACCAGGGCCTCGGGAGCCTGGCGAGCACCCTGCTGCGACAGTGCGCGGTCACCCCCGACTCCCGGGTGCTCCAGCTGTCGTCGCCCGGCTTCGACGCGGCCGTCCTCGAACTGACCATGGCCTTCGCGGCCGGCGCCGCCCTCGTCCTGGGCGGCCGGGACCGCCTCGTCGGCGCCGAACTGGCCGACGTCCTGGCCGACCGCCGGATCACCCACGCGCTCATCCCGCCGTCCGTGCTCGGCACCCTGCCGGCCGGATCCGCCGAGGCGCTCACCGGGTTCCGCACCCTGATCGTGGGAGCCGAGGCGTGCGGCGCCGACCTGGTGCGGACCTGGTCGCCGGGACGCCGCATGGTCAACGCCTACGGCCCGACCGAGTCCACGGTCGTCGCGGCCATCAGCGAGCCGCTCACCGGCGGTGACGTACCGATCGGACGCCCCGTCGACAACACCCGGGTCCGGGTCCTGGACGACCGTCTGCGGCCGGTGCCCCCGGGCGTCCCCGGCGAGCTGTACCTGGCGGGCGCGGGCCTGGCCCGCGGATACCTCGACCGGCCCGGGCTCAGCGCCCAGCGCTTCGTGGCCGATCCGTTCGGCCCGGCCGGCACCCGCATGTACCGCACGGGCGACGTCGTGCGCTGGACGGCGGAGGGGCAACTCGAGTACCTGGGCCGGGCCGACCAGCAGGTCAAGGTCCGCGGCTTCCGGATCGAACCCGGCGAGATCGAGGCCGTCCTGCGCGAGCAGTCCGGTGTCGCCCAGGCCGTGGTGGTGGTCCGCGAGGACCGCGAGGGCGACCCGCGGCTCGTCGCGTACATCGTGCCCGAGGGCGAGGGCGCCGAGGACGACCAGGTGGACGAGTGGCGCGAGATCTACGACGACGTCTACGGCGGTGCCGGGACGGAGACACCCGGGTTCGGCCAGGACTTCACCGGCTGGAACAGCTCCTACACCGGTGAGCCGATCCCGCTCGACGAGATGCGCGACTGGCGCGACGCCGCGGTGCGGCGCATCACGGAACGCCCGCCCCGGCGCGTCCTGGAGATCGGGGTGGGCTCCGGCCTGCTCTTCGGCCCGCTGGCCCCCCGGGCCGAGACCTACTGGGCGACGGACTTCTCCGCGCCCGTGATCGAACGCCTCACCGCGCAGTGCGAGACCGCCGGACTCGCCGACCGGGTACGGCTGCTGTGCCGGCCCGCCGATGTCGTGGACGACATCCCGGCCGAGTACTTCGACACCGTCGTCCTCAACTCGATCATCCAGTACTTCCCCGACGCCGACTACCTGGCCCGGGTCCTGGACGGCGCGCTCGGCCGGCTCGCCCCCGGCGGGCGCATCGTCGTGGGCGACGTCCGCCACCGCGGCTCGCTGCGCGCCTTCCAGACCGGGATCCACCTCGGCCACGCGGCGGAGGACGGCACCGGCGAGCAGCTCAGGGCGGCCGTGGAACACGCGGTGATCATGGAGAAGGAGCTGGTCATCGACCCGGACTTCTTCACCGTCTGGGCGCGGCGCCACCCCGCGGCGGTGGCCGGCGTCGACATCCGGCTCAAGCGCGGCGCCCACCACAACGAGCTGACCAGGCACCGCTACGAGGTCGTCCTGCACAAGGCGGACGGGACCGCCCGGGCCGAGTCCCTCGCGAACGTGCCGGAACTCGTCTGGGGCCGCGATCTGACGAGCCTCCAGGACCTGGCAGGCCTGGACGCCCTCACCTCCGGGGCCGGGCCGGTCCGGGTCACCGGCCTCGTCAACAGCCGGCTGACCGGAGAGGTCGCGGCGGCGGAGGAACTCGCGCACGAGGCGTCGCCGCAACGGCTCCGCGCCCGGCTGAGCACGGGGCGGGCCGACGGGCACACGCCCGAGGCCGTCGACCCGGAGGCCCTGCACGAGTGGGGCGAGCGGCACGGCTGCCAGGTGCTGACCACCTGGGCGCCCGGCGCACCGGACGCCCTCGACGCCGTACTCGTTCCCGGCGGGCGCGCGGACGCCGTCTACACGGACGTGCACCGACCGGCGTACACCCAGGACAAGCCCCTGTCGGCCCTGGTGAACAACCCCCTGGGCTCCCGGACGACCGGACGCGTCCTGGCCGGGCTGCGGGACGCCCTGCGGCAACGGCTGCCCGAGTACATGGTGCCGTCCGCCGTCATCGCCCTCGACGCGCTGCCGCTCACCTCCAGCGGCAAGCTCGACCGGCGGGCCCTCCCGGCTCCCGACTACGCGTCGCGGTCGGCACGCGGGCCCCGTACACCGCGGGAGGAGATCCTCTGCGGCCTGTTCGCGGAGGTGCTGGGAGTCGACCGGGCCGGGATCGACGACGACTTCTTCGACCTGGGCGGGCATTCGCTGCTGGCGACGCGGCTGGTGAGCCGGGTGCGCTCGGTGCTGGGCGTGGAACTGCCGTTGCGTGCGGTGTTCGAGACTCCGACGGTGGCCGGGCTGGTCGAGCGGTTGTCCTCCGGCGGTGCGGTGCGCCCGGAGCTGGTGGCGGGGGTGCGGCCGGAGCGGTTGCCGCTGTCGTTCGCCCAGCAGCGCCTGTGGTTCCTGCACCGGCTGGAGGGTCCGTCGGCGACGTACAACATGCCGCTCGCGCTGCGGTTGTCGGGTGTGTTGGACCGGGGTGCGTTGGCCGCCGCGCTGGACGACGTGGTGGGCCGGCACGAGTCGCTGCGGACGGTGTTCGCGGAGGTGGACGGCGCGTCGTACCAGCGGGTGCTGACCGGCGTGCGGGTGCCGTTCGAGGTCTGCGAGGTCGAACCCGCCGCTCTGGATGCGGCGTTGGCGGGCGCGGCGCGGTACGCCTTCGACCTGGCGGCCGAAGTGCCCATCCGTTCCTGGCTGTTCGGTACCGGTCCGTCGGAGCACGTCCTGCTCGTGGTGCTGCACCACATCGCGGGTGACGGGTGGTCCATGGCGCCGCTGGCGCGTGATCTGGCCGAGGCCTATGCGGCCCGGCTGGAGGGTGCGGCGCCGGGGTGGGAGTCGCTGCCGGTGCAGTACGCGGACTACACGCTGTGGCAGCGCGAGCTGCTGGACGGTGTGCGGGAGGATGAACTCTCGTATTGGCGCGGTCAGTTGGCTGGCCTGCCGGAGGAGGTGAGCCCGCCCGCCGACCGGGCTCGGCCGGCCCTGGCCTCGTACGCGGGAGAGACGGCGTCGTTCGGGCTGAGTCCGGCTCTGTACCGTGCCGTCGGTGAGGTGGCGCGGGCCCATGACGCCACGGTGTTCATGGTGCTCCAGGCGGCCTTGGCCGTGCTGTTGTCCCGGTTGGGTGCGGGGGAGGACGTCCCCATCGGTTCGCCGGTGGCGGGGCGTTCGGACGAGGCGCTGGACGACCTGGTCGGGTTCTTCGTGAACACGCTGGTGTTGCGGACGGACGTGTCGGGAGATCCCTCGTTCGCCGAGCTGGTGGGCCGGGTGCGTGAGGCCGGTCTGGGTGCGTTGGCGCATCAGGATGTGCCGTTCGAGTACCTGGTGGAGGAGTTGAATCCCCGGCGGTCGGCGGCTCGGCATCCGCTGTTCCAGGTGATGCTGGCCTTGCAGAACACCGAGCAGGCCCGGTTCGAACTGCCGGGTCTGGAGGTTGAGGCGGAGCCGGTGGGCACGGGCGTGTCCCGGGTCGACCTCACCCTCAGCCTCGCCGAGGAGCCCGGCGGCGGGATGCGGGGCGTCGCCGAGTTCGCGATGGACCTGTTCGACCGGTCCACCGTCGAGGTGCTCCTCGACCGGTGGGTGCGCTTGCTGGAGGGGCTGACCGCGCGGCCGGAGCTGCCGGTTGGCCAGGTCGACATCCTCACCCCCGAGGAGCGCCGGCAGCTGCTGCCGGGCCGGAACGACACGGACCTGCCCGCGCGCAGCCTGGTCACGGCGTTCCGGGCGCAGGTCGAGCGGGTCCCCGACGCCGTCGCGGTCGTCGCCGACGGCACCCGGCTCACGTACGCCCAGCTCGACGAGCGGGCCGACCGCCTCGCCCACGAGCTGATCGGCCGTGGTGTCGGCGCGGAACGCCTGGTGGCCATCGCCATGCCGCGGTCGATCGGCTTCGTGGTCGCGGTGCTGGCCGTGGTCAAGGCCGGCGGCATGTACCTGTCGCTCGACGCGCGGTACCCGGAGAGCCAGGTCCGCAGGATGTGGGCGGACAACGACGTCAACCTGCTGCTGACCGACTCGCCGACCCGCGTCCCGGCCTTCGTGCCCGGGGACCAGGTGCTGCTCGTCCAGGACGACGCCGCACACGTCCCGTCCACGTCCCCGTCCGCCCCGTCCGCCGGCGACCGCGGCGCGGCCCCCGACCCCGACCAGCTGGCCTGCGTCATCTACACGTCCGGATCCACCGGCACCCCGAAGGGCATCGGGCTCACCCACGCCGACATCACCTCCCTGGCCGACGACCCCGTGGTCGGCGGGTACCCCGCACGGGTGCTCCTCCACTCGCCGACCGCCTGGGACGCCCTGCCGTTCGAGCTGTGGATGCCCCTCCTGCTCGGCGGCCGGGTCGTCATCGCCCCCGACGTGCCGCTCGACGGACCGCATCTGCGCGACATCGTCCGCGACCACGGCATCACCTCCATGTGGATCACCGCGGGACTGTTCAAGGCGATGGCCGAGGACCACCCCGACTGCTTCGCGTCCATGCGCCAGGTCTTCACCGGCGGCGAGGTCGTCCCGCAGGGCCCGGTGCGGCGCGTCATGGCGGCCTGCCCGGACCTCACCGTGGTCAACGGCTACGGACCGGGTGAGACCACCACCTTCGCCACCCTGCACGCGATGGCGCCCGGCCACGACCCCGAGCCGTCCCTGCCGATCGGCCGGCCGGTCACCGGCAAGCAGGTGTACGTCCTCGACGAGCGCCTCGGCCTGGTGCCGCCCGGCGTGGTGGGCGAGCTGTACGTCGCCGGCGCCGGTATGGCGCGCGGGTACCTGGGGCAGCCGGGGCTGAGCGCCCAGCGCTTCGTGGCGGACCCGTACGGCCCGGCCGGTACCCGCATGTACCGCACGGGCGACCTCGCCCGCTGGAACCGGGACGGCCTGCTGGAGTTCGCCGGCCGGGCCGACCACCAGGTCAAGATCCGGGGCTTCCGGATCGAACCGGGGGAGATCGAGTCGGGGCTGCGGCGCTGCGCCGGGGTGGCGCACGCCACCGTCGTCGTCCACACCGTCCGGGAGGGCGATGTCCGTCTGGTCGCCTACGTGGTGACCGAGCCCGGCACCGGGTTCGACCCGTCCGCGATCGCCGGGGAACTGCGCGGGCGGCTCCCGGAGTACATGGTCCCCTCCCTGGTCACGGCCGTTCCCGCGATACCCCTGACGCCGAACGGGAAGGTGGACCGGGCCGCGTTGCCGGCGCCCGACTTCGGCGCCCTGGTGTCGGAGGGCGGCCGGGGGCCCCGTTCGGCGCGTGAGGCGGCGCTGTGCGAGGTGTTCGCGGAGGTGCTGGGAGTCGACCGGGTCGGGATCGACGACGACTTCTTCGACCTGGGCGGCCATTCGCTGCTGGTGATGCGGTTGATGGGCCGTGTCCGTGAACGGTTGGCTGCGGAGCTGCCGTTGCGTGCGGTGTTCGAGTCGCCGACGGTGGCCGGGCTGGTCGAGCGGCTGGCTTCGGGTGCGGTGGCGCGGCCGGAGCTGGTGGCGGGGGTGCGGCCGGAGCGGTTGCCGTTGTCGTTCGCTCAGCAGCGGTTGTGGTTCCTGCACCGGTTGGAGGGTCCGTCGGCGACGTACAACATGCCGCTCGCGCTGCGGTTGTCGGGTGTGTTGGACCGGGGTGCGTTGGCGGCCGCGTTGGATGACGTGGTGGGCCGGCACGAGTCGCTGCGGACGGTGTTCGCGGAGGTGGACGGCGAGCCGTGCCAGCGGGTGCTGACCGGGGTCCGGGCGGCGTTCGAGGTGTGCGAGGTCGAACCGGCAGTCTTGCGCCGGGAGTTGGACGAGGCCGCGCGGTACGCCTTCGACCTTTCGACTGAACTGCCCATCCGTTCCTGGCTGTTCAGTACCGGACCGTCCGAACACGTCCTGCTCATCGTGCTGCACCACATCGCGGGCGACGGCTGGTCCATGGCGCCGCTGGCGCGTGATCTGGCGGAGGCGTACACGGCCCGACTGGAGGGCTCGGTGCCCGGGTGGGAGCCGCTGCCGGTGCAGTACGCGGACTACACGCTGTGGCAGCGCGAGACCCTGGACGAGGTCCGCGACGGCCAGATCGCGTACTGGCGCGGCCAGTTGGCGGAGCTCCCGCAGGAGGTGAGCCTGGCCGCCGACCGCGTGCGGCCGGCAGTCGCCTCGTACACGGGCGACGTGACCACCTTCGCCCTCGACCCGGACTTGCACCGAGCACTGGGCGAGCTCGCGCGGTCGTCGAACGCGACGTTGTTCATGGTGTTGCAGGCGGCCTTGGCGGTGCTGCTGTCCCGGTTGGGTGCGGGGGAGGACGTCCCCATCGGTTCGCCGGTGGCGGGGCGTTCGGACGAGGCGCTGGACGATCTGGTCGGGTTCTTCGTGAACACGCTGGTGCTGCGGACGGATGTGTCGGGTGATCCGTCGTTCGCCGAGCTGGTCGGCCGGGTGCGTGAGGCGGGTCTGGGCGCGCTGGCGCACCAGGACGTACCGTTCGAGTACCTGGTGGAGGAGTTGAACCCCCGGCGGTCGGCGGCGCGGCATCCGTTGTTCCAGGTGATGCTGGCGTTGCAGAACACCGAGCAGGCCCGGTTCGAACTGCCCGGCCTGGAGGTGGCGGAGGAACCGGTGGGCACGGGCGTGTCCCGGATGGACCTCACCCTCAGCCTCGCCGAGGAGCCCGGCGGCGGGATGCGGGGAATCGCCGAGTTCGCGACGGACCTGTTCGACCGGTCCACCGTCGAGGGGTTCCTGGGCCGGTGGGTGCGCTTGCTGGGGGGGCTGGCCGCGCGGCCGGAACTGCCGGTCGGCCAGGTCGACATCCTCACGCCCGAGGAGCGGCACCAGCTGCTGTCGGGCTGGAACGACACCGGCCGGGACGTGCCGGTGACGACCGTGCCGGAGCTGTTCGCCGCACAGGCGGCCCGGACGCCCGAGGCCACGGCCCTGGTCGCCGGGGCCGAACGGCTCACCTACGCCCAGCTGAACGCCCGGGCCAACCGGATCGCCCACTGGCTCATCGCCCAGGGCGTCCGGCCGGGCGACACGGTGGCCGTGGCACTGCCGAGGTCGGTCGAACTGGTCGCCGTGCTCCTGGCCACGCACAAGGCCGGTGCCGCGTACCTGCCGCTGGACCTGGACTACCCGGCGGAGCGCACCGCGTTCATGTGCCGTGACGCGGAGCCCGCGTACGTGGTCGACGACCTCGACCTGATCAGCGGGCTGCTCGACGGGGACGGCGGTGACGCCACCGGGCCGGCCGTCGCCCAGCACCCCGGCCTGCCCGCCTACGTGATCTACACCTCGGGCTCCACCGGGCGCCCCAAGGGCGTTGTCGTCCCGCAGCGGGCCATCGTCAACCGGCTCCTGTGGATGCAGGACGAGTACGGGCTCGGCCCCGACGACCGGGTGCTCCAGAAGACCCCGTCGAGCTTCGACGTCTCCGTCTGGGAGTTCTTCTGGCCGCTCGTCACCGGCGCCACGCTCGTGGTCGCGGAACCCGGAGGCCACCGGGACCCGGCGTACCTGAGCCGGCTGATCCAGACGGAGGCCGTCACCACCGTCCACTTCGTGCCGTCCATGCTGGAAGCGTTCCTCGCCGACGAGTCCACCGCCCGCTGCACCGGCCTGACCCGGGTGATGTGCAGCGGGGAGGCGCTCCCGGCGGACCTGGCCGCGCGGTTCCACGACACGCTGCCCCACGCGGAACTGCACAACCTCTACGGCCCGACCGAGGCCGCGGTGGACGTCAGCTCCTGGCACAGCGTCGCCGACCCGGGGGTCGTACCCATCGGCCGGCCGGTCTGGAACACCCGCCTGTACGTGCTCGACGCGGCGCTGCGACCGGTGGCTCCCGGCGCCCCCGGCGAGTTGTACATCGCCGGAGTCCAGTTGGCCGACGGCTACCTGCGGCGGCCGGGAGTGACGGCCGAGCGGTTCGTGGCGAACCCCTTCGGCGCACCCGGCGACCGCATGTACCGCACGGGAGACCTCGCCCGCTGGACGACCGACGGGGTCCTCCAGTTCCTCGGCCGGGCCGACCAGCAGGTCAAGATCCGGGGCTTCCGGATCGAGCCGGCCGAGATCGAGGCGGCTCTCACCACCCATCCGGCGGTTCGCCAGGCCCTGGTCGTCGCCCGGGAGAACACCCTGGTGGCCTACGCGGTGCCGGAGGAGGGCGCCGGGATCGACACCCGGCAGCTCCGGGAACACCTGCGGGCTACCCTGCCGGAGCACATGATCCCGGCGGCTGTCGTCCCCCTGGACCGGCTTCCCCTGACGCCGAGCGGGAAGGTGGACCGGGCCGCGTTGCCGGTGCCCGACTTCGGCGGGTCGGTGTCGGAGGGCGGCCGGGGGCCCCGTTCGGCGCGTGAGGCGGCGCTGTGCGAGGTGTTCGCGGAGGTGCTGGGGGTCGACCGGGCCGGGATCGACGACGACTTCTTCGACCTGGGCGGTCATTCGCTGCTGGCGACGCGGCTGGTGAGCCGGGTGCGGTCGGTGCTGGGCGTGGAGCTGCCGCTGCGTGCGGTGTTCGAGTCGCCGACGGTGGCCGGGTTGGCGCAGCGGTTGGGTGCCGGTGGTGCGGTGCGGCCGGAGCTGGTGGCGGGGGTGCGGCCGGAGCGTTTGCCGTTGTCGTTCGCGCAGCAGCGGTTGTGGTTCCTGCACCGGTTGGAGGGTCCGTCGGCGACGTACAACATGCCGTTGGCGATGCGGTTGTCGGGTGTGCTGGACCGGGCTGCGTTGGCGGCCGCGTTGGATGACGTGGTGGGCCGGCACGAGTCGCTGCGGACGGTGTTCGCGGAGGTGGACGGCGAGCAGTGCCAGCGGGTGCTGACCGGGGTCCGGGTGCCGTTCGAGGTGTGCGAGGTTGAACCGGCAGTTTTGCGCCGGGAGTTGGACGAGGCTGCGCGGTACGCCTTCGACCTGGCGGCTGAACTGCCCATCCGTTCCTGGCTGTTCGTTACCGGTCCGTCGGAGCACGTCCTGCTCGTGGTGCTGCACCACATCGCGGGTGACGGCTGGTCCATGGCGCCGCTGGCCCGTGATCTGGCCGAGGCCTATGCGGCCCGGCTGGAGGGTGTGGCGCCGGGGTGGGGGCCGCTGCCGGTGCAGTACGCGGACTACACGCTGTGGCAGCGCGAGGTCATGGACGACGTTCTCGACGACCAGATCGCCTACTGGAGTGGCCAGTTGGCGGGCCTTCCCGAGGAGGTGAGCCCGCCCGCCGACCGGGCCCGGCCGGCCCTGGCCTCGTACGTCGGCGACATGACGTCCTTCGTCCTCGATCCGGACCTGTACTGTGCCGTCGGCGAGGTGGCGCGGGCCCATGACGCCACGGTGTTCATGGTGCTCCAGGCGGCCTTGGCGGTGTTGCTGTCCCGCCTGGGTGCGGGGGAGGACGTCCCCATCGGTTCGCCGGTGGCGGGGCGTTCGGACGAGGCGCTGGACGACCTGGTCGGGTTCTTCGTGAACACGCTGGTGTTGCGGACGGACGTGTCGGGTGATCCGTCGTTCGCCGAGCTGGTCGGTCGGGTGCGTGAGGCCGGTCTGGGTGCCTTGGCGCACCAGGACGTGCCGTTCGAGTACCTGGTGGAGGAGTTGAACCCCCGGCGGTCGGCGGCTCGGCATCCGCTGTTCCAGGTGATGCTGGCCTTGCAGAACACCGAGCAGGCCCGGTTCGAACTGCCCGGCCTGGAGGTGGCGGAGGAGCCGGTGGGCACGGGCGTGTCCCGGGTCGACCTCACGCTCAGCCTCGCCGAGGAGCCCGGCGGCGGCATGCGGGGCGTCGCCGAGTTCGCGACGGACCTCTTCGACCGGTCCACCGTCGAGCTGTTCCTCGACCGGTGGGTGCGCCTGCTGGAGGCGTTGACCGCGCGGCCGGAGCTGCCGGTCGGCCAGGCCGACATCCTCACCTCCGACGAACACCGCGAACTGTCGCGGCTGGACTACGTCCTGGACCGGAACCTCCGACTCGTGCCACGGGGTGTCGTGGGCGAGCTGTACGCCAGGGGCGCGGAGAGCGACCTGGCCGGCAGTGACCCGGAGCGCTGGGTGCCGGACCCGTTCGGTACGCCGGACGCGCGGATGTACCGCACGGGCGACCTGGCCCGCCGCCGGACCGACGACGGGCACCTGGAACTCGTCGGCCCCGCGGACCCGTTGGCCGCCGCCCTGGAGATCGAAGCCGTCCTGCGGACACTGCCCGGCGTCGCCGAGGCCGCCGTGGTGGTGGACGGCGAGGCGACGCGGTCGGTGGCCTATGTGGTGCCGCTCGTCATGAACCAGTTCTCCGTGTCGCGCCTGCACGAGGACCTGAAGCACCGGCTGCCGGAACACCGGCTGCCCGCGGTGGTCATGCCCGTCCCCGCCCTCCCGCTGACGGCGGACGGTGCGCTCGACCGGGCCGCCCTGCCCGACCCCGACCCCGACCACGCGCCGCGGTCGGTGCGGACGACGCGCTCGCCGCAGGAGGAGATCCTCTGCGGTCTGTTCGCGGAGGTGCTGGGGGTCGACCGGGTCGGGATCGACGACGGGTTCTTCGGCCTGGGCGGTCACTCGTTGATGGCGGCCCGGCTGGTGAGCCGTGTGCGGTCGGTGCTGGGTGTGGAGCTGCCGTTGCGTGCGGTGTTCGAGTCGTCGACGGTGGCCGGGCTGGCGGAGCGGTTGTCTTCCGGTGGCGTGGTGCGGCCGGAGTTGGTGGCGGGGGTGCGGCCGGAGCGGTTGCCGTTGTCGTTCGCTCAGCAGCGGTTGTGGTTCCTGCACCGGTTGGAGGGTCCGTCGGCGACGTACAACATGCCTTTGGGGCTGCGGTTGTCGGGCGCGTTGGACCGGGGTGCGTTGGCGGCCGCGTTGGACGACGTGGTGGGCCGGCACGAGTCGCTGCGGACGGTGTTCGCGGAGGTGGACGGCGAGCCGTGCCAGCGGGTGCTGGCCGAGGCGCCGGTCCCGCTGGTGACCGTGGAGGTCGACGCCGACGGACTGCGCGACGCGATGGCCGAGGCCGCCCGGTACGCCTTCGACCTGGCGGCGGAGATCCCGCTCCGGGCGTGGTTGTTCGCCTCGGGCCCGTCGGAGCACGTCCTGCTCGTCGTGCTGCACCACATCGCGGGTGACGGTTGGTCGTTGGCGCCGCTGGCGCGTGATCTGGCGGAGGCGTACACGGCCCGGTTGGAGGGTGCGGCGCCCGGGTGGGAGCCGCTGCCGGTGCAGTACGCGGACTACACGCTGTGGCAGCGCGAGGTCCTGGACGAGGTGCGCGACGGTCAGATCGCCTACTGGCGCGGCCAGTTGGCGGAACTTCCGGAGGAGGTGAGCCTGCCTGCCGACCGTGCTCGACCGGCGGTGGCCTCGTACGCGGGAGGGACGGCGTCGTTCGAGCTGGGCCCGGACCTGCACCGCGCACTGGGCGAGCTCGCGCGGTCGTCGAACGCGACGTTGTTCATGGTGTTGCAGGCGGGTCTCGCCGTGTTGCTGTCCCGGTTGGGTGCGGGGGAGGACGTCCCCATCGGTTCTCCGGTGGCCGGTCGCTCCGACGGGTCCCTGGACGACCTGGTCGGGTTCTTCGTGAACACGCTGGTGCTGCGGACGGACGTGTCGGGTGATCCGTCGTTCGCCGAGCTGGTCGGTCGGGTGCGTGAGGCCGGTCTGGGTGCGTTCGCGCATCAGGATGTGCCGTTCGAGTACCTGGTGGAGGAGTTGAATCCCCGGCGGTCGGCGGCGCGGCATCCGCTGTTCCAGGTGATGCTGGCCTTGCAGAACACCGAGCAGGCCCGGTTCGAGCTGCCGGGTCTGGAGGTGGCGGAGGAGCCGGTGGGCACGGGTGTGTCCCGGGTCGACCTCACGCTCAGCCTGGTCGAGGAGCCGGGTGGCGGGGTGCGCGGGGTCGCGGAGTTCGCGACGGATCTCTTCGACCGGTTCACCGTCGAGGGGTTCCTGGGCCGGTGGGTGCGGCTGCTGGAGGGGCTGGCCGCGCGGCCGGAACTGCCGGTGGCCCAGGTCGACATCCTCACGCCCGAGGAGCGGCACCAGCTGCTGTCGGGCTGGAACGACACCGGCCGGGACGTGCCGGCGACGACCGTGCCGGAGCTGTTCGCCGCGCAGGCGGCCCGGACGCCCGAGGCCGAGGCCCTGGTCGCCGGGGCCGAACGGCTCAGCTACGCCCAGCTCAACGCCCGGGCCAACCGGATCGCCCACTGGCTCCTCGCCCGGGGCGTCCGACCGGGCGACACGGTGGCGCTGATGTACGAGCGGTCGGCGGACCTGGTGGCCGCACTCCTCGGCGTCCTCAAGACGGGTGCGGCCTACCTGCCGGTCGACCCGGAGTTCCCGAGCGCCCGGGTGGCGCACATCCTCACCGAGGCCGCTCCCGCCCTCCTGCTCACCAGCGACGCCGTCGCCACGGGCGCCGGAGCAGGCGCCCTCGCGGAGCGCCCCTCCTCGGCGACGGTCGTCACCGACGCCCCCGATACCGCGGCCGCCCTGGCACTGTGCCCGGACACCGACCCGGCGCCGGTCGCCGGTGCCGCGGACCCGGCGTACGTCCTCTACACCTCCGGATCCACGGGCGCGCCCAAGGGCGTGGTCGTGGAGCACGGGGCGCTGTCGAACTTCCTCGCCGACATGGCCGCGCGCTTCCCGCTGACCACCGGGGACCGCTGGCTGGGTGTGACGACCGTCGGGTTCGACATCTCCGTGCTGGAGCTCTGCCTGCCGCTGACCAGCGGCGCCACGCTGGTGCTCGCCGACCGTGACACGGCCCGCACGCCCGCCGCGCTCGCCGGTCTGCTCCGGGCCACCGGAGCCACCGTCATGCAGGCGACCCCCACGCTGTGGCGGGCCCTCGCCGACGAGCAGCCCGGGTGCCTCGACGGGCTCCGGGTCCTGGTGGGCGGCGAGGCGCTCCCGCCCGACCTCGCGCGGACCCTCGCCGCCCGCGCCGCCGAGGTCGTCAACCTGTACGGACCGACCGAGACCACCATCTGGTCCACGGCGGCCGGCATCGCCCCCGGGGCGGCACCGGAGCGCACGCCCATCGGAACGCCGATCGCCAACACGCGGGTGCACGTCCTCGACGAGCGCCTCGGCCTGGTGCCGCCCGGCGTGGTGGGCGAGCTGTACATCGCCGGCGCCGGCGTGGCGCGCGGGTACCTGGGGCAGCCCGGGCTGACCGCCCAGCGCTTCGTGGCGGACCCGTACGGCCCGGCCGGCACCCGCATGTACCGCACCGGCGACCTGGTGCGCTGGAACCGGGACGGCCTGCTGGAGTTCGCCGGCCGGGCCGACCAGCAGGTCAAGATCCGGGGCTTCCGGATCGAACCGGGCGAGATCGAGGTCCTGCTCCGGGAACAGCCCGGCGTGGCGCACGCCGTGGCGGTGGTGCGGGAGGACCGGCAGGGTGACCAGCGGCTGGTCGCCTACGTGGTGCCCGACGAGCCGGCCGACGCGCCGCACCTCGCCGAACGCCGCGACCTCCGGGACGCCCTGCGCCTGCGGCTGCCCGAGTACATGGTGCCGTCGGTTGTGCTCACCCTGCCCGCCCTGCCGCTGACCCCGAACGGCAAGCTCGACCGCCGAGCCCTGCCGGCCCCGGACCGGGGCGCCGCCGGCCGCGGGCCCGCCACCCCCCAGGAGGCGGTGCTGGCCGGGCTGTTCGCCGAGGTCCTCGGGGTGGAGCGGGTCGGCGTGGACGACGGGTTCTTCGACCTGGGCGGCCACTCCCTGCTCGCCACCCGGCTGATCGACCGAGTCCGGGACGTGCTGGGCGTGGAGCTGCCGCTGCGCGCCCTGTTCGAGACCTCCGACGTGGCCGGGCTCGCCCGCCGCCTCGACGCGGACCACGACGGCTCGGCCGACGCCTTCGGTGTCGTCCTGCCCCTGCGGCCCCGCGCCGAGGGCGTGCCGCTGTTCTGCGTCCACCCGGGCGGCGGCCTGAGCTGGTCGTACGCCGGACTGCTGCGGCACCTGCCCGCGGAGGTGCCCGTCTACGGCATCCAGGCCCGTGGACTGTCCGAGCCGGACGACCTGCCGGGCAGCGTCGAGGAGATCGCCGACGACTACATCGCCGAGCTCCTCCGGCTGCGTCCCGAGGGCCCCTTCCCGTTGCTGGGCTGGTCGTTCGGCGGGGTGGTCGCCCACGCCATGGCGGCCCGGCTGCGGGAGCGCGGGTTCGACGTCCCGTTCCTGGTCCTCCTCGACGCGCAGCCCGCGCGGCCCAGGACCGCCGAGGAACTCGCCGAGGAGGCGACCCTCGACACGTCCATGGTGTACCGGACGCTGCTGACGGCGTTCGGGGTGCCCGTCGGCGACGGGGAACCGCTCACGTACGCGCGGTTCACGGAGCTGGCCCGTGAGCACCACGCGGCCGTGGCCGACTTCACCGAGGACCGGATCGCCGACGTCCTGCGGGTCATGGCCAACGACCTCCGGATCACCCCCGCCCACCGGCACACGCCGGTGGCGACGGAGGCCGTCGTGTTCGCGGCCACCCGGAAGGACCCGTCCGACCTGGTCACCCCGGAGATGTGGGCCCCGTACATCGACGGGCCGCTCGACCACCGCACGGTCGACTGCGGCCACGCCGCGATGGCCGGCCCGGAGGCGCTGCGGGTGATCGGGCCGATCCTCGCCGAGAGGATGCGCCGGCTCTCCTGAGCGGCGTGCCGGGGAACCGCGTGCCGGGGAACCGTCGGCCGGGAAACCGTCGGCCGGGAAACCGAGTGCCGGGGAACCGTGGGCCCGGGCAACCGCGGCCACGGTTCCCCGGGCCCACGGGGAGAGACCGGAGACCAGCTCCAGAAGTCCGTAGATCCGTAGACGCAGAGATTCCGTAGACGCAGAGATGAGGACATCCCATGACGAACCCGTTCGAGGACCCGGACGCCGGCTACCTCGTGCTCGTCAACGACGAGGGGCAGCACTCCCTGTGGCCGGCCTCCCTCGCGGTGCCCGGCGGCTGGGCGGTCGCCCACACCGAGGACACCCGCGACACCTGCCTGGAGTACATCGACCGGCAGTGGACCGACATGCGGCCGCGCGGCCTGGCGGGGAGCATGCAGTCATGACCGGAGCCTCCCCGATCCAGGACGCGGTCCGCCGCTACTACTCACTGGTCGACGCCAACCGCTTCGACGAACTGGTGGAGCTCTTCACCGCCGACGCGACCTACGAACGGCCGGGCTACCAGCCCCTGGTCGGCCGGGGCGAACTGACCGCCTTCTACCAGGGGGAGCGGGTCATCGCCGACGGCCGGCACACGGTCGACCAGCTGCTGCTGTCCGGGCGGGAGGCCGCGGTGCGCGGCAGCTTCACCGGAACGCTCAAGGGGGGTGACGCGGTGAGCCTGCGGTTCGCCGACTTCTTCCGGACGGACGGCACCGGCCTCTTCGCCCACCGCGTCACGTACTTCTTCGCCCCCTTGGTGTGAACACCGCTGGTGTGGGGACCGTTATGGGGTCTCCCCGACACGGCCGAGGACCAGCTCCACGAAGGACCGCGCCGTCGAGTTCCCGTAGAACTCGCGCGGCGTCACCTTGGGCAGCCCCCGTTGCCGCAGGTCCGACAGCATGCGGACCACCAGGAGGGAGTTGCCGCCGAGTTCGAAGAAGTTGCCGTCGGGTTCCACGTCGACGCCCAGCAGACCGGACCACACGGCGAGGATCTCGGTCCCGAGGTCGCCCTTCGCCTCCGGATCCGCCGCGGCGCCGTCCCGGTCCGTGACCGGTGCCGGTGCCGCGGTCGGAGCCGGGGCCGGGGCGGGGCCGGCGGACGGGGCCGGGAGCCGGGAGAGGTCCGGCTTGCCGTTGAGGGTCAGCGGGATGCCGGACACCCCGGTGAGGCCGGCCGGCAGCATGTGGTCCGGCAGCACGCGCCGGGCCGTCCGCCAGACCTGGTCCACCGAACCGCCGTCCCGGAGCACCACGTAGGCGTCGATGCGGGCGCCGGCCGGGTCCCCCGCCTCGCCCTCCCGGAAGACGACCGCCGCGTCGGCGACCTCGGGGTCCGAGGCCAGGACGGAGGTGATCTCGTCCAGCTCGATCCGGTGGCCCCGCACCTTCACCTGGTTGTCCAGCCGGCCGAGGTGGTCGAGCCGGCCGTCCGGCCTCAGCCGGCCCCGGTCGCCGCTGCGGTAGACCCGCTCCCCGGTCACCGGGTCGTCGAGGAAACGCTCCGCCGTCAGCTCGGGACGGCCGAGGTAGCCGTCGGCCACCCCGGCACCACCCACGTAGATCTCACCGGCGGGCCCCGGCGGCAGGACATGCCCGTGCTCGTCCCGGACCGACACCCACCAGCCGGGCAGCGCCCGGCCCACGGACCGGGACCGCTCCAGGACCTCGCGCGGGGTCACCTCCTGCGCGGTGACGTGGACGGTCGTCTCCGTGATGCCGTACATGTTGACCAGCCGGCACCGGGCGGGGGAGTGACGGGCGAACCACCGTCCCAGCATCGCCGTGTTCAGCGGTTCGCCGCCGAAGACGACCAGCCGCAGGGCGAGCGGTGCGGCGCCCGGGGCCGCCCGGGTGTCGGCCTCGATGAGCTGGGAGAACGCGGACGGGGTCTGGCTGAGGACGGTCACCCGCCGCCGGGCCAGCAGCTCGTGGAACTCGTCCGGGTCACGGGCCGCCCAGTGCGGTACGACGACCAGCCGACCCCCGGTGAGCAGGCAGCCCCAGATCTCCCACACGGAGAAGTCGAAGGCGCTGGAGTGGAAGAACGTCCACACGTCGTCCGGTCCGAGCCCGAGGTCCGCGGACGTGGCACCGACCAGGGCCAGTACGTTGCGGTGGGGGACCACGACCCCCTTGGGGCGGCCGGTGGATCCCGAGGTGTAGATGACGTAGGCGGCCGTGTCGGTGTTGCCGGTCTTCCCGGTCTCCAGGGGTTCCTGCGCGTCCATCAGTTCCTGGGGCGAGACCACGGTCACCCCCTCGATCCGGGGGAAGCGCGCCGGGTCCCCGATGACGACCGGCACCCGGGCGTCGGTCGCGGTGTAGCGCAGCCGCTCCTCGGGGTACCGGGCGTCCATCGGGACGTAGGCGCAGCCCGCCTTCAGCACGCCCAGCAGGGTGGCGACGAGCGTGGTGTCCCGCTCCAGGCACACTCCCACCCGTGCGCCGCCCACCCCGAGGGCGCGCAGCCCGGCGGCCACCCGCTCCGCCCGGTCGTCCAGCTGGCCGTACGTCAGACTGCTCTCGTCGTCGGTCACCGCGACGGCGTCCGGCCGCTGCCGGGCCAGCTCCGCGATCCGCCCGTCGATGGTCTCCGGCGGCGTCCGCCGCTCCGGCCCGGGCCCGGCGGGCGCGGGCTCGCCGGGGTCGGCCGCGGGACGGAAGCCGCCCAGCCGGGTCACGGCCTCGGCCGCGGCGTGGTCCAGCAGGCCCAGCCGCGCCGTCGGAGTCGTCCCGGGCAGGGCGCGCAGCCGCCGGGCCAGGTGCAGGACGCTCCGTCCGAACCACTCCGCGGTCAACGGGGCCACCGTGCGCGGATCGTGGTGGAGGCGGGCGGCGCAGGTGCCGTCGGGCTGCCGCTCCAGATGGAGGAGGAGGGAGAGCCCGGAACCCGGGAACGGGGTGTAGGACGTCCCGGAGGCGGCGTCACCGAGGACCACGCCCACGCTCGCGACCGCCGCGCCGGGCAGCGGAGTGCCGGTACCGGCCGCGAGGAGGTCCGCGACCGTGCCGTCCGCGTCGACCCGGACGGAGCGCACCGCGGGACCGCCCGCCCGGAACGCGCGGTCGAACACCGCGATGCGCGCCTCCGGCCCGCCCTGGTAGCGCGCCAGCGCCAGCGCCGCCGCGGCCACCAGCGGCTCCTCCCCGGGCCACTCCGGACGGTCCGTCAGCGGGACCGTCCCGGCGGCGGCGGTGAGGTCCGGCGCCTGGCGGTCCCCCAGGCCCCAGGGCACCGTGAGCGGCGTGGTGTCCCCGTCCGACCCGTCTTGCGCGTCCTGCGCGTCCGGTGTGTCGAGGGAGGGCAGCGGGTCGCCGTCGAGGGGCTCACCGTCCAGGAGGAGCGCCGCCAGCCGTACGAGGACGCCGTAGGGCACCGAACGCCGCGCCACCAGGACCGCGTCGACGACCCCGTCGGCGTACTCCACGAGCACGGCGCGCAACGGGGGTCCGCAGGGGTGCAGGGGCCGCTCGGCCTCCTGGCGGACGCGGGCGTGCCCGGGGCCGGTCGAGGAGTCCACCGCGAGCGGCAGGGTCCACAGCCTCGACCCCGCCGGCTCCGGCCGTTCCCTGCTCTCTTGTTCGAACAACGTCCGGCTCTGTTCCCGGTCGACCGGGTACCGGGCGCGTACCACCAGGCTGTGGCAGGCAGGAGTGCGTACGGTCATCAGATCTCCGTCTCCGAAGGGGGGCGGGCGGGCACGGTCACCGGGCGCTGAAGCCGCCGTCGACCGTGAGCACACTGCCGGTCACCTGGCGCGAGTCGTCGCCCGCCAGCCAGAGGGCCGCACCGGCGACGTCCGGGGGCTCGATGAGGGCGTTCATCGGCTGGGCCTGGACGAACACCTCCTCGTGTTCGTCGACGCGGACGTCGAGCGAGCGCGCTATCTCGGAGAGCATCCGGCCCTCGACCAGCGGGTCGTCCCGGACGGAGCCGGGGCAGAGCGCGTTCACCCGGACGCGGTGCGGCGCGTAGTCCAGTGCCGCCGCCTTGGTCAGGCCGATCATGCCGTGCTTGGCGGCGACGTAGCCGGCGAAGTGCCGGTAGCCCACGAGACCGGCCGTCGAGGCGATGTTGATGATGCTTCCCGAGCGCTGCTCGATCATCACCGGAACCACGGCCTTGGTCATCCGCCAGGCGCCCGACAGGTCGACGTCCAGCATGAGCGACCACTCGTCCTCGGTGATCTCGTGGACCCTGCGGCCGGAGGGCGCGGCGATCCCCGCGCCGTTGACCAGGACGTCCAGCCGTCCGAACCGGTCGAGGCACTCCGCCACGACTGAGGTGACCCTTCGGAGGTCGCGCACGTCGCAGTGGGCCGGGAGCACCGTGACGCCGTGCCGCGCGCACAGGTCGGCCGTGTGCGCGAGCTGGGCGGCCGAGCCCATGGGGTAGCCCACGCCGGGGAGGTCGTCGGCGATGTCGAGCAGCAGCAGGTCGGCGCCCTCCGCCGCGAAGCGGACGGCACAGGCGCGGCCGAGCCCGCGCGCCGCCCCCGTGATCACGGCCGTCTTGCCCTTCAGCTGCACGGCGACCCTCCGCGGTCGGCGTCGGCCGGGGCGGCGCCGCCGTCGGAGAGTACCTGCGCGACCGTGGTCAGCAGCACCTCCGGGGAGTCGACCAGGTACATGTGGCTGCCGGGCAGTTCCCGGTAGTCGAAGGACGCCCCGGTGGTGCTCCGCCACTCCTCGGCCTGCGTCCGGGAGACGAGCCCGTCGTCGGCGCCGCGCAGCGAGGTGACCGGGAGCGGCAGCGGGGTGTCGGAGGCGGGGACGTAGTCCTCGTGCATCGCCACGTCGGCGCGCAGCAGGGGCAGGAGCAGATCCCGCAGGTCGGGGTCGTCGAAGGCCGCGTGCCGGTAGCCGGCGAACTCGCCGACGCGGGCCAGGAACTCCTCGTCGTCCAGCCCGGTCGCCCGCCGCTCGCGCCCGCTGCCGGGGCCGGGGGATCCGCTCACGAAGAGGTGGCGGAGTCCGGAGCGTCCGCCCAGCTCGCGGGCCAGCTCGTACGCGAGGACGGCACCCAGGCTGTGCCCGAAGAGCGCGAACGGCGCCTCGCCGCCCACGAGTTCCAGTATTCGCGGGGCGAGGACGGCGGCGGCCTCCGACGCGTCGGTGAACGGCTCCTCCAGGAACAGCTCCTCGCGGCCGGGAAGTTGGAGGGGTACGACCTTGAGGCCGGGCGGTGCGACGTTCCAGGCGCGGTAGAACCCGGCTCCGCTGCCCGCGAAGGGAAGGCAGACGAGGGGCAACTCGGTGGGGGACACGACTCGTTCACTCCTTGTGTTCCGATGGGGCCGGAATGCTGATTTCGGGCATGGCACGCCGAAGCCCCGGCTCGGCGGGGCCGTCGTCGGTCACCCGCTCCAACCGGAGCTTCTTCCTGCGGGTCAGGCGCGTTCGGCAGATGTCATGCCATGCCTGATACGAACTCGTGCTACGCGGTGCGGACTTCCCGTGTCTCCTTTCCGAGACCGGCGTCGCGGGCCAGCACGGCGGCGGAGGCCCGGTCGTGCACCTCCAGTTTCGCGAAGATCCGCGAGACGTAATTGCGTACGGTCTTTTCCGCCAGGAAGATCCGACGGGCGATCTGGTGGTTGCTCAGTCCGCCGGCGACCAGTTCCAGGATCTCGAGTTCCCTGCTGGTCAGTTCGGACAGCCCGGTCGTCTCCGGCAGGATCCGCACGGTGGAGAAATGCAGGCTGAGCCGGGAGGCGATGGTCCGGCTGAAGACGGCGCCCCCCTTGGCCACGATCTCGATGGAGTGGAGGAGTTCCTCGGAGGACCTCATGTGCGAGAGGTACCCGCTGACCCCGACCCGCAGGGCGGTGAAGACGGCGTCGTCGTCGTCGTTCTGCGACACCACCATCATTTTGGGCCTGGTCTGGTGGCGACGGTATGTCGAGACGATCTGCTGGGCGTTCTCGTAGATCGACCTCTTCGAGGACGGCTCACCCAGGATGACCACGTGCGGCTGTAATTCGCTGTTCTCGAGCCATCGCATGCCGTCGAGGACGCCCAAGGCCCGGCCGACGAGCGTGAATCTGTCATCCTGTTCGATGATTGTCTCCAGTCCGGCGAGTGAAACCGGATTGTCGCTGATGATGAACAGGTTGATCCCCATATTGCACGTCCCCCGTTTGGCACGTCGTACGGCTCGTCTTTCTTCGGTGCGTCATTCTTTGCAGGAGAAAGGCCGGTCCGGTGCTCAAGCGAGTATGGGTAGGCGAATGATCGGAACGCAAGTTCCGCTGTCAAGTGAAAGAGACCGTTCCGCTTCATGAGTGACTATCCGGTCATCGGTATGTCTTCGCCGGAGGGGTGCGGCGCGCGGACGCCGACGGCCCCCCGGACCGGCGGGTGAGCCCGTGGCCCCAGCGGCCCCGGGCCCGGCGCGCCCCCGCCGCCGGACGCTCTCCCTCCGTTCCGGGCGCCGCGCGGACGCGACGGACGGTGGCCGAAACGGAGAGGTGACGGCTGTTTCCCGAGGAACGGATGTTTATCCAGTGACAGGGGGGAATTGTCGACAGGCCTATGGTGCGGACCAATTGGCCCGGCAGTCGGCGGGCGACAGCACACCCGCGGGGCGATCGCCGTACATACGGGCCTTGACCCACGCCCGTACTGGACGCGCCTCGAACCGGCCCCCTACGTTCGGCACATGGGTAATGCTCCTCGTCGGTGCCTGATCACACTGGACGTGCTGGCCGCGCTCGGGTTCGTGATCCTCCCGCAGGTGTCGGTGCTGCGTCCGGCCGACGGCGGCGAGGTGAGCGCCACCGCCGTGTGGCTGCTGTCCCTGGGCACCGCGCTGCCGCTGGTCGTACGGAGGCTGTGGCCGGTCCCGGTGTTCGCGGTCGCGTTCACCGCCGCCTGGGTGGCGCTGGTCGCCGGGGTCGGGCCGACCCCCTTCCTCGCCGCCGCCTACGCCCTGTACCTGGTGGCCACCACCAGGAGGGGGCGACCGGGGCTTTCCGTGGCCCTCGTCGCCGGGCTGTGCACGGCCGGCGCGGTCCTGATGACGGTGTCGGGAGGGCAGGGGTACCAGGGCGGGAGCAGGGCCGTACAGGTCGTGCTCGGAGTGCTCGTCCTCGGCGCCACCTGGGCGACGGGGGCCGCGGTCAGGGAACGGCGGGAGAGCCTGCGGCGCGCCATCGAGCACGCGGCCGAGCAGGCGAAGGCCGAGGAACGCCTGCGCATCGCCCGTGACATCCACGACGTCGTCACCCACAGCGTGGGCGTGATCGCGATCAAGGCGAGCGTCGCCAACCACGTGGACGCCACCCGCCCCGAGGAGGCGCGGGAAGCCCTGGCGGTGATCGAGGACATCAGCCGCCGGGCGCTGCGTGACATGCGGGCCACCCTCAAGGTGCTGCGCCGCGAGCAGGACGGCGGCGCCGGCGACCTGCGGCCGGTCCAGGGGCTGACGGACCTGCCGGCCCTGGTGCGCACGGCCGAGGCCGCCGGAGTCCGCGTCGACCTGCGGAGCGAGTACGAGGAGCAGCCCCCGAACGGTGTCGCGCTGTCCGTGTTCCGGATCGTCCAGGAGGCCCTGACCAACGTCGTCAAGCATGCCGCGCCCACCCGCTGCCGGGTCCGGATCGCGGCCGTCCAGGGCACGTTGACGATCGACATCACCGACGAGGGCCCCGGGCCCGGGCATCGGCCCACCGTGCCCGGCGGGGGGATGGGCCTGGTCGGGATGAAGGAGCGGGTCGCCGCGCACAGCGGCACCTTCGGCGCCGGGCCGCGGCCGGGCGGCGGCTTTCGGATCGTGGTGACACTGCCGTACTGAGCCCGACCCGTTCCCGGGTGCCGGACTCATCCGCAGGTATGGGTTCGGCCCGCGCGGGCCGCCGCGGAATCCCGACCCCGGACCGATGCGGCCGGCTGGCCGGCCCGACGAGACTCGTCCCGTGATCGAAGTCCAGAACCTGACCAAGCGGTACGGGGAGACCACCGTCGTGGCAGGCCTCACCTGCACGGTGCGGCCGGGCGCCGTCACCGGATTCCTGGGCCCCAACGGGGCCGGGAAGTCCACGACGATGCGCATGATCCTCGGCCTCACCCGCCCGGATGCCGGAACCGCCCTCATCGGCGGCCGCCCCTATCACGAACTGACGTACCCCGCCCGGCAGGTCGGCGCCCTGCTGGAGACGGCGGTCGCGCACCGCGGCCTGACCGCCGCCGACCATCTGCGCTGGATCGCGCAGAGCAACCGGATCGACCGGCGACGGGTCGCGGAGGTCCTGGAGGCGGTCGGCCTGACCGGAGCGGCCCGGCGGCGGGTCGGCACGTTCTCCCTCGGCATGGGACAGCGGCTCGGCCTGGCCGCGGCCCTGCTCGGCGACCCGCCCGTCCTGGTGCTCGACGAGCCGGTCAACGGCCTGGACGCCGAGGGCATCCGATGGCTGCGCGACCTGCTGCGCTCGATGGCCGCCGAGGGCCGGACCGTCCTCGTCTCCAGCCACTTGATGGCCGAGATGTCCGTGGTCGCGGACGACCTGGTCGTCATCGGCCGCGGACGACTGCTTACCCAGACCGGCACGGAGGAGTTCATCCGGCGCCACGCACGGACCTACGTGCGGGTGCGGACCTCCGAACCCCTGCGCCTGCACCGGGAACTGGAACGGAACGGCGCCTCGCTGAGCCTCGCGCACGACGGCAGCCTGGAGGTCGACGGCATGACGGCGGCCGAGATCAACCGGCTGGCCGCGGCGGGCGACCTCCCGCTCGAAGAGCTGAGCACCCACACGGGATCGCTCGAGGACACCTTCCTCAAGCTCACCGGCCCCGAAGGGAGCAGCACCCGTGTCTGAGACGGCCGCGGCCATGCGGGCCGAGTTCACCAAACTGCGCGGCGTCCGCGGCACGTTCGTCGCGCTGCTGCTGTTCGCCCCCGCCAGCCTCTTCCTCTCCGCCCTGGGCGGCTGGTCCGCGAGGAAGGCGATCGAGTCCGACAACCCCCTGCTCCGCTCCGACTTCACCCCCGAGCAGACCGGCATGGACGGAGTCCTCTACGGCCAGCCGGCGCTGATCGTGTTCGCCGTGCTCCTCGTCTCGAGCGAGTACTCGTCCGGCATGATGCGGGTCTCGCTGCTCGCCGTGCCCCGGCGCGGGCGGCTCTACCTGGCGAAGGCGGCCGTCACCGCCGCCGCCGCGGTGGCCGTCGCGATCCCCGTCACCGTCCTCGGCTACCTGCTCACGCAGTTCGCCCTCGGTCCCCACGGCGCCGGCATCGACACGAGTGGTGTCCCCCGCGCCCTCGCCGGCGCCGTGGTCTATCTGACGATGATGAGCCTGTTCGCGGCGGGCGTGGCCTCGACGGCCCGCGGCGCCGTCGTCCCGCTGGCCGTCCTGCTCCCGATGGTGCTCGCCGGCTCCCA
Source organism: Kitasatospora sp. NPDC058184 (assembly GCF_042883725.1). Classification (NCBI taxonomy): domain Bacteria; kingdom Bacillati; phylum Actinomycetota; class Actinomycetes; order Kitasatosporales; family Streptomycetaceae; genus Kitasatospora; species Kitasatospora sp. NPDC058184. The sequence continues at coordinate 65,628 of NZ_JBHVVE010000012.1, forward strand.
GATCCTGTCCACCATCGGCGCGACCAAGGAGATGGTCCGGTACCTCCCCGACCGGGCCGGCATGCGGATGCTCACGGTCGGCTCGGACGACGCGCTCACCGGGTTCGCCGTCCTCCTCGCGTGGACCGTCGTGGCACTGGCGGCCGGCTGGCTGCGCCACCGGCGTTGGGACGGTTGACGGGACGGGCGGGGAGGGACTCGACGTCGCGTGACGGGCGCGGCCGGCCGGCGTGCTCCGGCCCCGGCCGACCGCCCTCAACAGGGCTTATGTCCAAAGGCAGTTGAGGAGACGGAACAGGCGCTGCTGCTAGAATCGCGGACTTCGAGGGCTCGATGAGCAGTTTGCGGGGAATGCGGGATGGCCGAGGCGGTCCGGGTGCTGATCGCGGACGATCAGGCGCTGTTGCGCGGGAGCTTCCGTGTCCTCGTCGACTCGACACCGGGGATGGAGACCGTCGGCGAGGCCGGTGACGGCGCCCGGGCGGTGGAACTCGCCCGGGAGCTCAGGCCCGACGTCGTCCTGATGGACCTGCGGATGCCCGTCATGGACGGCATCGCGGCCACCCGGGAGATCTGCTCCGACGAGACCATGGCCGACGTACGGGTGCTGGCCCTGACGATGTTCGACATGGACGAGTACGTCTACCCGGCCCTCCAGGCGGGCGCGAGCGGATTCATGCTGAAGGACGCCTCGCCCTCGGACCTGGTCGCCGGCATCCGCGTCATCGCCACCGGCGAGGCCGTCCTGGCGCCCACGGTCACACGCCGCCTCATCGAGACCGTCTCCCGCACCCGGCCGACGGCGCGGCCGGCCCCGCGGCTCGTCGGGCTCACCAGGCGGGAGCAGGAGGTGCTCGTGCTGATCGCGAACGGGCTGTCGAACGCCGAGATCGCCCAGCGGCTGGTGATCAGCCTGCCTACCGTGAAGACGCATGTGAGCAGCCTTCTGGCCAAGCTGAACGTCCGCGACCGGGCCCAACTGGTCATCATCGCCTACGAGAGCGGTCTCGCCGAGCCGGGCATGCCCGCCTGACGCCTGACGCCTGACGCCTGACGCCTGCCCGAGGCCGTACCCGGGCGTGGCGGAGCCGCCGTGGTGAGGAGGGGCCCGGGGGCCTCTTGCACGGCGGGTCCGCTGTCGCTGTCGCGGTCGGTGGCAGTCCGTCGGCTTCCGGAGCCGGCCGGGGCGGGTGGGGGCTACCAGTTCGCCCAGGGGAGGTTCCAGCCGCCCAGGCCGTTGTCGGGGGCGACGGTCTTCTCCTTGGTGTTCACGATCGTGACGACGTCGCCGATCAGCGAGCTGTTGAAGAACGCCCCCGCGCTGGAGGTGTCGCTGCCGCCCTCGGTGTCCTTGAGCGCGACGCAGCCGTGGCTGGTGTTCGCCTTGCCGAAGGGGTCGCCCTCGTACCAGTAGTTGCCGTGGAGGTAGGTGCCGCTCCTGGTCAGCCGCATCGCGTGCGGGACGGCGGGGATGTCGTACTCGTTGCCCAGGCCGACGGTCTGGGAGTTCATGTGGGTGACCTTCTCCTTGGACATGATCACCATGGTGCCGCCCCACGACGGGTGCTTCGCGTCGCCGAGCGTGGCGGGCACGGTGGTGCTCTTGCCGTCCCGGACGACCGTCATCTGGTGCGTGGCGGCGTCGGCGGTGGAGATCTGGGAGCGGCCGATGCTGAACGGCTCGTCCTTGTCGACGTCGCCCCACACGCCCGGGGCGACCTCGACGTTCTTCAGCCGGTAGTGGATGGTCACCCTGGTGCCCGGCTTCCAGTAGTCGGCCGGGCGGAAGTCCAGCCGGTTGTCGTCGAACCAGTGGCCCTTCACCTCGGTGCCGTTGTCCGTCTCGAAGGTGATCGCCTTGGCGACGGCGTCCTTGTTCACGACCTTCGTGCTGAAGTCCACCTTGACGATCATGCCCACGCCGTACGTCTGGCCGTCGCCGATGTTGTCGTTGGTGGACACCTGCTTCTCGGGCGTGAGCGTGGTGAAGGCGGAGGTGGACGCGGCCACCAGGCCGTCGGCGTCCGCGGCCTGGGCGTTCACCGTGTACGCCGTGCCGGGGGTGAGCGCGGCGGCGGGCTTCCAGCCGGTGCCGTCCGGGGTGATCGAGCCCTGGACGGGCTTGCCGTCCTTGTCGGTCACGTCGACGGTGGTGAGCCTGCCCTTGGAGACGGACACCCGCAGGGCGTTCGGCGCGACGCCGCGGGCGCCGTCCTTCGGCTCGACGTCCAGCACGGCGGCGGACGTCTTCGAGGTGGTCGTGCTCGCGTTCCCGTCCCCGGTGGCGCCGGGGGCGGTGGTGGCGGAGGCGCCCGCCGGGCCGGCCGCTTCACCGTCCTTGCCCTGCTCGTCACCGCAGGCCGCGGTCATCAGCAGGACCCCGCCCATCGTCAGTGCCACCGCGCCGCGGTTGAAACGGTCGGTGGTGCGTATGGCGGAACGGGCCGCCCGAACAGTGCTCACAGGTGCTCCTTCTCGGTGTTGGTCGCCAGCTTGTCCGGCCGCTCGTCCCGGCCACAACGGTGAGCCGGCGATCAGGGACCCGGGGACGCCCGTACCTGCTCTGAGCTGGGAAGACGTAAGCTTCCTGGGACGCGTTCGCGGGATGGCGGAACCGTGGGACGGCGTGCCGCGTGCTTGTCTGCCGGAGCCCGCGCCACACCCGTCGGGGGACGTGACGGTGCCGAGCCCGACTGCCGGGGGCGGGTGAAGGAACAGTGCCGAAGGGAATCGGGAAGTTGAGGGAGACGGACGAGGTCGCCCGGCTGCTGCAGGAGCTGAAGAGCCGGTCGGGGCTCAGTTACGGAGCGCTGGCGAAGCGGCTGCACCTGAGCACGTCGGCCCTGCACCGCTACTGCAACGGCGATGTGATGCCGACGGAGTTCGCCCCGCTGGACCACTTCTCGCGGGTGTGCGAGGCGACGCCGCAGGAACGTGTCGAGCTGTACCGGTTGTGGGTCGTCGTCCGTGCGACGCGTGGGAACAGGCCGACCGCCGCCCCTGAGCCGGTGGCACCCGCACCGCCCGCGACCGCGGTACCGGAGGCGGCCCCGGCACCGGAGCCCGTCCCGGACCGCGCCCCCACGGTGCCGCCGCGGCGGCGCACCCGCGGCCGGGGCGTCCTCGCCGCGGTGACGGTCATCGCGCTGCTGGTCGCCGTCGGGGTCGTCGCCACCGGTCTGAGGCTCCGTCCGGACGGGGAGACCGACCCGGCCCGGGCCGCCGACGCCGGGTCGTCCGCCGGATCCCCGGCCCCGTCCGTGCCCCCGTCCCTGTCCCCGCAGCTGTCCGCGGCCGCCGTCGCCGTCGCCGCTGCCGGGGCGAGCCCGTCCGGGGCGACCGGCGGGGCGGACCCGAGCACCAGCGCACCGATCAGCGTCGCCGTCCACCCGTCCGGCTGGGACGCCAAGTGCGACCAGTACGTCGTCAACCGCCCGCCGTCCGAGGTCCCCCGACCGCCCGCCGTGCCGGAGGCGGCGGGCTGGGCCTCCCAGGTCGGCGCGGTGCCGGGCCACTCCCGGTCGGTCAAGCTCACCGTGCAGGGCACCGGCTGGGACACCGTGCTGCTGACGGGTCTCAACGTCCGGGTCACCCGGGTCGCGGCCCCGCTCGCCTGGAACGCCTACTCCATGGGCGAGGGCTGCGCCGGTGGAGTCGGCGCCCGCTCCTACCGCATCGACCTGGACGCGGCCCGCCCCGTCCCGGTCGTGGCCGACGGCAGCGGCAGCCTGCCGGTGGTCGTGACCCAGAGCGAACCGGCGGTCATCGAGGTCACCGCCGAGACCACCACCCACGACGTCAGCTGGTACCTGGAACTGGAGTGGACCAGCGGCAACCGGAAGGGGATGCTGCCCGTCGACCTCGGCCACGGCACCCCGTTCCGCACCAGCGCGGTGAAGGACCGGCCGCTGTACGCCTACCCGGCGGGCGGGCAGGCCTGGGAGCAGGCCCCGGCCCGGCAGTAACGGCGCCGACGGCGCCGACGGCGGCGCCGGGGGCGGGAACAAGGGCGGGAACGCGATCAGGACCGGGGCCCCGGGGTACGGCCCCGGCCAGGACCAGGGGCCCGGTCCGGGATCGGTCCCGGGAGCCTGCCCGGGGCCGGGGGCCGCTGGGAGGATCGACCGGGGACGCCGGAGCGCTCCCCGGGCCGCGGGCCGCCGCGAGGGGACGGCCCACGGGCGGCGGTCTCGGTGGACCGGCGAGGCCCGGGGCGGCCGACCGGCCGTAGAGAGGAGCGCCACAGCATGTCGACGCACCACGGGCCACTGCTGCCACTGCCACTGCCACTGCGGCCGGCGCCGGAGCCGAGCGGCGCCGGCCTGCCCTGGACGGCCGGTGACGCGCTGGTGGCCGTCGGGGTGGCCGTCCTGGACCTCCTCGGCTACACGATCGGCGGCTCGGACGGAAGACCGCCGATCGCCGCGACCGCGCTGGTCCTGCTGGTACTGGCGGCCGTGCCGCTGCTCACCAGGCGCCGCCACCCGCTGGCCTCGCTGGCGGGGGTGCTGGTCCTCGGCCTGGCGCTGAACCTGAGTGTGTCGATGCCGCCGCACTTCACCGGCACGCTCTGCGTCGCGCTGTTCGCCGTGGCCCGGTCCCGCGGCGTCGCGGTGGCCGTGCCGGCCGGCCTCGTGGCGGCCGCCGTACCGCTGGTGGGCCGGGGGTATCCGCTGCCGCCCGCGGTGGGGGACGTGGCGGGCAACGTGGTCGCCGCGGCGCTGGTCGTCGTCACGGCCGAGGGGCTGACGTGGTGGCAGCGCGAGGTGGAGGTCAGGCGAAGGCTGCTGGCCGACCGCGCGGTGGCGCAGGAACGGCGCCGCATCGCGCGGGAGCTGCACGACATCGTCGCCCACCACATCACCACCATGCAGCTGATGGCCGCCGGTGCCAGGGCCAACCTCGGCGGTGACACCGAGGTGGTGCGCGAGGCCCTGGTCACCCTGGAGGGCTCCGGCCGGATGGCGCTGCGCGAGATGCGCCACCTGCTCGACGTGCTGCGGGCCGACGACGAGCCGGACGGGGCGGACCGGGCTCCGGGCAAGGCTCCGGGCGGGGCGTCGGGTGAGGCGCCGTCCGCGCCGCAACCCGGGGTCGGGCAGCTCGGACAGCTCGTCGAGGAGTCCCGCAGGGCCGGCCTGCCCACCGACTTCGCCGTCCTGGGGGAGGAGCGCCCGCTGCCGCCGAGCGCCGGCCTGGCGGTGTTCCGGATCGTCCAGGAGGCCCTCACCAACACCCGCAAGCACGCGGGCCGGGCCGCCCGGGCGAGGGTCCGGCTGACCTACCACCCGGACCGCGTCACCGTCGAGGTGTCCGACAACGGCATCGCCGCGCCGCCCGACTCCCCGGCGGACGCCCTGGTGGGCGCGGGCGGTGCGCCCGGACCGCGGGCCGGCCGCACCGGGTACGGTCTGATGGGCATGCGCGAGCGCGTCGCGCTGCAGGGCGGCAGCATGGTGGCCGGGGGCATCGACGGTGGTGGCTTCCGGGTGGTGGCCAGTCTGCCGGTGGCGCCGGCGGACGGAGAGGAACGGCTCGGATGACGGGAACCACGGAGCGGATCAGGGTGCTGATCGCGGACGACCAGCCGCTGGTGCGGCGAGGCCTGGCGCTGATCCTGGCCCCCGACCCGGCGTTCGAGGTGGTGGCCGAGGCGGACAACGGGCAGCGGGCGGTGGATCTCGCGCACCAGCACCGGCCCGACGTCGTGGTGATGGACATCCGGATGCCGGTCCTCGACGGGGTCCAGGCGACCGAGCGGCTCTCCCAGGAGCTGCCCGCGTGCCGGGTCCTGGCGTTGAGCACCTTCGACATGGACGAGTACGTGGTCGCCGCCCTGCGCGCCGGCGCCTCCGGGTTCCTGCCCAAGGACGTCTCCCCGGAGGAGCTTTCGGCGGCCGTGCGGACGGTGCACGGCGGGGAGGCGGTGGTGGCGCCGCGCCTGCTCACCCGGCTGATCTCCACCTACGTCACCTCGCCCCGCCTGCCGCGGCCGCCGGTGTCGGCGCCGGTGCCGGTGTCCGCTCCGGGCGAACTGACGCCCCGCGAGATCGAGGTGTGGCACCTGCTGGCCACCGGCCTCGACAACGCCGAGATCGCCTCGGCGATGGGCATCAGCGTCTCCACGGTCAAGAACTACATCACCAGCGTCTTCGCCAAGCTGAGCGTCCGCGACCGTGCCCAGGCGGTCATCGCGGCCTACGAGTCCGGTCTGGTCGAGGCCCGGTCCGCGAACCCGGCGGGCTGAAGCGGGTCGGACCAGGCGGAAGCGAGCGGGGTCGGGCCGGCCCCCGGCGTGGGCAGGGGGCCGGCCCGAGGCCCGGGTCAGCGGCAGAGGGCCGCGTCCAGGGCGTCCGTCATGTGCTGCGCGCCGACCTCGCCCGGAACGGTGGTGACGGTGATGGTGGCGGCGCGACCGTCCTCGGTGACGCCGCCGCGGGTCCGGTAGCCGGGGGCGGTGCCGCCGTGGCCCCAGACGAGGCCGCCGCAGGAGAGCGGCCTGCTCTGCAGGCCCAGTCCGTAGCGGATCCCCTGGCCGATCAGATCGGCGGGGACGGTGGTGCGCATCTCGGCGAGCTGCGCCGGGGGCAGGAGCCGGCCGCCGAGGAGCGCGGTGAAGAACGTGTTGAGGTCGGTGTTGGTCGAGACGATCGCCCCCGTCGCCCAGGCCATCGAGGAGTCCATCTCGGTGTAGTCGAACCGGGGCGCGCCCGGTGTGCTGGGGAGGTAGCCGTGGGGGTGGGCCTCGTGGACGGTGGTGTCACCGACGGCGGGGAAGTAGGTGTGGCGCAGGCCGATGCGGTCGATGACGCGCTTGGTGATCTCCTCGCCGACGGGCCGTCCGGTGATCTTCTGGACGAGGAGTCCGGCGACGATGTAGTTGGTGTTGCTGTATGCCCAGCCGGTACCGGCGGGGAAGAGGGCCTTCTGGGCGAGGGCGCCGTCGAGGAGGTCGCGGGGCTCGAAGTAGCGGTACTGCACCGTGGTGAAGTCCGAGAGCTCGGGGGCCTCCATGTAGTCGGGCAGGCCGCTGGTGTGCTGGAGCAGTTGGCGGACGGTGATCTCGCGTCCGTCGATGCCGTCGCCGCGCAGCAGGCCCGGCAGGTAGGTCTCGATGGGGGAGTCCAGGCCCACCTTTCCTTCGGCGACGAGCTGGAGGACGACGACGGCGGTGAAGGTCTTGGTGTTGCTGCCGGCGCGTATCTGGCCGTCCGTGGGGACCTTGGCCCCGGTGGCGAGGTCGCCGACGCCGGCGGTGTAGGTGCGGGTGCGGCCGTCTCGGCCCTTGACGGCGGCCAGGGCGGCGGGCAGGCCGTCGTCCTTGACCAGGGCGTCCAGGCTCTGTTGGACGACGTCGGGCCTGCCGCCGGCGAACGCCGTGGTCGGTGCCAGGACGCCGGCGGCCACGGCGGTGACGGTCGCCACGGCCGCCACCACCCGGTGCCGGCCACGGCGTCCGCGATGGGTTCGGTTGTGCTGTACGCGCTCGTTCATGGAGGAACTCCTCTGCTGGAGGCGGGAATTGGCGGGGCGGGCGGGTTCCGCGCGCCGAGGCGCGCGGAACCCGCTGGTCGTGGTCGTGCCGGTGCGGACGCTCGGACCGGGTCAGCGGCAGAGGGCCGTGTCCACCGCGGCCTTGACGTGCTGCTCGGCCGCGTCGCCCGGGATCATGGTCACCGCGACGCCGGCGGCGCGGCCGTCGTCGGTGGCGCCCCCGGAGCTGAAGTAGCCCGGGATGGTCCCGAGGTGGCCCCAGTACAGGCCGCCGCAGGACAGCGGGTTGCTCATCAGGCCCAGCCCGTAGCGGACGCCGGGACCCACCGAGTCGGCGGGGACGGTAGTGCGCATCTCGGCGAGCTGCGCCGCGGGCAGGAGCCGGCCGCCGAGGAGCGCGGCGTAGAAGCGGCTGAGGTCGCTCGTGGTGGAGACGACGGCGCCCGCCGCCCAGCCCCAGGACGGGTCCAGGTCCGTGTATTCGCGGAACGAGCCGTCGGCTTCCTGGTGGTAGCCCTTGGGGTGGGCCTCGCGGATGGTGGTGTCGCCGGGGGTGGGGAAGTAGGTGTGGCGCAGGCCGATGCGGTCGACGACGCGCCGGTTGATCTCCTCGCCGAGCGGCCGCCCGGTGACCTTCTGGATGATCAGGCCGGCCACCAGGTAGTTGGTGTTGTTGTACTCCCACCGCGCACCCGGGGCGAAGTGGGCCTTCTGGGCCAGGGCCGCGTCGAGGAGCTCGCGCGGTTCGTAGTACCGGTTCGGGTTGGCGAGGATGGCGCCCTTGTCCACGTACTCGGGCAGGCCGCTGGTGTGCTGGAGCAGCTGGCGGACGGTGATGCCGTGCCCGTCGATGCCGTCGCCGCGCAGCAGGCCCGGCAGGTAGGTCTCGACGGGCGAGTCCAGGCCCACCTTTCCTTCGGCGACGAGCTGGAGGACGACGACCGCGGTGAAGGGCTTGGTGTTGCTGCCGATCCGTATCTGGCCGTCCGTGGGGACCTTGGCCCCGGTGGCGAGGTCGCCGACGCCGGCGGTGTAGGTGCGGGTGCGGCCGTCTCGGCCCTTGACGGCGGCCAGCGCGGCGGGCACGCCGTCGTCCTTGGACAGGGTGTCCAGGCTCGACTGGACGCTGTCGGGCCTGCCGCCCGCGAACGCCGCGGTCGGTGCCAGGACGCCGGCGGCCACGGCGGCGGCCGCCGCCACGGCCACCGCCACCCGGTGCCGGCCGTTGCGGCGGCGGAGCGGAAGGCGGTGGTGCGGTGCGTGCTCGTACACGGGGGTCCCCTCTGGTGGTTGGCGCCGGGGATTCCCGGCCTGCGGCAAGAAGACCATTCAGGGGCAAGGGAGTTCATCGGTTCCCAGGACGAGAGCGCACCCGGGAGCGGGCTCCCGGGAGCCGCCCCGGCCGGGACCGGGCTCCCGGCCGGGGCCGCGGCGGGGAGGGGGCGAGGCCGCGGCGGGGCGGGGACGGAGCGGGGGCGAGGGACATCCGAAACGGTGACTGGAGGCGTCCCGGGGTGGTGGGGGAGGCTGGCGGCGACAATCCGGGCGTGGTGCTCGCGGCCGCGCCCCGACGGGTGGCGGCCGGCCGCCGCTCGCTCTCCGTCAGCAGACGTCGAAGGGGCCAGGGATGACGACGCCGGGCAACACCACGGGCAGTGGCGGTCCGTCGATGAGCGGCTACAAGGTCACGCCCGACGACGTCTCCGCGGCGTCCGTCTACGTGACCAACCAGGCCGGCGAGATCGACACCAAGATCGCCACGCTCCGGACGTACGTCGCGGGGCTGAGCGGCTGCTGGCAGGGCTCGGCGCACGGCGCCTTCGAGGTGCTGATGGCCGACTACGACATCTACGCGCGCATGATGCACGACGCGCTCACCGACATCGCCTCCGGGCTGCGCGGCAACTACGTCAACTACGTCGAGTCGGAGCAGGCGAACCTCGCCAACCTCCGCAAGGTGACGCTGCCCGCCGCCAAGTTCTGACGCCGCGTCCCTCCCCACCCCCTCCCAGGAGCACCGCGATGAGTTTCTCCGACGCCGTCCCGATCAGCGTCCAGCAGGACCTGGAGCACGCCGGCCCCTACCTCAACGCGCAGGCGGCCGACATCGCCCAGCAGCTGCACGAGCTGGCCATGTACCTGAACCAGCTGCCGGAGCTCTGGCAGGGCGCGGCCTCCGGCTACTACCAGGGGCTCCAGGCCGAGTGGAACATCGCGGCCGAGGGGCTGTTCGGCCCCGACGGCGTGCTCGGCCAGATCGCGCACGCCATGAACGTCAACTGGGCGAACTACAGCAGCGCCGAGTGGGCCAACTCGCAGACCTGGAACAACACCGCCGGCCGGCGCTGAGGCCGGGGCCGCCGCCGCCGTCGCGGTCGGCCGCCATTCGTACGACATTCCGCATGAACGAGGGCAAGAGAGCTACGCATGGCTGACGGGCACTGCCGAGTGACAGTGGTCGGCGAACACAAGCGGGTGGACCTCGCGGTCCCCGCCGCCGCCCCGATCGCGGAATACGTCACGACGCTGGCCCGGCTGGTCGGCCAGGAGGAGCTGGAGGCGCTGCCGGCGGCGTGGTCGCTGGCGGTGCCGGGCGGGCCGACGCTCCATCCCGTCTCCTCGCTGCGCGAGGCCGGGGTGCAGGACGGCCAGCTGCTGTACCTGCGGGACGCCGCCGAGGGCGAGTTCGAGGAACCGCTGGTCCGTGACGTCGACGAGCTGGTCGCGGACGTCGCCGACTCCTTCGGCGACCTGCGCTGGACCTCGCGCGCCCGCGCGGTCTGCGCGACGGTCCTGGGCGCGCTCGGCCTGGCCGCCGCCTGCGTGACGGCCGCCTCGCGCGGCGGCTGGTCCGGGGCGGTGGCCGGCCCGGTGGCGGTCGGCGCCGCGTTCGTCCTGGTCATCACCGGCTGGCTGCTGGGCCGTTCCACCCTGGACCTGCCGTCCCGGCTGGGCCTGCCGATCGCGCTGGCCGCCGTGCCCTGCGCGGCGGTGGCCGGCTGGTTCCTGCCCGACCCCGTGGACGGCAACGCCACCGCGGCGGCGCTGGGGGCGATGGTCGGCGCCGGGGCCGCGCTCTGGGCGGCGCCCTCGGTGGTCGCCGCCGCCGTGCTGCTGTTCGGCGTGGCCGGGGCGGCCGTGGTGGGACTGCTGGAGGCGGTGCACGCGGACCTCGCCCAGGGCGCGGCCGCGGTGGCCGTGGTCGGCTACGGGATGCTGCTGATCGCGCCCTGGCTGGCCGGCCAGCTGGCCGCGCTGTGGCCCACCGAGCGCGGGTCGGAGGACGGCGCGGTCCGCGTGATGGTGCACCGGGCGCGGACCCTGCTGCTCTGCTGGACCGCCGCGGTCTCCCTGCTGCTGGCCGTCGCGCTGGCCGTGCTGGGCTCGGCGCACGGCGGCTACCCGCCGGCGCTGGCGGGCTGCCTGGCGGTCGCCGCGCTGCTGCGGGCGGGAACCTTCCGGCTGCTCGCCGAGGCGGCCCCCGTGGTGGTGGCCGGCGCGGTCGGCCTGGCCACCACCCTGCTGTTCGCGCCCGAGGCGATGGCGGCTCCCGGCTGGGTCGGCCCGGTGGCGCTCTGCGTGGTCGGGGTGCTGATGGCGGGCACCGGGGTGGCGCTGTCCTTCCGCCGTACGGCGGCCCGCGAGGCCGCGCGGCCGCCGGCGCTGAACGTGCTGGGCACGCTCTGCGGGGTGGCCGCGGTGCCGCTGGCGCTCGGGGTGTTCGGCGTGTTCCAGAACCTCGCCGCGTTCGGACACCACCTGTGAGCCGGACGGCCTGCCGGGCGGACCGCCGCCCGGTCCTGCCCCGGCCGGTCCCGGGCGGCCGGTCGGACGGCCGGTCGGACGGCCTAGCGCCCGCTGAGCTGGTGGACCCTCAGCTGCGCCGGGACGCCGAACCGGAGGGGGTCCGCCACCGCGGCGGGAGCCGTCGGGCCGGGAGAGGCCGCCGGCTCGGGGCCGGTCTCGTCGACGTAGCCCAGTTCGATCGCCTTGCGGGTCAGCTCCGCCTTGTTGCCGGCGTTGAGCTTGGCCCGGATCCGCTTCACGTAGGTGTTGACGGTGGCTTCGCTGAGCGCCATCAGCCGGGCGATCTGGCCGTGGGTGTAGCCCTGGGCGATCAGCCGCAGCGTCTCCACCTCGCGGCGGGCCAGGCCCTGGCTCTCGCCGGGGCTGCGACGGCTCAGCTCGGAGTGGAGGTGGCCGCCCAGGCCCGCCGCGAGGTAGAAGCTGCCGCGGGCGACCGCCTCGACGGCGGACAGGAACTCGGTGTCGTCGGCGTGCTTGGTGACGAAGCCGTACGCGCCGGCCTTGAGCGCGGTCAGCAGGTCCCTGGGCTCGGCCGACGGCGAGAGGACCAGGACCGCGCTGGTGGCGCTCAGGGCGCCGATCACGTGCAGGACGGACGTGCCGGAGTAGGGGGTGGGGTCCAGCACCACCACGTCGGGGCGGAGCCCGCTCTCGGCCAGGTCGTGCACGGTGTCCACCGAGGCGATCACTTCCAGCCGGGGGCTGCGGGCCAGGACCTGCTCGATCCCCATGCGTGTCATGCGGTGGTCCTCGACGATGCCTATGGTCGGCATAACCGGCCTTCCCTCTCTCCGTCTCCCGTGCGGTCGCGCCAGCTGAGCCGCGTCGGGAGGTCTGCGTCACGTGCCGTCACTCCGTTCTACGCAGCCGGGGCCTGAGATGTTCGGATCGGTTGCGAGACGGCGACGGCGCCCGCTCGCGCACGCTCCGTCGAACCATCAGTGTGCGGAGCGGCACGGGCTGTTCGTCCGGGCGCCCGCACCGGAACATGTCGTATTCGGTCGGGGGGCCGCGCGCCCGCCCGCGCCCGTGGAGGTTGATCATGGCTGAGGCCGAGCAGGACGGTACGGACCGGCGGAACATGGTGGCGGCCTTCGTCAAGGAGGTCCGGGGCGGGGACGGCGGCCCTTCGAAGGTGGTGCCGCGCGCCTGGGCGGTGGGCCTCACCGTGCTCGTCGTCGGCGCGGGCGCGGTCGGCGTCGGCATGCTGGCCAAGGGCGGTCAGCACGGGCCGGCGAAGGCGTCCGCCGAGCACCCGGTGACGGCCACCCCCTCGCCGAGCGCCTCGACCGGCTCCGGCCAGCCGGCGCCCGGCACCCCGGGCAACGCGGCCCCGCCCCTGGCGAACACCGACACCGGTGCCGGCGGTTCGGGCGGCAACCCGCAGGGCCGGCCGGCCCCCGCGCCCGGCGACAACGCGCCCGCGCCCTCGAACAACAACGCGCCCGCCCCGGCCGGCGGCGCGCCGCTCGTACCCCAGAACAACCAGGCGGCTCCCGCCCCGGCCGCTCCCGCCCCCGCGGCCCCGGCGGTCCCGGCGCCCAACCTGGCGGCGGCCAAGTCCGCCGCCTACACGGCGGTGGCCGGCTACGGCTGCCCGTCCAACAGCCTCCAGGGCTTCTCCGAGGCCGGCCGGTACTCCAACGGCAGCGCCGGCTGGGTCAGCGTGGGCAGCGCCGGCTGGGCGCAGGACGGCTGCAAGGGCCAGTTCGACGCGATGCCGATGTCGGGCGACGCGAAGGAGGACGACCGGAGCAACTACGCCCTGTGGACCTTCTCCCCGGGCGCGGCGGGCCTGCGCACGGCCACCTGCCAGGTCCAGGTGTACACGCCCAAGGACGGCGACATCACGCACGTCGGCGGGGAGCCGGCGCACTTCGAGGCCTACGGGTCGTCCAGCCTCTCCTCCGGGATGCTGAACGCCTTCGACGTCGACCAGCGGGGCCACCTCGGCGAGTGGAAGGACGTCGGCACGTTCAAGACCACGACCGGGGTGCTGATGATCAAGCTGGACAGCCGGGGCCTGGACTGGCACGGGAAGACGAAGACCAACGCCCACCTGGCGGTCGCCCAGATGCGGGCGACCTGCAATTGAGCCCTGTGGGTGCGGTACCAGGCCCCGAAGGGGTGCGCGCATGAGCAAGACGTGGGTCAAGGTCGCCCAGCGGGGCTGGGGCGTCCAGCGCAGCATCGGCGCGGCGGTGCGCACGGCCGCCGACGGCGGGGTCGTCTCGGTGATGCCGGGCGAGTACGCGGAGAGCGTGCTGCTGGAGCGCGGGGTCAGCCTGGAAGCGGCCGAGGGGCCGGGGACGGTCACGATCGCCCCGGCGCGCGGGCCCGCGCTCACCGTGGCCGGCGGCAGCCCCACCGTGCGGGGGCTGCTGCTGCGCGGCGCCGACCCGCGGGAGGCGGCCGTGCTGATCGGCGGCGGCGCACCCGTGCTGGAGCACTGCGAGGTGGTCGGCGGCCGGGTCGAGGTGGCCGGGCGGGCCGCGCCGGTGCTGCGCGACTGCGCCGTCCGCGGGGCGGTCGGCGTCGGCCTGCGCCTGGGCGGGGACAGCCGGGCCGTGGTCGAGGGCTGCGCGGTGGCCGACACCGAGGGCGTCGGGCTGCTGGTCGCCGAGGGCGCCGTCCCCGAGGTGCGGAGCACCAGGATCGGCCCGAGCAGCGCCCAGGGCCTGTACGTCGGCGGCACCGGCGGCGGCTCGTTCGAGGGCTGCGAGGTGACCGGCAGCGGTGGCGCGGCCGTCCGGGTGGCCGACGCGGCGGCCCCGGTGCTGCGCGCCTGCCGCCTGCACGGCAACCACGCGGCGGGCCTGCACGTCTCGGCCGACACCCCCGAGCCGCTCGCGGCCGGGTCGGCCGAGCCGGCCGAGGGCGGCACCGTGCTGACGGACTGCGAGATCACGGGCGCCGCCACCGTGGGCGTCCTCGCCGACGAGGACGCCCGGGTGCTGCTGCGGGACTGCCGGGTCTCGCGGACCGGCGGCGCCGGGATCGTGGCCGTGGACCGCAGCCGCCTGCGCCTGTACGACACCGTCACCACCGACACCGGCGACACCGGGCTGGCCCTGGGCCAGAGCGCCTCGGCGCGGGTCGAGGGCGGCGGCTTCCTGCGCGCCACCGGCAACGGCGTGTACGTGGCGGGCGAGGCCGAACTGGCGCTGAGCGGCAGCGAGGTGGCGGACGCGGGCTTCAGCTGCCTGCACCTGGGCGAGGGCGGCTCCGCCGACCTGGCCGACTGCCGCCTGCACGGCACGCCGGAGCACGGCATCAGGGTCACCGGCAACTCCCTGCTGAGCGCCGAGGGCACCACCGTGGAGCAGGCCCGGATGGCCGGGGTCTCGGTGGAGGAGCGGGCCGACGCGGTGCTGCGCGGCTGCACCGTACGGGCCACCGGCGTCGGCGTACGCCTGGACACCCGCCACCGCCCGCTGCTGGAGGACTGCGAGATCGCCGCCACGGCGGGCGCGGGCGTGGAGGTCGGCGAGCGCACCGGCGTGCTGCTGAACCGCGTCAGGATCCACGACACCGGCGGCTCCGGCCTGCTCGCCGCCGAGCGGAGCACCCCCGTGCTGGACGGCTGCGAGATCACCGACACGGCGGGCAGCGGCATCGTGGTGCGGGCGGGCGCCGACCCGCGGGTGCGGGCGAGCACGATCGCGCGCACCGCCAAGAACGGCCTGTACCTGGACGAGGGCGCGCACGGCCTGCTGGAGGACTGCGCGCTGTCCGAGACCGGCTACCCGGCCCTGTACGTCGGCGCGGGCGCCGATCCGGTGCTGCGCCGCTGCCTCGTCCACGACACCGCCGAGGACGTCGCGCTGGCCGAGCGGGCCGCCGCCGTGCTGGAGGACTGCCGGACGGAGCGGGTCGAGCAGGCCACCCTGCCGGCCGTCGGCGAGCCGGTCGCCCCGGGCACCCCGGCCGGGATCGCCCGGCCCTGGTCGCTGCCGGGAGTGACGGCCGGAGCGACAGCCGGGGCGACGGCGGGGGCCGGCGCGCCGGCGGGCGACGGCGAGGCGGACGGGACGGAGGAGCGGGATCGCGCCGAGGCCGAACTGGCGGCCCTGCTCGGGGAGTTGCACCGGCTGGTCGGCCTGGAGCGGGTCAAGCGCGACGTCGAGACCATGGTCAAGCTGATGCAGCTGGTCCGGCGCCGCAAGGAGCTGGGCCTGCCGCCGCCGCCCACCAGCCGCCACGTGGTCTTCGCGGGGAACCCGGGCACCGGCAAGACCACCGTGGCCCGGCTGTACGGGCGGATCCTGCACGCGCTGGGCATGCTCTCCAGCGGCCACCTGGTCGAGGCGGACCGCGGCGACCTGGTCGGCGAGTACGTCGGGCACACCGCGCCCAAGACCACGGCGGTGTTCCGCCGGGCGCTGGGCGGGGTGCTCTTCATCGACGAGGCCTACGCGCTGGTGCCGCACGGCCAGGGCGGCGACTTCGGCCAGGAGGCCATCTCGACGCTGGTCAAGCTGATGGAGGACCACCGCGACGAGGTCGTGGTGATCGTGGCCGGCTACCCCGGGGACATGCAGCGCTTCATCGACGCCAACCCGGGCCTGGCCTCCCGGTTCACCCGCACGCTGACCTTCGACGACTACCTCGGCCCGGAGCTGGTCGACATCGTCGCCCACCAGGCCGAGCAGCACCGCTACGACCTGCCGGAGCCGACCCTGGCCGCGCTGGCCGGGTACTTCACGGAGCTGCCGCGCGACGAGGGCTTCGGCAACGGCCGCACCGCCCGCCAGGTCTTCCAGTGGATCACGGAGCGGCACGCCCAGCGGATCGCCGACCTCGACGCCCCGACGGCCGAGGACCTGACCACCGTCCTGCCGGAGGACCTGCCGGAGTTGAGCGCGGCGGTCTGACGTACGGCGGTCCGGGGCACGGCGGTCCGACGCACGGCGCCCCGGGGCTCCCCGCCCCGGGGCACGGCGCCGGCGACCGGTCAGGCCGTCGGCCTCGGCGCGACCTCCGGGAGGATCGACCCGTGGTCGGCGGACGCGTAGGCCTGGCCCGCCAGGTCCAGCCGGGCCAGGTAGACGCCGTAGATCTCGACGGCGTCGGCCACCTGGCGCAGCGCCGTCTGCAGCTCGGGGTTGATGATCGGCGCGAACTTCTGGGCGGCCTTCTGGACGCCCTTGTCCGGGATGGGCCCCGTCCGCGCGATCGGGCCCATCCCGCCGGCCATCCCCGAGTTGTCGTACCAGGTCCCGACGGGGGCGAACTCCTGGCCCCAGAAGGTGCCGCTGGCGACCACGGCGTCCACCTTGGCCTTGAGGGCGTTGTAGGCGTCCACCACCCCGGAGGTGGTGGACGCCCCGCTGACGATGACGGAGTAGACCGTCGACAGGTCCACCGAGAAGGACGCGTGGCTGGGCGGCGCGGGGGCGGTCCCGGACGGGCCGGTCCCGGACGGGGCGTTGGCGGGGTTCGTGAAGCCCTCGTTGAAGCCCGGGACGTAGCCGTTCTCCCACAGCATCTTCAGGGTCGGGTCGGCCGCGCCCCCGCCCGGCTTGGGGTCTCCGCCGCCGCCGTCCTCGGGCGACGGGACGTAGATCGGGGAGTTGATCGGGGCGACCACGCGGACCTCCGGAGCAGGGAGCGGGCAGTGAACAGGGCCATCCTCGCCCACCGGCCGCCCGGGGCGGGAGGTCCCCGTTCGGGGACGCCGGGGGGACAGAAAGCGGGTCTGTCCCGCCCGTCCGGCCGCTGCCTAGACTCCGCAGGGCCGACGTGCGTACGTGGACCAGCCGTACGCGGATCGGGCCGGGCCGGACCGGTGCGGACCGGCCGAACGACGAGCCCCCGGGGAGCGCCTGCCGTGGCCTACACCTTGCAGGAATTCAAGGTCGACCTGCAGCAACTGCTCGAAGCGTCCGGCACGCTGGGCGCCGAGAGCGAGAACATCAAGGGGGAGATCGACGCGATCGCGACGGCCCTGGCACCCCTGGAGACCGGCTGGATCGGCCCGGCCGGCACCTCCTTCGCCGCCATCACCAAGGTCTACAAGGACGACATGGTCGACCTGCAGAACCTGCTCGACGAGATGACCAGGCGGATGCGGTCGGCCTACCGGATGTACCACGACATGGAGCTGGCCAACTACAACAACGTGCGCGCCTGATGAGCGTCGACCCCGGCGCCGGCACCCCCGCCCCGGCCACGCCCGACTACGACACGGTCAAGCTCACCATCCCGCTGCACGAGATGGCGGCCGCCAAGACCACCGTCGAGACCTCCCTGAACAGCATCCTGGACAGCCTGGTCACGATCGAGCAGACCCTCGCCGACCTCAAGCTGGGCTGGGCGGGACAGACCGCGGACCAGGCCAAAGCGATCTTCGACCAGTGGAACGCCTGCATGGCGGAACTGGTCGGGACCAAGACCAAGGCCAAGCCCGACGGCGCGGACGGGGTCTTCCAGCGGCTGATGATCGCCGTGGGCAGCGCGGCCGCCAACTACGACCACGCCGAGGACTTCATCGTCACCAAGCTCTTCGCGCCGCTCACCGCCGCCATCGGCGCCCCCTCGACGGGCACCGGCGACCCGAACGCCTACAACCCGCCGCCGAAGGACCTCGTCAACGACAAGAGCAACACCGTGGTCGCCGAGATCTTCTGACCCGCCCGACCCCCGCCCCGGCCCCGGCGCGCCCCCGCGCCAGGGCCCGCCGCACCACCGCCGCAGTCGAGCACCGAGAGGCACAACCAGGTGAGCAGGATCCCCTTCCACCGGCCCACCCGCGCCCTGCCGCCGGCCCTGCCCGACCAGCGCGTGGTGCTGCCCGCCCCGCCGCAGACCCCGCAGGGCGCCAACTCCTCGGCCAGCACCTGGCTCTCCCTGCTGCTGCCGCTGATGAGCAGCATCAGCATGGCCGCCTACATGGTGATGTACCGCAACCCGCTGCTGATCGCGCTGGGCGTGGGCTTCGTGCTGATCTCGATCGCCGCCACCCTCGCCGTCCGCCACCAGATGCGCAGCGCGACCCGGCAGACCAAGGACCGCCAGCGCGAGCGCTACCTGCGCTACCTGACCGACGTCAAGAAGACGGCCCGCCAGGTCGCCGACAGCCAGCGGCTGGCGGCCGGCTGGCTGCACCCCTCGCCGGAGCGGCTCTGGGCGCTCGCCGAGCGCCGCCGCCGGGTCTGGGAACGGCGCGCCACCGACAAGGACTTCCTGCAGCTGCGCCTGGGCCAGGGGCAGGGCCCGCTGGCCACCCCGATCCAGCTCGGCACCCGCAACGACCCGCTCGCGGAGTACGACGAGCAGACCCACGCCGCCGCGCAGCGGGTGGTCGACCAGGCCGGTACGGTCGGCCGCCAGCCCGCCCTGGTCGACCTGGTCAGGACCGGCGTGCTCAGCCTGCTCGGCCCCGCCGACCGGACTAGGGCGCTGGCCCGCTCGCTGCTCTGCCAGCTCGCGGTGCTGCACGCCCCCGACGACGTCACCGTCGTGGTCTGCACCGGCGGCGACCCCGACTGGGAGTGGGCCAAGTGGCTCCCGCACACCCACGAGACCGGCGCCCCGAGCCCGGCCGGTGTGGTCCCGCTGGTCGCCGCCGAGTTCGAGGCGCTCGCCGACGCCCTGGAGGGCGCGATCACCCGCGCCCAGGCCGAGCGGACCACCCGCCGGCCCGTCCTGGCGGGAGCCCCCGCCCCGGTGATGCGACGGCTCGTCGTCCTGCTCGACCCGTACGACCCGGCCGCCGCCTGGGCCCGCGGCCCGGTGGCCACCTCCCTGCTCGAATCGGCCGGGCCCGACCTGGGCATCACCGTGATCTGCCTGGTCGGCGCCGAGCGCGACGAGCCCACCCGCACCGAGGTGCGCGCCCGGGTGGGCGAGGACGGCTCGCTGGTCCTGGAGGGCCGCAACACCGAGCTGTACAGCCGGGTCGAGGGGGCCGTCGCGGACGCCCCCGCCCCGGAGCTCTGCGAGCTCACCGCGCGGGCGCTGGCCCCGCTGAGCCTGTCCGAGGAGCCCGAGCAGCTGCTGGCCCGCACCATCACCCTGCCCGAGATGCTCGGCACCCCCGACGTGGCCGCCTTCGACCCGTCCGTCAGCTGGATCCCGGCCGGCGACGAGCGGCTGCTGCGCCTGCCGATCGGCCTGTCCGGCGAGGGCGACCCGGTGCTGCTCGACCTCAAGGAGTCCGCCCAGGGCGGCATGGGCCCGCACGGCCTGATCGTCGGGGCCACCGGCTCCGGCAAGAGCGAACTGCTGCGCACCATGGTCACCGGGCTGGCGATGACCCACTCCCCGGAGCTGCTCAGCCTGGTGCTGGTCGACTTCAAGGGCGGCGCCACCTTCGCCGGCGTCACCGGACTGCCGCACGTGGCCGGCCTGATCACCAACCTCGCCGACGACCTCTCCCTGGTGGACCGGGTCCGCGCCGCCCTCCAGGGCGAACAGCAGCGCCGGCAGCGGCTGCTGCGCGCGGCCGGGAACGTCGACTCGCTGCGCGAGTACCAGCTGCGCCAGGCGGCCGGGCAGTGCGACGTGGACGGCAAGCCGCTGGAGCCGCTGCCCTACCTGCTGATCGTGGTCGACGAGTTCGGCGAACTGCTCTCCCAGCGCTCCGACTTCATCGACCTGTTCGTCCAGATCGGCCGGGTCGGCCGCAGCCTGGGCATGCACCTGCTGCTGGCCACCCAGCGGCTGGAGGAGGGCCGGCTGCGCGGCCTGGAGTCGCACCTGTCGTACCGCGTCTGCCTGCGCACCTTCAGCGCCGCCGAGAGCCGCGCGGTGATCGGCACCCCCGACGCCTACCAGCTGCCCCCGATCCCCGGCTCCGCCTACCTCAAGGTGGACGAGTCGGTCTACCAGCGCTTCCGGGTCGCCCACATCTCCGGCCCGTACCAGGAGCCCGGCGCGGGCGAGGACGGCGCCGCGGCCGGCCTCCCGGTCGTGCCCTTCGAGCTGCGCACCGCGCCGCAGGAGGAGCCCGAGGAGCCCGCCGAGTCCCAGCCGCCGGCCCTGCCCGCCGGCCCCACCGAGATGGAGGTGGCGGTCGACCAGGTCTGCCGGTTCGGGCAGTCCGTGCACCAGGTCTGGCTCGCCCCGCTGCCCGCCGCGATCCCGCTGGACAGCCTGATCGGCCCGGTCTCCGAGCAGCCGGGGCGCGGCCGCCAGGCCGGCCTGTGGCCCGGCACCGGCCGGCTCGCCTTCCCCGTCGGCGTGCTCGACCTGCCCCTCCAGCAGCAGCAGCTGCCGCTCCAGTTCGACTTCGAACGCGTCCACGGCAACCTCGCCCTGGTGGGCGCGCCGCAGACCGGCAAGAGCACCCTGCTGCGCACCACGGTGCTGTCCGCGATGCTCACCCACACCCCCGACGAGGTGCAGTTCTACGGACTGGACTACGGCGGCGGCAGCCTCGGCCCGCTGGAGGCCGCCCCGCACGTGGGCGCCGTGGCCGGGCGCCGCGACGAGCAGCGGGCCCGCCGGGTGCTGGCCGAGCTCGGCCTCCTGGTCGCCGCCCGCGAGCAGCTCTTCGGGGAGCTGGGCGTCGACTCGGTGGCGGCCTTCCGGGCGCTGCGCAAGGCCGACCGGCTGCCGGCCGGGACCCGGGCCGCCGACGTCTTCCTGCTGCTGGACAACTGGGGCGCGATCCGCACCGAACTGGAGGGCGCCGAGGCCTCGGTGCTGGACATCGCCTCCCGGGGCCTGGGCGTGGGCGTGCACGTGATCGTCACCGCCAACCGCTGGGCCGACATCCGGCCGAACCTGCGCGACAGCTTCTCCGGGCGCCTGGAGCTGCGGCTGAACGAGCCCACCGAGTCGGAGGTCAGCCGCCAGGCGAGCCGGCAGGTCCCCAACATCCAGGGCCGCGGCATCGTGTCGCCCGGCGTGCTGTACCAGGCCGTGCTGCCCCGGCTGGACGGCCGCGAGGGCACCGACGGCCTGGCCGAGGCCCAGGAGGACGCGCTCGGCAAGATCGCCGCCTCCTGGCCGGGCGCCGGCGCCCCGCCGGTGCTGATGCTGCCCGACCGGGTGCTGCTCGAGGACCTCGACCCCGCGGGGACGGCCGGCTTCGCCGCGGACGAGGTGCCGATCGGCGTCGGCGAGCGCGACCTGGCGCCGGTCGGCCTGGCGATGGGGCCGGGCGACCCGCACTTCCTGGTGTTCGGCGACGCCGGCAGCGGCAAGTCCGCCTTCCTGCGCACCTGGATGGCCGCCACGGCCGCCCGGAGCACCGCCTGGGAGTCCCGGTTCATGGTGATCGACTACCGGCGCAGCCTGCTGGACGCGGTGCCGGAGGACTACATCGGCGCCTACGCGGGCGACGCGGCCGCCGCCGAGGCCTACGTCGACCAGCTGGTCGCCAAGCTGGCCGAGCGGATGCCGCCGCCCGGCATCACGGCCGCCCGGCTCCGCGCCCGGGACTGGTGGGACGGTCCCGAGCTGTACGTGGTGGTGGACGACTACGACCTCGTCGCGGTCGGCCACCAGTCCCCGCTGGCCAGGCTCGCCGACTACGTCACCCAGGCCCGTGAGATCGGCCTGCACGTGGTGCTGGCCCGCCGGGTGGCCGGGGTCGGACGCCCGCTGATGTCCGACCCGCTGCTCTCCCGGCTCAAGGACCTCGGCACCGGCGGCCTGATCCTCTCCGGCGACCCGCGCGAGGGCGTCCTGCTGGGCGACCAGCGCGCGGCCCAGCGCCCCCCGGGCCGCGGCGTCCTCGTCCGGCGCTCCGGACCGGCCAGGCTGCTCCAGGTCGCGCTCCGCGAGGAGGAGCCGGCCTGACAAGCCGGGCTCCTCCCACCGGGCCGGGGGCTCTCGCAGCCCCCGGCCCGTTCGTACCTTCCCGCCCGCGCTCTCCGCGGCAGTTGCTTCGAGGTGGATCCCCGATGGCCGACAACGGCTTCAGCATCAGCGACATCTACGCCCTGGGCAACCAGTGGATCGAGCTGGGCAACACGGTGTACGCGGCCCGGTACGGCACCAGCATGGCCATGGACAAGTTCCAGTGGACCGGTGACGGCATGGTGGCCGCGCACGACGCCTGGAACCTCGTCGGCAACAGCGTGCTCGACCCGGCGGTCACCACCTGCTGGAAGATCGGCGACGCCATCAACGACTACGGCCGGGCGCTGGAGAAGATCATGGCCGCCGAGCAGAAGGCCGCCAACGCGGCCGGGCTGGCCAGCATCATCGCCACCATCCTCGGGTTCGTCCTCCCGTTCGGCCTGGGCTTCCTGGCCAGGCTGATCGCGCCGCTCCTCGACACCCTCATCACCCTCATCACCAACATCCTGAGGACGATCGGCGAGAGCCTGCAGACCATCCTCAACATCGGCGCCTTCATCGGCGGCGCCGTGGCCGGCGGCCTGCTCCAGCTGGGCACCGACCTGCTGGCCCAGCTGATCGCCGACAAGATCTACGACGTCCCGTTCGAGATCGACTGGGCGGCCGAGGGCATGAGCATGGGCTTCGGGGCCGTCTTCGGCGGCCTCGGGGGCCTGGCCGGTCTGCGCGGACCGAAGGAGGTCGGGATCGGCGGCGGCCCCAAGGGGGTCGGGGGCAAGGGCGTGACCCCGCCGAAGGTCGACCCGCCGGGTGTGAAGCCCCCGGTCACCGAGCACGTCCCGCTGCCGGGGCGCGGCTCCGTGCCGCTTCCGGAAGGGCCGGGGTCCATCGGCGGAGTCACCCCGGGCGGCATCGGCAAGGTCCCGCCGCCGGAGCTGTTCCCGGGCGGCGGCAAGCCGCTGGGCGCCGAACCGGGCAGCGTGCCGCCGGGACGCTCGCCCGTCGCCCCCGGCGGGGTGGAGCCCCCCAAGACCGGGATCCCCCACGAGGCCCCCGGCAGCACCCCGCCCGGCCCGCCCAGGACCACGACGCCCGGCCGGGGCCCCGAGCCGGTGACCCGGGAGCCCGGCCAGCTCAACCCGTCGGGAACCCACCAGCCGACCCCCGGCGGTCAGGTGAAGCCCGGGACCGGAGTGCACGAGCCCGGGGCGGGCGGGATCGGCAACGTCGCCCCGCCGAAGAGCACCGGCGGCCAGATCGGCGGCCAGGAGACGCACGGGCCGCTGGGCGGCAAGGACGGCTCGCTGCCCGACGCCACCTCGCGCTCCGTCAACGAGACGGGCGGGAACGGCGGTTCGCGCGGCACCGTCAACGGCAACGGCACCGGCAATGTCACCCGCCCCGGCCCGAACGAGCAGACCCCCGGCCACTCGCAGTCCGAGACGCCCGTCGACAACCAGACCTACAAGGCCTCCTTCGACCGGCAGCCCGGCGGAACGCGGCCCGGCAGCGACGTCGGCGCCAACGGCCGGCCGTCCTCGGCCTCCGCCCGCGTCGAGGGCGACAACGCCGTTGTGGCCACGGACCGCAACTCGCTCTCCGCGAAGACCCCCGGAAACCACGACGGCCTCCCCGGGGGCAACAACAACCGGCCCGAGGGCGTGAAGCAGCCCCTCAAGGAGGGGGCGGAGGCGCCCGGGGGCACGCAGCGGACGGTCACCGGCGGCGGCACCACCCCCCGCGACACCCCGCTGGAGTCGATGCGGGACAACGGGAAGCCCGGCGGCTCCTCCGGTTCCGTGCCCAAGGGCAACGAGCGGACCAACCAGTCGACCGGGGGGCAGAAGCCCCTGCCGCGGGAACTGGAGCCCCAGGCACCGGAGAACAGCAACCGGCAGTCGACCGCCTCCTCGGCGCGGGAGCACGAGGGCAGCACCAACGGGACGAAGCAGACCACCTCCGAGAGCACGGCCCCGGGCAAGGGGGACCGGCCGACCTCGGAGCAGACCCGGCAGAACGGCCAGCAGGAGGGGACGACCGGGAAGTCGGAGGGTGTGGCGTCGAAGAAGCCCTCGACGCGGCCGTTCGGTGCCAGGAAGGTGATGACCATCGCCGACCTCCCCCCGGAGGGGGCGGGGCCGAAGAGTGGCGCCCCGGAACCGGGGATGCGACCCGGCAGTTCCAACGTGAGGACCCTCAACGACCTCCCGAGCGAACACGGGGCGGGCGGCTCGGCGAAGGGCGGGTCGTCGGGGGAGAAGCCGCTGGTCGATCGGGGTTCCGGGTCCACGTTGGACGGGAAGCCCGGTGAGAAGTGGGTGTCCCGGGATTCGGCTGATCGCAGGTCGATGACCATGGACGACCTGCCGGCGGATGGTCCGGTGAAGGGCGGGTCGCCGAAGGAGAAGCCGCTGGTCGATCGGGGTTCCGGGTCCACGTTGGACGGGAAGCCCGGT